>LFFF01000050.1 GCA_001510415.1 Actinobacteria bacterium casp-actino6 | reverse complement strand
CCCCGCCGGCCGCCAGTGCCCGGTGCGCCTCATCGGCGCGGTCGATCGGCAGGCGGGCGCCGATGACCGGTCGAACCTGCCCGCGGGAGATCATCGGCCACACCGACTCGACCACGGCGTCGACGATCGCGTCTTTGCCGTGGGGTCCCTCGGCCGGGCGGCTGCGCAGCGCGCTGCCGATCACGGTCAGTCGCTTGCCGATCAGGGTGCCGATGTTCAACTCGGCCCGCACCCCGCCCTGCATGCCGATGATCAGCAACCGGCCGTCGAGGGCGAGGGCGGCCAGGTTGCGGTTCAGATAGGCCGCACCCATCACGTCGAGGATGAGGTCGGCGCCGCGGCCGTCGGTGGCGTCGCGGACCCGTTCGACGAAATCCTCGTCCCGGTGTGAGATGACAACGTCGGCGCCGAGTGACCCGCACAGGTCGAGTTTGGCCGCCGATCCCGCCGTCGCCGCGACCACGGCACCCAGTGTTTTGGCCACCTGGATGGCGTGGCTGCCGATACCGCCGGCCCCGCCGTGCACGAGAAGCAACTCACCCGGCGACATCCGGCCGGTCATGATCAGGTTGGACCACACCGTGCAGGCCACCTCGGGCAGGCCGGCGGCGTCCTCGAGGGAGACACCGTCGGGGATGGGCATCACCTGCCGGGCCGGCACCGCGACGTACTCGGCGTAACCGCCACCGGCCAGCAGTGCGCAAACCGCCTGTCCGACAGTGAGATTGGTGACCCCATCGCCCAGCTCCGCTATCACCCCCGACACCTCGAGGCCGATGATCTCGCTGGCCCCGGGCGGGGGCGGGTACTTCCCGTCGGCCTGCAGCAGGTCAGCACGGTTGACCCCGGCCGCCCGAACCTCGATCAGCACCTCGCCGGGGCCGGCGTTGACGTCGGGGACCTGTTGCCAACTGAGCCCGCCGGCGGTCGTCACGATGGCGTGCATCGGCGTCACGCTACTCTGTCCCGAACCGCCCGAATCGGCCCACGTGATCGCCTACCATCACGGCATGGTTGGGATAATCGGGGGGCGAACGGCAAGTGAGATGCCGGGACTGGACATCGCGGAGCAGCGCGCGTGGGAGAACTTTCTCGACGCGGCACTACGACTATCGGGAACGTTGAACCGGACGCTGTCCGAACAGCACAAGCTGACACTCGTCGATGTGCGCCTGCTGGAGATTCTGGACAAGTCCGCGACCGGGTCAGCCCGGATGGGCGACCTCGCCGAGCAGTTGCTGTCCCTGCCGAGTCGGGTGACCCGGCAGATCCGTCGGCTCGAGCAGGCCGGTCTCGTTCAACGCGAGGCCAGCCCGGAGGACGGCCGGGGCGTGCTGGCCAGCATTACCGACCGGGGCCGCGCCGTCGCCGCCGAGGCGATGGCGACCTACGCCGAAGGGGTCCGCGAGCATTTCCTGCGGCCGCTGACCCGTCCGCAGATGTCGGCGATGGGGGAAAACTGCCGCCGGGTCACGACCGCGCTGAAGACGGTCGGGACCAACGGCAGGGTCGTCCGGTCCTGACCGGTTCGCTTCGCGGCGCGCTACCCTGTGCAGCGGTGGCGTGGCAGAGCGGCCTAATGCACTCGCCTTGAAAGCGAGAGTCGGCTAACACCGACCGGGGGTTCAAATCCCTCCGCCACCGCAGTTCAGAGGCGGTTTCTGGCCCGTCGCCCCCATCGGGCCGCCTACCGGCATTCTTTCGGTATGACCAGGAAGATTGCTGTCAGCTTGCCGGATGAGCAGGTCGAAGCGATCCAGCGCGCGGTTCAAGGCGGACGAGCGGCGTCGGTGTCGGGATTCATCAGCGCGGCTGTCGCCCGGGCTGAACGTGAGAACAGCCTGGCAGAGCTGCTCGGTGACCTCGACTGCGAACTGGGCCCGGTAAGTGCCCAAGACCTCGCTTGGGCTGACAAGGCGCTCGGTCTTGAGCTCAACTAGGCCTGTTGCATTGACGCTCGACACCGGGGCGCTGCTGGCCTTGGAGCGCGGCCAGCCGCGTATCCGCGCCCTCCTGCAGCGAGTTATCGAGAATGGCATCGCAGTCACCGTCCCCACGGGCGTCATTGCTCGGGCCTGGCGCGGCGGTCCGCGTCAGGCTCGGGTGGCGCGTCTTCTTGGCGATCCCGCCGTGACCGTCGTCGCACTGGACGAGCTGGAGGCCCGCGCGGTGGGCCTGCTGTGCGGACGTAGCGGGCACCCCGATGTCGTGGACGTGCACGTCGCCCTCGTGGCACGCGACCGCGATTCCACCGTCGTGACGTCGGACCCCGCCGACCTTCGTCATGTCGACCCGTCTGTATCGCTGATCGTCGTCTAGGTGGCGCGGTCGGTCACCGCTTCCTGCGGCGCAGGAGGGGTGCCGCACGAACCGTTTCGAGCGCGAGTCGGGGAGAGTCACTCGTGCGCATGACCGTCAGATCATCTGCGAGAGTTCCGGTATCGGAGAGGAAGCGGGCCAGCACCGCGGGAGGCACCCGCTCGAACAGACGGTAGAACGTCTCCGGCGCACGGTGGGGATGGCTGCGCAGGTACGACAGGAAAATGGTGTCCAGCGCTGTGGTGCGCGGACTCCGGGCGGCGGGCGGCTCGGCGTATCCGCCCGCCTGTAGCGCGGCGACCACCCGCGGCGCGAACTCGTGGACGAAGCGCTGCACGGCCAGAAAGGCATATCCGGTCGACGGTTTCGCATGTCCGCCCGCGGTTCCGATCCGCACGATCCTCGGGCTCGGCCACCCGTCGAAGGGCGCCGTCGACATCGGGATCACCCCGGCCTCCTGCGAGACCGTCTCGAACACGGCCTGGGGCAGCCGCTGCGCGAGCCAGGTCTCGATAGCCTCTTCGTACACGGCGTCGGGCAGTCGTCGCTCGGTGAAGAACGTGCTCTCGACCAGCGCCGTGTGTGCGTCGAAAGGCAACACGTAGACGAAGTGGATTCCGTTGGCCTGTGAGACGTCGAAGTCCATCAGTGTCGCGGTGTCGACCTCGAAGACCGGCTCGGTGCTGCGCACGACGCGGCCGCGGAAGTGCTGCAACAGGTGCACGTCTTTATCGCCATCGGTGGCCTGCGGCAGCGATGGCGGCCGTGAGTCCATCGCCAGGCGCGCGCGCAGCACGCCGGTGCCGGTGTGTACCTCGACATGGTCGCCGCGATCGTGGAGGTGCTCGACCGTCACGCCACCCATGATCTCGACGCGCGTGCCCGCGGCGGCGAGGCGTTCGAGGGCGATCTCATAGAAGCGCTCGCCGGGGATGCAGCAGTAGGTGAGTCCCGGCGCGGAGCGCAGCGCCTCGACGCCGCCGTTGCGGACCCGCCAGTGATTCCAGCGATGGGCGATCGCGGACTCGAACGCGTGTGGCACCAGATCGAAGAAACTCCACGTCCGGTCGGCGCCGCTCAGGGTCTCGCGTGGATCGATGAGCAGGATTCGCGCGTCATCCGGCAGGGCGGTATCCAGCAATGCCACCGCGAGGGAGAGCCCGGACAGGCCCGCACCCGCGATGATCACATCGGCGTCGATTGCCGGGCCGACGCCAGGCTCAGTCACATGCGGTCCATATCGTGCGCAGCGGCTTTCACTCTCCGGTGAAGTGCGGCGCGCGTTTCTCGAACATCGCCGCGATGCCCTCTTTGAGGTCCTTGGACGGAAGGAAGGCGGAGTTCCACGCCGCGACGTAGCGCAGGCTGGCGGCGACGTCGTCGGTGCGCTGCTCGTCGAGGACGTCCTTGATGCCACGGGTCACCAGTGGTGAGTTCGCGGCGATCTCGGCGGCGGTGGCGTGGGCGGCGGCCAGGGCCGCCTCGGCGTCCGGCAGCACCTCGTTGACCAGTCCGATCCGTTCGGCGCGGGCGGCGTCGATGTCCTTGCCGGTCAGCGCCAGTTCGCGCAGGTGGCCGTCGGACAGGATGTAGGGCAGCCGGGCCAGGCTGCCGACGTCGGCGACGATGGACAGCTTGACCTCGCGCACCGAGAACTTCGCGTCGGCGCTGGCGTAGCGGATGTCCACCGCGCTGATCAGGTCCACCCCGCCGCCGATGCACCAGCCCTGGATCGCGGCGATCGTCGGCGTCCGGCAGTCGGCCACCGCGGTGATGGACTGCTGCATGCGCTTGACGGTGTGGTGGAAGTCGCTGCGCGGCCGCGCCGAGACCTCGCCGGACATGGTGTCTCCCAGCGTGTTGCCCATCGCCACCAGATCCAGGCCGTAGCTGAAGTTCCTCCCCGATCCGGTCAGCACGATCGCGCGCACCTCCGGATCGGCATCGAGTTCGCCGAACACCGTCGGCATCTCGGCCCAGAACGCCGGGCCCATGGCATTGCCCTTGCCGGGGCCGAGCAGGGTGACCCGGGCAACGTTGTCCATGACCTCCACGGCGAGGGATTCAAACGGCGTGCTCATAGCCATGAAGGCTACGACCCCGGCGGGGGGCGACCCGGATCAGGGTCAGATGTACATCGCCGGATCGATATAGCTCGTCGGGTCGACCAGTGGCTCCCGCTGTGCCGCCGCCCGCGGCCGCACCACCGCCGGGATCCCGGTGGCAATCGATTCCGGCGGAACGTCCTGGGTGACGACGGCGTTGGCGCCGATCGCACTGTCGGTCCCGATCTGCACCGGCCCCAAGACCTTCGCGCCGGCGCCGACGGTGACCCGGTCGCCGAGGGTGGGGTGGCGCTTGCCCCGCTCCAGGGAGCGCCCGCCGAGTGTCACCCCGTGGTAGAGCATCACGTCGTCGCCGATCTCAGTGGTCTCCCCGATCACCACACCCATCCCGTGGTCGATGAAGAATCGCCGGCCGATGCTCGCCCCCGGGTGGATCTCGATGCCGGTCAGGAAGCGGGTCACCTGGCTGACGACGCGGGCGAGGCCACGCAGGGCCGGCACCGACCACAGCCGGTGGGCGAGTCGGTGCGCCCAGATCGCATGCAAACCGGAGTAGACCAGTGCGTTCTCGACATGACCGCGTGATGCCGGGTCATGAAGGCGGGCGTTGTGCAGGTCCTCGCGCAACCGCGACAGCAGCGTCACCCGATCAGTCCCGGATATCGTCGAACAGCACCGTCGAGATGTACCGCTCGCCGTAGTCGCAGACGATCGCGACGATCAGCTTGCCCGCGTTCTCCGGTCGCCTGGCCAGTTCCAGTGCCGCCCAGATGATCGCCCCGGAGGAGATGCCGCCGAGGATCCCCTCCTCGGTACCGAGGTCCCGGGCCACCCGCACGGCGTCATCGAGTTCGACATCGATGATCTCGTCGTAGGCCTGCCGGTCGAGCACCTCGGGCACGAAGTTGGCGCCGATGCCCTGGATCTTGTGCGGCCCGGCCTGACCCTCGGTCAGCAGCGGGGAGTCCTTGGGTTCGACGCCGACGATCTGGACACCCGGCTTGCGGGTCTTGAGGACATGGCCGACCCCGGTGACGGTGCCGCCGGTGCCGATACCCGCCACGAAGATGTCGACCCGGCCGTCGGTATCGGCCCAGACCTCCTCGGCGGTCGTCGCGGCGTGGATCGCCGGGTTGGCCGGGTTGGCGAACTGATTGGCCGAGATCGCGTTGGGAGTGTCGGCGATGATCTGCTTGGCCCGGGCCACCGCACCGGCCATCCCCTCCGAACCCGGGGTGAGCACGATTTCGGCGCCGTAGGCGCGCAGCATCACCCGTCGCTCGGTCGACATGGTCTCCGGCATGGTCAGGATGACCTTGTAGCCGCGGGCCGCGCCAACCATCGCCAGCGCGATGCCGGTGTTGCCGCTGGTGGCCTCGACGATGGTGCCGCCGGGCTGGAGTTCCCCGGCGCGCTCGGCGGCGTCGATGATGGCCACGCCGATACGGTCCTTGACGCTGTTGGCCGGGTTGTAGAACTCCAGCTTGGCCACCACCTGGGCGCCCAGACCCTCGGTCAACCGGTTCAGCCGGACCAGCGGGGTCCGGCCGACCAGTTCGCTGACGTTGTCATAGATCCTGCCCACGGCCGATCCCTCCTCGTGGAGCGTTACTGCGTGTCCCACGCTAACCGGCCGGGTCGCTGGGTCCGGCGCCGAGTGGCCGGTCAGTTGACGGCCCACTGCTGGGCGAAACGCAGAAAGGCGTCGTTTTCTTCCGGTGCGCCGATGCTCACCCGGGCGCCTTCGTTGAGATAGGGACGCACCAGCACCCGCGCCTCGGCGGCCTGGCGGGCGAAATCGCCGGTGCGCTCGCCGAGCGGCAGCCAGACGAAGTTGGCCTGTGACGGCGGGAAGTCGTACCCGAGTCCTTCCAGTGCGGCGCTGACCCGGTCCCGCTCGGCCACCACCGCGTCGGTGCGGGTGAGCAATTCCCCGGCCGCTTTCAGCGATGCGATCGCGGCGGCCTGCGAGAGGCTGCTGGAGGTGAACGGCACGTACACCTTGCCCAGGGCGGTGATGACCTCCGGGTCGCCGACGGCGTAGCCGACCCGCAGCCCGGCCAGGCCGTAGGCCTTGGAAAAGGTTCGCAGCACGACCACATTGGGATGGCTGCGGGCCAGCCCCAGGCTGTCCGGCAGCAGGCCGTCCCGGATGTACTCTACGTAGGCCTCGTCGATCACCACCAGAATCTCCGGCGGCACCGCCGCCACGAACCGGGCTAGTTCGCCGGGGTCGACGACCGTGGAGGTGGGGTTGTTCGGGTTGCACACGAAGATCAGCCGGGTGCGCTCGGTGATCGCGGACAGCATCGCGTCCAGGTCGAAGGTGTGATTGCGTAGGGGCACCTGCACCGGTGTCGCGCCGGCCACCCGCACCTGCAGCGGATAGACCTCGAAACTGCGCCAGCCGAAGAGCACCTCGTCGCCGACGGTGGCGGTGATCTGGATCAACTGCTGGCACAGGCTCACCGAGCCGCAGCCCACAGCGATCCGTTCCGGCGGAAAGTCGCCGTCGGCGCTGAGGTGGCGGGCCAGGTGCTCGCGCAGTTCGACGTTGCCGTTGTCCGGATAGCGGTTGATCGTCTCGGTGGCCGCCGCGATCGCCTCCCGGACGCTCGGAAGTGGGCCGTGGACGGTTTCGTTGCTGGCCAGTTTGATCGCGCCGGGCACGGTCTTGCCGGGGGTGTAAGCCGGGATCGCGGACAGTTCGGGGCGCAGGCGCGCGGTCATTCGGCCAAGTCTAAGGGTCGCCCCAGGTCGGCCGGGTCCGGCTTTGCCATGGGTTATCCGGCCTGTGTACGCTCTCGGTGGTTCAGGAGGCGTGCCAGAGCGGCCGAATGGGACTCACTGCTAATGAGTTGTCCCTCTTAAAGGGGACCGGAGGTTCAAATCCTCTCGCCTCCGCCGCGGCTGACTCGCTCAGCCACGACAATTGAAGATCGGCGCCCGTAGCTCAACGGATAGAGCATCTGACTACGGATCAGAAGGTTAGGGGTTCGAATCCCTTCGGGCGCACTCTCTACCAGCGGAAACGTCTCCAAGTCCCGAGTCGTAAAACCTCGGAGTCCGATACTTTGAAAACAGTTTCCGCATCTTTGGTTGAGAACTCAGTAGCCCAATGCATGAATCGGTAACCGATCAGCCACTTCCTGCGCCGATTTGCTCAGCGCCGAGCGAAGGCTGGCGCGTGTTCTGGACGTAGGCCTATGCCGACGAGGTAGGCCGGTATCACCGATAAGCCCGGTAGTCGCCCCGCCACTGCCGCAACGGCGGCGGGCGGTTGAGTGCCCCAGCGGTGCAGGCGGTTGAGTCCACAATGTCTGACAAGTGGCTATAGTCAGACATTGTGGACTTGGCAATGTTCGTAAACGGCACGTCTGGCTCACTGGTGGATGTGACCGCACCGGACGGCAGTCCGGGCAAGGCGTTTGTGCCAGCACCCCTTCCCGACGATATGCCGGCAATCAGCGCGTCGACAATCCTCGCAGTGGCAGAAGCGCGGGCAGCACTTGCCGCGCTGGACAGCACCTCCGCCCAGCTCCCCGACCCGACATTGCTCCGGGCCCCGACGCTACGCCGCGAGGCGCAGGCTACCTCTGCGCTGGAGGGTACCTACGCCCCCCTCAGGCAGGTGCTGACTGCTGACGCAGATGAACCCGCCACGTTGGATCTCGTTGAAATCCTGAATTACGAGCGAATGGCCAACTACGGGTTCGGATGGGTCGGAGATAGCCGTCCGATTACCACGGCCTTCCTGGAGGATCTCCACGGGATATTGATGCGGGGCACACCACTGGCTGGCGGTTCGGGACGGCTGCGAGACACCCAGGTGGTTATCGGCAATCGGGCCGGCGGAGCGGTGCACAGCAACCCCTTGGCGGCGGCGCGTTTCGTTCCCTCCCCTCCCGGGGATCATCTGAAAGCAGGCCTCGATGGGCTCGTCGGGTGGATGCGGCAGGACCACCGTGCCCGGGTCGATCCAGTCGTGGCCACTGCAATGTCGCACTATCAGCTAGAGACCTTGCACCCGTTCATCGACGGGAACGGGCGGCTAGGTCGGCTGTTAATCGTGTTGCACCTACAAGCCATCGGGGTGCTCACCGAGCCCACGCTGACGGTTTCCCCATGGTTTGAGGCACGGCGCACCGATTACTACGACCACCTTCTCGCGGTGAGCACCCGAGGAGACTGGGATCCGTTTATCGGGTTCTTCGCTGCCGGACTGCGAGCCTCTGCCGAGTCGACCCGCACGCAGATGCGGGCCTTAGTCAGGGTGCAAGCTGAGTTGGCCGACGTCATTGGTGGCTCCAACCTGCGCTCGGCGAACGCACGTGCCCTGGTTGATCTGGCCGTCGCGAATCCGTCGTTCACCGTGCGTCAGGTCGAAGCGCGACTGGGTATCTCCTACGGGCGCGCGAACGCCTTGATCAGCCAGCTCATGGAGCTCGGAATTCTGGACGTCGTCGACGAAAAGGCTTACAAGAGGATATTTTTCGCACCCCGCGTCATCGACGTACTCACAGGCGAAAGCGGCCACTGAGCAACTTCGCCTTCCTGCTGCAGCAGTCGATCAGCCTGATCTACCGATTCTTCATCCACACCGAACGGGTCTGAACGCTGGCTGGGCCGTCGAATTCGTCATGAACACTCAGTCGCACCACCGGGTTCACCACGGCTCCAACAAGCAGTATCTGGACAATAACTTCGGCCGCACGGAATTAATCATCTGGGACCGGATGTTCAGCACGTTCGAACCCGAGGAAGAACGGGTGGTCTTCGGGCTGCTGACCCACAACATGAACACCTTCAACCCTTTTGAGGTGGCCTTCAGCGAGTTCATCGTGATCGGCCACGCCCTGAAATCCGCACGCCGTTGGCGCGACGCATGGGGTTTATGTTCCGTGGGCCGGTATGGCAACCGGGAACGCGCTGACCTCGCGCGTCGTGGACGATCGTTGACCACGTGAATCGGTTGCCCCAGGGGACTCCTGCGACGTGACTCGTCACCTGGCGCGCGGGCCCGGCGCCATCAATTTGAATCCGCCACTTTCCCGATACAAACGTCCGCGGATCCGCACGGATCGAGCAATATCGGAATGGTCTCCCAGGCGGGAAAAGCCTGGCAGAGCCGTATCCACTCGGACTCACTCAGACCCTGGGATACCGCCGAATATGTCAGAAGGTTAGGGGTTCGAATCCCTTCGGGCGCACTCGCTAGCTGCGGAAATGTCTCCAAGTCCCGAGTTGTACAACCTCGGAATCCGATACTTTCAAACTTCAGATTCCGCATCTTCGGCCGGGTTGGCGGGACATTCCGCGCGGTGCATGGCGGGCTTAGTAACGGTTGACGTTACTAACGCCGGACGTTATCATTGGCAGGTGATCCGCTCGTTCCGGAGTAAGGACGCGGAGGCGATCTGGCAGCGTCGTTACGTCAAGAGGATCAGTCCGGAACTCAGCAGACTCGCGTACAACAAGATGACCCTGATCGATGCCGCTGGAACTATCAACGATCTGCGTGTGCCGCCCGGCAATCGGCTGGAGAAGCTGAGCGGGGACCGCACCGGTCAGTACAGCGTGCGGGTGAACGACCAATGGCGAATCTGTTTCACCTGGAGCGCCGGCGGTGCGTCGAACGTCGAGTTCGTCGACTACCACTAGAAAGGGCAGGCATATGGCTGACTTCGCACCCACCCATCCCGGGGAGATCTTGATGACGGAGTTTCTCGAGCCGATGGGCATCACCCAGTACCGGATCGCCAAGGCTATCGACGTGCCACCCCGCCGTATCAACGAAATCGTGCACGGGAAACGGGCGATCACGGCTGACACTGCGCTGCGACTGTCGCGTGCGTTGGGGCTCAGCGACATGTTCTTCATCAATATGCAGGCCCGGTATGACGCCGAAGTCGCCCGGGACAAGCTGGAGGGTGAACTCGGCACGATTGAACGCATCGCCTGATCGTGTGGGGGTCTGCCTCCGGCGCACTGCCGGCGCCCGATCGGGCACCTCGGTTCTGGCGTCCCAGGCCCAATCGCGCCACCGTGCGTGCCGACGACGGGTCATCTCAATCCCCGCAGCTGTGAGAACCCGGTGGCCTCGGGGGAGACACCTGAACGGTCAACCACCCAAGAGCAGGTAGAGCCCGGTGAGGGTGTAGGCGACCATCACCGCCATCATGGCGAGTTGCCCGGTCAGTTGGTGGCCGACCGGGATGACCCGTAATGCCTGATCGTGGGCGGCGAGCACGCCAACGACGTGTCCTGCCACGACGAAGGCGACCTTGATGGTCCACAGCAGCGTCGGATTCATCGACAGGACATAGATCACGTCGCCGGAATCGAGGCCCAGGAGGTGCCATCCCCTGGCCAGCGGGTCGGCCAGTCGGACGATGGTCTCTTGACCGCGCTCGACAAGATAGGACAGGTAGTGGGCGAAGATGTAACCCACGACGATCGGGATCAGGCAGTGCGCCAGTCGACCCGGCAGGGCGCGGCGTTGTATCCGCGTCAGGCCGCCGGTGGCGCGCGCGGCGGCGGAAAAGCTCACTCCGACGGCGACGATGAAGAACAGCAATCCGAGGCTGCGCAGGACCGAGGCGCCGCCGGCCTCGCCGATGACCGGTACACCGGCGGCGTTGCGGTCGACGAAGTTCCGGAAGCCCGTGAACTGGGAGAAACTGTCGAACGCGGTGGAACCGAGGAGCACCGCCATCACCGCGACGATGCCGGGCCGCACTGGCATGGTCGGCAGGTGATCAAGCGGGTTACCAAGGACGATCCGTCCGGTTTCGCGGTTTCGCCGGAAGGGTGCCAGCCGTGACACCGTCACGCTGTACACCTCGAAGGGATCGGCATGGGCAAACCACGTCGACCCGAACATCGCCGCCCCGACGAACATGGCCAAGGCGTACAACAGGATCCACAGCTTGATCGCGGTCAGCGATCCGGGATTGGGGCTGGCCAGTTCCAGCCAGACGAACGCAAACAGGGCCGTGGCCGCCGGCCAGTACCCCCAGCGGGAGGGATAACGCCGACGGGTGTTGGGGGTTCGCCACCGTCCGAGGAGTCGCCAGACGGTGCGCACCGGCGAGATGACTCGCCAAATCGGTCCGACGACGACTGAGATGGCGACCAGGCCGACCCACAACAGAACGTAGAACGATCCGGGCAACGCATTGTCACCGTCTTGCGGTCCCCAGATCGCCGCCACGCCAACCCAGATCGCGAAGAGGAGTGCGATTGCCGCCAGGAGGTGTCGAACTGCCGGGCAGTCGACCATATCGGTGACCCACTTCGGCAGGGCGCGCCCGGGCTTGGCCGGGTCGAATTTCGGTGTCCGCCATGCAACCGCGACGACGGCGAAGGTCAGGATCAATGCCCACACACCGCCGACGAGCGCGTAGGTCAGCGGGATCGGCAGATCGGTCGAGCCGCCCACGCCGTGCGCTAGAACGGTGTCGGTGGTGGCTGTCATCAAGGCCGGACCGTGATGGTGACGACCGTCCGATTCAGTTCGTGTAGTTCGACGTCCACCTGTCCGGGAATATCGACGGTGAACTCGAACCGTTGATCGGGGCGGGGCTGTATCTCGAAGACATGTTCCGGCACGGAATGAACGTGAATGCTGTCGGGTGCATCGCTGCTGACCTCGAGCACGATCGGCTGGCCCGCGACGGCCTCTGCCTCGGCATTGGTGGGGGTCACCGCACCCCCGGCTATTCCCACCCTGATCACCGTCCCGCGCTCCGGAGGCACAGCCACGGAACTGGGTGCGGACGTCACCGGTGAAGGCTTGTCAGCGGTCGGCGACTGTGCTGAGGGGTCCGCACCGGAGCCGCAGCCTGATCCGACGACGATGACGAGGGAGGCGACCGCGGAGATCGAGGGAGTGCGCTTCATCGGGTCAGTCCTCCGCAGAGACGGAATCGACGCCGGCCGGGCGGCGGGAGGACCGGTCGATCGCGAGTACGCCCAGTCCCAGCCCGATCACCGAGAGCCCCAGGGCGGTCCAGGAGATGACGGGTAGCAGGCCACCGCCGGACTGCCGGGCGATGGTCGCTGTTGGGACCGGAAACTTGGGCTTCTCGCCATCGGTGGCCTGCTCTGCCCAGACCTCGGTGCTGCCGTCGGAGAACGTCTGGGTCGTCGGCAGTGCGAGGGTATCGGCATCCGGCATGGGCCCGAGGTAGAGCCCGAACTCCTGGAACTGTCCCTGCGGGATACCGCCGCCGGCGGCCGCTGTCCAGGTCACGGTGCTGACCACCTCATTGACCGGGGTGCCGTCGTCCTTGCGCAACGGCGGGTCGATCTTTCGCGTCTGGATGTCCAGCGTCCAGCCCGCCAACGGTTCAGCCCGCACCGTCCGCAGCGGGGTCTCATCGGGGATGCGGACCTGCACTTTGGTGGTGCTGGGCTTGCCCGACTCGGTGGGAACCCCCAACGTGACCACCCCGAATCCGCCGGGGCCGGTGCCGTCGAGTTCGGCGTCGACGTGGGCGGCCGCGGCCGGGCTGCTGAGCATGGCCACCACTCCTCCGACCATGAGAACTCCTGCTGCGCGCCGTAGGGATGTGAACACGGGAACCTCCATCTGTGTGTGCTGTCTGGGCTGATGAATCACATGTTGAAAAGCGGTTTTCCGGGCGGGGGTGTCGGTCACCGGGTGGCACTCACCGCCTGCGGGTCGCTGGGGTACCGCAGGTGGCCGCCGCGGGCCAGGGCACGTAGTGCGGCCGCCGAAATGAGGCCGATCAGCGCCAGTGCGGACCACACCAGCACGCCCGCACCCCGCGCGCTCGCGGCCTCGATCAGCGCCCCGACGGCGACATTGCCGACCAGGATGCCGACGCCGACGATGGTGCTGTAGAAGCCGTAATGGGTGCCGACCAAGCGGCCGCCGGAGAGGCCTACCACGGTGTCCATCTCGAAGGGGAACACCGCCGCCGATCCGATCGCCAGGACCGCGGTGCTGACCAGCAATGCGCCGATGGCCACGATGCTTCCAAACCGATTGTCCGGCAGCAGGATCAGCGGCAGGAACGACAGCGCCACCACCGTCATGCCGATGACCAGCGAGCGGCCCGAACCCCACCGACTGGAGAACCATCGGGTGATCCGCAACTGTGCGAGCACTGCCACTACCCCGGATACCGCGAAGACGGCGGCGATCAGCGTCGAGGCACGGTGGGGTGCGATCTCAGCCGCGTGCAGAGGCAGTGCCAGGTAGACCTGGAAGGACAGCAGGTAGCAACCGATCATCGCCACCGAGAACAGCAGGAACGAACGGTTGCCCGCCACGGTTCGCCAGTCCTGCAGAACGGAACTCTTCTCCCCGGCGGGCCCGGAATCCCGTTTTGGGAGGGCGAACAACTGGGCGACGGTCAGTAGCGCGAACACGGCTGCCGCACCGGCGGCCGTCACCCGGAAGTCGATCGCCATGAAGGCCAATCCGACCAGTGGGCCGGCGAGGATACCGGCCTGATAGAAGACGTTGAACAACGCAAACGCCTCCACCCGTCGCTCGCCGGCATCGGCGGCAAGGTAGGCCCGCACCGCCGGGTTGAACAGTGCTCCGGCGAAACCCGTTGCCGCGGAGGCGATCAGCACTGCGGGCAGCGAGTGGGCAAAGACCAACAGTCCGAAGCCGGCAGTGCGGAGCAGGCAGCCCGCGACGATGAGGGGTTTATAGCCGAGGCGATCGGCCAAGGTGCCGCCCACGATGAACATGCCCTGCTGGGAGAAATTGCGGACCCCGAGCACCAAGCCAACCGTCCAGGCCGCCATACCCAGCGGCCCGGCCAGATACCCGGCCAGATAGGGCATCAGCATGTAGAAGCCGAGGTTGATACCGAATTGATTGACCATCAGCAGCCGACTCGGCAACCCGAAGCTGCGGAACTGCGCGACCGTACCCATCAGCGCCCCACGTCCGCCGGATCTACCACCCGGGTGCACCGCGCCCAGGAGTTGACCACCGTGGCGGTGGGGTCAACGATGGTCAGCGGTTCGCCGGGGGGCTCTCCGCCCAGGTCATGCTCACGGCAGTAGTCGTCGTTGAACACGGTGTCGAAATAGCGCTGCGGGCCATCCGGGAAGATCGCCGCGATCGTGGTCGTCGGCGGGTAGGTGCGGGCCGCCCAGCCTGCCACCAGGGCGACCGCGCCCACACTCCATCCGCCGGTCGCATAGTTGGTTCTCGCCAGTGCACGTGAGGCCCACACCGCCTCTGAGGGGGAGACCCAGTGGACTTCAGTGAAGGCTCGGTAGTCGACGTTGCCCGGCAGGATGCTCGAGCCCAATCCGCGCATCAGCCGGGACGCGGCCGGTTGCCCGAAAATGGTCGACCCCACCGTGTCCACCCCGATCAGCTCCAGTGCCGGGTTCAGCGCCCGCAGGGCGCGGCTCACGCCGGATGAGTGCCCACCGGTTCCCACCGAGCAGACCAGCACGTCCACCCGGCCCAGTTGGGCGTTCAACTCCAGTGCGAGTCCGCCGTATGAATCGACGTTATCGGGGTTGTTGTACTGGTCGGGATGCCATGCGTCGGGGTCTTCGGCCAGCAATTGCGCAACCCGATCGCACCGTGCCTGTTGCCAGCCCCCCTCCGGGTGCGGTGTCCCGACCTGTTCGACCCGAACGCCGTAGGCCGACAACATCCGGGCGACAATCGGCTCGAGCCCGGTGTCGCTGACGACGGTGACCGGGTGTCCGTAGACCTTGGCGGCCAGGGCGAGGCCCAGACCCAAAGTGCCACTGCTGGACTCGATGATGCGCGCCCCTGGCCGAAGGTCTCCCCGGGCCCGGGCCCGCGCCACCATGTGCATGGCGGGACGATCCTTGATGCCGCCCGGATTCAGGCCCTCAAGCTTGGCCCAGAATCCCCGGTCGCCATCGGTGAACGGTTCAGTGACTCGGAGAACCGGGGTATTGCCGACCGCTGCAGCGAGCGTTCCGGCTGGATCGTGGCTACGCAGCGGCCGGTGATTGGTGGCGCGCCGGTTTGCGGGTTGAAGTGGGATAACAGAGGCCATCGGAGGGTCGCTTCCGTTCCGGGCCGCGAGATACAAGCGCGGCCGCTGAAGTGGACACCGGTCACCGACCGATCGACCCGCGGAAGGAATGTGGTCGAACGGTCTGCGCTATCCGATCAGCGGCGCGAGATGCACAGCCGGGAAAGTACATCCCGGCCTGCAGAATTGACGATCGACCTTCGGGGTGGGTCCCGCCCGGTCAGAACTGTGTGACGGGGAGCGAGACCCCACACCAGGGCGGTAGCGAAGAGCAGTCCCACGGCGACAAGCGCCACCCGCGATCGGGGGGCCGTGAGATCGCCGAGCATGTCCGGTGCCGCGGGGGTGGCGGCAAGGCCGATGTGGGCGTGTTCCGTGAAAGCCAGGTGGTCATGATGACCGTCGGCCGTCAGATGGTGGTGTGCGTGCGCGACATCCGGGGCGGCTGCTGCGACCGGTGGTGAACCGAAGAGGACCCCGATGACGAAAAGACCGATTGCCAACCACAATCGGGCGTTCGATGGCGTTGTCATCGCACTCATGATGGCGCTGACGGTAGCAGCGGATTCGGGCGCCCCGGCCCGCCCGAACCGCACGTACAGGGAATCTTCGTGGAATCTTTACTGAACCAATACTCCGCAATGGCGACCGCCGGGACCGTCGGCGACAGTGATGTTCGGGTCGAGCCTGACAGCTGGTGTCGCCGGCGGGTTACGCCAACGATGCAAGTGCGGCGCGGAGTTTGCCGGTGACTTCATCGGCGATCTCCTGCAATGCAGGTTCCCCGGTCACCTGAACCAGCAGTTGGGGGTCCATGGCCTCGACCAGCACGCGGTTTTCATCGGAGGGGTCGCTGCGCACGACCACATTGCACGGAAGCAGCAAGCCGATCTGGCGGTCGACGTTCACCGCGCGATGGGCCAGCGGTGGATTGCACGCTCCGAGGATCAGATAGTTCTCCATATCCTGATCCAGTTTGGCCTTCAACGTAGCCTTCATGTCGATCTCCGTCAGCACACCAAAACCCTGTCCGGCGAGTGCTTCTCGGGTGCGGGCCACCGCCTCGGGGAACGACGACTGCAACGACGTCGAGATAGCGATCGTCATCCGGGACTCCCTCGTGATGTATCGGTGCCGATAGTCCGTTCCAACCCTGGCACTGGCGCCGGCGCCAGGGATGAAGGGTTGTCGTTCTTCATTGAATCTTCACACAACGACTAGGCCACCAGTACGTGGGTTGGGAAGGCTGGACACGAAATCGACGCGTGCGATGAAAGGGATTCGTTGTGATCAGGACCAGGACAGTGTGCACCGGGGTAGCGGCTTTCGCGGCTGTTGCCGTCGTGGGTGCGTGTGGAAACTCGGCAACCAGGGATGCCACGCCGGCTGCCACGAGCGCAGCCCCGCCGTCGGCGTCCGCCCAGGCCGCGATGCACAACAAGGCCGACATGCACTTCGCCCACATGATGATCCCCCATCACCAACAGGCGATCGAGATGAGCGACATCATCCTGAGCAAGGCCGATATCGACCCACGGGTGATCGATCTGGCCAGACAGATCAACGCCGCCCAGGGCCCGGAGATCGCCGAGATGCAGGGCTGGATGAAGCAGTGGGGCATGCCGGGTATGGGTGGGATGCCGGGTATGGACCATGGCGGAATGAACCGCCCAGGATCCCCGCCGGACACCACAATGCCGAATCCCAGCGGGTCGATGATGCCCGGTATGGGCGGCATGTCCGCAATGGACGGCATGATGTCGCCGGCTGACATGGATGCGTTGACGAACGCTCAGGGGGTCGAGGCCAGCAGGCTGTTCCTGACCGGGATGATCAAGCACCATCAGGGCGCCCTGACCATGGCTCAGGACGAAATCGCCAACGGTGAATTTCCCGACGCCATTGCGATGGCGAAGTCGATTCTGGTGAGCCAGCAGAAGGAGATCGACACCATGAACCAGATTCTCGCTTCCCTTTAGCAGCCGAAACGGGCCAGGTGAGAGGTTGTCTCGCAGGGC
>LFFF01000049.1 GCA_001510415.1 Actinobacteria bacterium casp-actino6 | reverse complement strand
GGCATCACGCTAGCCAGTTTGCCAGGTTGCGTTCGGCCTATCCGAGGGCCTTGGTGGTCACGGTGAGACGGGGCCGTTGATCACGCGAGTTCTTTGCGCATCATGACCGCGCCGACGATCTCCAGCAGACCGATCACGACGAGCCAGATACCGACGACGAGGGCCAGGACAGCGATCGAGTCGAACGGCCACGCCAGCACGATGAGGCCGCCCAGAACCGTGATGAGCCCGGCGAAGATCGCCCACCCTCGGCCGGGGTAGCCGCGATCGCTGACCGCCGCGGCGGTGGTTGCCACTCCCCGGAAAACGAACCCGATGCCGACCCAGATGGCCAGCAGCAGCAGCGCATAGCCCTCACCGAAGTGCCGGAAGGCCAGCACGGCCAGGATCACCGATGCCGCGCCGCTGATGAACAGCAGAAACCGCCCACCCGCCGAGACGTGCAGGGCGAACGCGAAGACCACCTGCGCGATACCGCTGACCAGCAGATAAGCGCCGAATAGGGCGGCGGCGACCATGAGCGACTTGCCCGGCCACATCAGGACGAG
Source organism: Actinobacteria bacterium casp-actino6 (assembly GCA_001510415.1). Classification (GTDB taxonomy): domain Bacteria; phylum Actinomycetota; class Actinomycetes; order Mycobacteriales; family Mycobacteriaceae; genus Mycobacterium. Next base: position 17,011 of record LFFF01000049.1, on the reverse strand, counting down.
GACACCCAGGATCGCGGTCACCGCTCCGGAGAGCAAGGTGGCGGTTGACAGGCGTGAAACAAGTGTCGCCGGAGTGTGGTCGTGATTCGCGTATGTCGCCGTCATGACGTGTCCTGTTCTGCTGACCGTAAAACAGCTACGGTGTTGTCGGTATGCCGAAAACACTGTTGCCGTTACTGGATGCGATGTCAAGCCGCGATACTGAGGAGGTGACCGAAACGCACACCGGTAACAGTCAGCGGGATACCGGGGATCGGCGTGGCGTAGGCCGGCCGCCCATTCCGGCTGGGCGCATCATCGAGACGGCGCTGACGATCGTCGACGACGAGGGTGCTGCGGCACTGTCGATGCGCACGCTCGCCGAGCGTCTTGGTTCCAGCACGGCAACCCTCTATCGCCACTTTCCCAACCGGTCCGCTTTGATCATCGACGTCATCGACCGCGTGCTCGGCGAGGTCGACCTCGATCCCGTGGACATGGACACGGCTAGCTGGCGGCAGGCCTGCCAGCGCCTTGCCCATGCGACCTTCGGCGCGCTGAGCCATCACTGTAACGTCGCGCCGCTTCTGGCCGAGCACCCGCCGATCGGCCCGAACGCGATGAGGCTGAAGGAACATTGGTTCTCGGTGATGCTGCACCACGGATTCCCGCCGCAATCAGCGGCCCACAGCACCGTGATGCTCGCCCGCTACGCCCTGGGCTTCGCCACCCAATTGGTCGCCCCGCCGGCTACGACGGCGCAGATCTCCGCCGCGCTGCGCGGTGCGGACCCATCCAGCTTCCCGGCCACCGCCACGGTGGCCCCACTGTTACCCGTGCCGTTGGAGGACTCGTTCGCCTTGGGCCTGGAGATGATCCTCGACGGGCTCAGCCAACTGCGGGAGACTGGAGAACCCTAAGTCGAGTCCTGAGATGACTCGGACTGATCGATGAAGTCGATGAGCACCCGGGCGACCTCCGGCGAATAGAGCAGGGACAGATGACCCAGCCCGTTGATGGCCACGTCGCTGCCGCCGCGTGAGGCCAGTTCGCTGGTCGACGGCGGGTGCACGATGTTGTCGTGGGTTGAGTAGACGCTCAGCGTCGGTGTGGTGACGGCCCGCTCTCGGCGCTCGACGGTGAACTCGCCGCCCTCGCGGAGTTCTTTGGCGACCTTGCCGAGGATCGGGCCGCGCCACTTCACCCCGGCGTGTGGTGTGCCGATGGTGATGCAATGCGCCACCCGGCGCTCGCCGGCAGGGGAGTGTGCATATTCGAGCGAGACCAGTCCACCGAGGGAATGGGCGACCAGTGTCACCCGCTGGGCTCCGGTTTCGGCGCAGACGCGTTCGACGAATCGGGCCAGCCGGGGAACGTTGCGATCGACGGAGTCGAACCAGGGATAATTGAATCCGTATGACGGGCCCTTGGATGCTTTGCGAAATTGCCTTGCCAGCCAAACGAAGTCAGCCCGGTTTTGGAAGTAGCCGTGGATGAAGATCACCGGGATGCCGTCACCGGGACCCAGTCGGCGCCCGATGAAGAAGTACAGCGGGATCAATGGCTGGGTGATCAGCACGTAGTACAACTCACGCCACATCGCCGCGAGCTGATGCTGTCCCGGCCGCGGAGAGACGTGCCGGGCCATCAGTACGAAAGACCCGACCAGGTAGACAAGTGCGGCACCGAGAAGGACGGCGAGTACCCCGATTGCCAGCAGTTCGGCGGCTCTGAGAGTCACGGCGAGATCGTAGCGCGTCATGGGCGCGGGGCACCGCGACGTGGATTGCCGTTCGGCGGCCCAATCTCCACTGATCTAGAAACGTCACTGTGACGATTTGCGGAGGCTGCGGTCCCGAGAGGGGGCGGCATTGAGTCCGGGCGGGGCGGGTTGGGAAATGCGGACTCGGGAGCCCTGTGTCCCCGACGGTCTTGAGTCCGACTCTGTGGTTCCGGATTTCACCGGGCGCGCTGCTCGGCAGTCCAGGGGGGTAGTCGGCAAAGTCCCACGGTCGGCCCGCGCGGAGGGACGCAAAGCTGATGGTCGGGCGAACGGGCCAGGTCGCCGCATCACCCACATTGTGCCGATAAGCCACATTATGTCAAGTAACCCAAGCCGACCAGGGTCTGGCCCTCCACCACCGGTGAACAGCCATTTTGATCAACCTCTGGAAGAATCGGCGCATGCGAAATCTGTCACGCCGCCCGGTCATCGCCATTGTCGCGGCTCTTCCCATTGCTGCGGCGTCGCTGTTCGGCGCCGGGATCGGTTCGGCGGATCCGTTGAATTGCATCAACGGACAATTCTGGGATCCGATTACCAACATCTGCCAGACACCGCGTCCGGCGGAAGACTGTGGGCCCGGTCAGTACTGGAACGCGTTGTCCAATGTCTGCCGGCCGTTGGGTCAGCTCTGATCAACGCGCGAGGGCAATGCCACGCCTATGCGCCTCGTCCGCGAGGGCGGTATCGAACGTTGCCAGCATCGCCCGGTGATGGATCGCCACGTCGAGAACGCAGCAGTCAGGCAATTTCAGTCGGGTTCTCACCCGAAGTTCGGCGAGCCGCAATGGCTCGTCGACATCAGGCGGCGCGAGCACGATGCCGGCGGAATGGAGATCGTCTCGCATCGAGGCCCCCTGCCCTATCCGCACGCCGCCGACGAGCACTTCGGCCAGCGTCATGGCGTGCACAAGCATTCGCCCGGGTGTGCCGTGCAGCAGCAGTTCAGTTGCCGCCTCATGATGTGGATCAGCCCGGTTGAGATGGGCAATGAGGACGCTCGCGTCAAGTGTGATCACTCAGGCCAATCCCCGCGCAAGTCGGTCAGATAGTCCGGCGTGAAGGCGTTGTCGTAGCGACCGGCGCTGGCTAGAACGGCGGACCGGTGCCGCTCGGAAGCGACCTGTTCGTCATGCTCGAGGGTGTGCGCTCCCGCCTCGACCAGGCGGATGAGCAGCTTCGACCGGGGCTCGCCCGGCCACCGCATGGCGGCCCGGTCCAAAGCCCGCGCCACCGCCGCGGTTTCGGTCACCTGATAACGAGGGCGCGTCGTCGGCACACGGTAAGTGTACCACCATGCCGCTTAGTGATACACCCCACCGTTGGCGCGGTCCATCCGTTCGTAAGTCAACCCGGCGGGACACTGCTGGGCCCGAAACCGGCATCGGTGAACTCATGCGTCAAGGGGGCTGAAGCAAATATCGTCAGACGCCAAACCGATGGAAATGAGACCCGACTGATGAATCTGCGCCATCCGCTTCTGGTGTTGATCGCCGTACTAGGCATCCTGACCTCGGCGTGCGGTCGCGGCGACACTGTCGACTCCGGTGGTGTCGGAGGGACCGACTCCCCCACGGGTCTGACCCTCAACGTCTACAGCGCCGGCGGCCTTGGCGCCTGGTATCGGGCCCGGTTCGAACAGTTCACCGAGGAGACCGGCATCAAGGTCGACCTGGTGGAGGCGGGCTCCGGTGAAACCGTGGCGCGCGCACAGGACGAGAAGTCCAAGGCCGACCTGCTCGTCGTCCTCCCCCCGTTCATCCAGAAGGCTGCGCAAGCCGGCATGCTGCAACCCTCCGACGTGGACGTCACCGGAATCACCTCCCAGGTGGTCGGCCCCGCAGCCATCTATGTCCCGATCGTCAACAACGCGTTGGCTTTCATCGCCAACCCCGGCGCCAACCCCCGGCCCGTCACCTGGGAGGACCTGCTGAATCCTGCGTTCAAGGGCAAACTCCAGTACTCGACGCCCGGCGAGGCCGGCGACGGCACCGCGATGCTCTTGCTGCTGCAGCATCTGATGGGCAAGCAGGCCGCGTTGGACTTCCTGGTGACATTGCAGGCCAACAACGTTGGGCCGTCGTCCTCGACCAGCGCGCTGCAGCCGAAGGTCAGCAGCGGCGAGCTGATGGTCGCCAACGGTGACGTCCAGATGAATCTTGCATCGATCAACAGCGATGGATCGAATTTCTCGATCTTCTTCCCCGCAATGCCCGATGGCAGTCGCACCACCATCTCCATCCCCTACGTCGCGGGTGTCACGGTGGCCTCCCCCCATCCGGTCGAGGCCAAGAAGCTACTGGCCTATCTGCTCTCCGAAGACGTGCAAAAGACGGTCGCCACCGAGGCGTTCGGTATTCCGGTGCTTGATTCGGTCGCCCGTGAGGCCGCCGGCGAGACCGGGGTCCAGACGCCGACCAGTCTGCTGAAAGACGTCCGGATGTGGGTTCCGGAATGGACTGCGGTGTTGGCCGGCATCGACGCCGACGTCGCCGCCTACCGGGAGACGGTCGGCAACTGACCGCATTCTCGCGGAGAGGACGGTAGCGGTGATCGTGATCCATGATGTCGCCAACGGTGTCGGAGAGAGCCCGGTCTGGGACGACGGGGTACTGCGATGGGTCGACATCACCGGACGCACAGTCCACGCCCTGGCATCCGACGGCACCGTCTCCAGCCACGGCACCGGCGACTTTCCCTGTTTCCTGGTGTTACGGCAGGACGGTGGTGCCGTGGTCGGACTGCGTAACCGGCTGGCCTACCTCGACCTGAAAACCGGGTCGCTGGCGCCGTTTCTCGAGCCGGAACCGGAGCGGCCCGAGAACCGTTTCAACGAGGCCGGGGTCGACCCGGTCGGGCGGCTGTGGTTCAGCACCATGCAGAACAACATCACCGCCGCCGGTGATCCCAAAGCCATGACGGCTGCCACCGGTGCGCTCTACCGGCTCAGCCCGAACGGCGCCTGCATACGAGTGCTCGACGATATCGGCCTGCCCAACACCCTGGCCTGGTCGCCGGACGCCGCGACGATGTATTTCGGTGACACCTCGACCAACCAGATCCGTCGCTACCAACTCGATCCCGACGGCGAGATCATCGCCGTCGCAGATCTGCACGGATCGCCGCCGGCGGGCGGCTGCGACGGGTCAGCCCTGGATGCCGAGGGCTACCTGTGGAATGCCCGGTTCGGTGCGGGCTGCCTGATCCGCTTCGCCCCGGACGGAACGGTTGCCGGCCGCGTCGACCTGCCGGTCACCAACCCCACCTCCTGTTGTTTCGGCGGCGATGACCTTCAAACGCTTTATGTCACCTCGGCGCGATTCGGCTTGAGCGAAACCGAACTGGCCGCCAACCCGCACGAGGGCGCCGTGCTCGCCCTCGACGTCGGGATCGGGGGGCGCCCGGCCAACCGGTTCGCCGGGTGAAGGGTCGAGTGAAATCCGGTCCGAGTGGCTGGGCCGGTGTTAGCGTCGGCTCACCGCTGTCGTCGAGGAGGGAAGTCGCATGAGTACGGCCGCTGAACGGGAGAAGCAGCTCGCATTGGTCTCACGCCTCAAGACGACCTACCCGGAGATCCCGGAATGGCCGACGCCGGACATGATCACCTCCGAGCACTACTGGGCCTACCTGAAGACCAATCATGATCAGGGCGCCCAGCTCAGTGCGGCGGAACCTTTCCTCGAGAAAGAGGAAGAGCAGTGGGAATTGATGACCTACGTGCTCTGCGAGGTCCTCGGTTGGGGCGGCATCTGGGTTTCCGAGGAGCGACGCCGGCTCGGCAATGTCGATGTGGGTCTGCCGATCTACCTCGGCCTCCCCTATTACGCACGTTGGCTCTGGTCAGCGGGCAAGCTGCTGCTCGAGAAGGAATACATCACCTGGGCCGAGTTGACCGACCGACTGACGGAGGTCCAGGAACGCTACGCCGGTGGTCTGGACGGTCGGCTCCCGCAGGCCCAACCCAGGTTCGAGGGCGACGGATCGTCGGTCAACCGCAATCGTTTCCACGTCGAGGCGGTCGGCAAGGGCGATCCGGTGATGTATTCCGGGCAGGCCGGCCCGGCCAAGTTCACGGCCGGAGACCGGGTGAAGGTGCGCGAACTGCCCGCCATGTTCTACACCCGCACCCCCGAATACGTGCGCGGCGCCGAAGTGGTGATCGCCGAAGTCAGCTACGAGAGCCCGGCGCCGGAGGACGAGACCTGGGGCCGGGAGGACGTTAAGCCCGAGTGGTTCTACATCGTCCGGTTCAAACAGTCCGACCTCTGGGACTGCTACGCCGGCCACGAGAACGACGCCCTGCAGACCGAAATCCCTGAACGCTGGCTACAACGGGTTGATTGACCCCTGCCTGTTCTCCCCTTTCCGTTCTGCCCGAGAGGAATTCACACGACCGATGTCTGACCACGGACATGATCACGGACATGATCACGCGCGCACCGTTAAGCCGATGGTCGATGAGATCACCGACTTCGAGGTTCTCGAAATCGCCCTGCGCGAATTGTGCATCGAGAAGGGCCTGTTCACCGCCGAACAGCATCGCGTCCTGACCGAGTACGCCGAGCAGATCGGCCCCACGCCGGCGGCCCGACTGGTGGCCCGGGCTTGGCTGGATCCGGAGTTCAAACAACTCGCACTGGCCGACCCGATGGCCGCCAGCAAGGAGGTCGGGGTCGACTGGCTGGACCCCACCGGCTTCGGCACTCCCAGTGACTTCGCCGCATTCAAGATCCTCGAAGACACCCCCACCGTGCACCACGTGATCGTGTGTGCACTGTGTTCCTGCTACCCCCGACCCATCCTCGGTAACTCCCCCGAGTGGTACCGCACCCCCAACTACCGGCGCCGGATGGTCCGGTGGCCGCGACCGGTGCTCGCCGAGTTCGGCCTGGAGTTGCCCGACCACGTTGAGGTCCGGGTGCAGGATTCGAACCAGAAGCACCGCTTCATGGTGATGCCGATGCGCCCGGAGGGCACCGAGGGCTGGACTGAGGACCAACTCGCCGAGATCATCACCCGCGACAGCCTGATCGGGGTCGCCCTGCCCAAGCCCGGAGTGACCGCCAACGTCACCACGAAGACCATCCCGGCCGTTCGGCCGATCGTCGGGTGAGCGCTGTGGAGAACGCACTGACGAGCGGGGACGAGGAATTCGTCATCCTCGAGGAGATCGCGGAGCGCAACCAGACCTGGCCGATTATGGCCGCCAAGTACGGCGTCGAAAATCCGCTGCCGCCGTGGAAGACAAGCCTCGACGGACTCTGCGATGTCCTGGACCGATCCTGTGCCACCGACGATCGGCTCGACTTCACCTTCAAGGAGCGCCGCGACGAGGAGGACGAGTTGTCGGCAACTCGCTATCCGAGCCTCCCCTACCCGGAGAACCAATTGGTGGCGTTGGCGCACTCGCTGCTGGCCCGTGGCGTCATCGACGAAGAGGAACTTCGGCGGCGCTTGGACAGCGTCCGGGCCCGGCTGGAATCCTGAAACCGACACTCCCCGGGCCAACGGCCGGGTTAGCGTCCGGCGGCTGTAGCGTGGCGGCCGTGAACTTTTCCCGGATGCCATCCTCTCTTGTTCTTCTTGCCTGCGCGGCGTCGCTGTCCATGACACTGTCCGCCTGCGGCTCCACGACCGACACCGCGGCGGACGCGCCATCGGTCGCATCCTCAGTGGCCAAATCCGCCGACAATGGCTGCCCGACGGCCGCTCCGGCAAGTGGCGGCACGCCTGAGTGGACCCTTCCCGGTGCCACCGGCAGTGTCTCGGTGACCGGATCGACCGACGTGGCCGCACCGGTCGTGACGGTGGAGGCTCCGTTCACCGTGACCGAGACCGAGGTCAAGACGCTGACCGCCGGTGACGGCTCGGTCGTCGCTCCGACGGCGACAGTGTCGGTCTGCTACATGGGTGTCAACGGACGCGATGGGAACGTTTTCGACAGCAGCTACCAGCGGGGCGAGCCGGTCGACTTCCCCCTCGACGGTGTGGTGCCCGGCTTCCAGAAGGCCATCGCGGGCCAGACGGTCGGGTCCACGGTGGCCGTCGCGATGGTCTCGGCCGACGGCTACCCCAAGGGTCAGCCCAGGGCCGGAATCGAGCCGGGTGATTCACTGGTCTTCGCGATCAAAATCCTCGGCGCCTCGTAGTCAATCGGGTTCCGATTCAGGTCGACGCGGCCGGGGAGAAGCTGCCGTGGAACCCCTGCGGTACGTGCTGGGTCAGTTGAGCCGTCGCGATCGGTCCGCGCTCGGGGTCCTTCGCGTCGAGAATCACCAATCGTGAGCTGTGCTGCTCGGCCTGGTATTCGACGGACAGCAGCCAGCCGTCATCTTCATCGGTCGCACCCGGCCTGGGCGCGAACACCGGCTCGCAGAAGCTGTTCCCGGGAGTCTGAGCCACGTAACAGGTTTCGGTGTTGTCGGCGAGATCGAGTTTGGTGATCCCGTCATACAGCGTGCCGAGGTTCTCCTTGGTGTTGACATAGGCGTACCGGTGCGGCCGGCCTTCCCGGTCGGGATGGTGACGGGGGAACTCGCAGGTGCGGTCACTGAGTTGTTCGCGAGTGACCCGCCCGCCGGCGGTGATGCGGAATCGGGTGAACTCCGAGGACACCGCGTCCATCGGGCTGGTCCGGAACTTCGCGATGCACTGCAGTAATGCGTCATCGTCGTAGGTGATGACGTCGACGATGATGTCACCGCGGTCGTCGTAGGCGTTGCTGAGGTGGAACTGCAGGACCGCATCGTGCTCGATCCTGCGGATCTCGCCGCCGTCCCTGGGAATCAGGATGAACGCACTGCCGCGATCAGGACGGTACCGCATCCCGTCGCCGAATGACCTGAGCCCCAGCGCGATCGGAATTCCGTCCGGGATGATCGGTGAGACCATGAACACCAGATACCGCTCGGTGATGGCGAAGTCGTGAACCATCGCCACGTACGGCAGTGATACCGAACGATAGTGCCTGAGCTTTCCGCGCCGGTCTGTCCGGTACACCCGCAGGTGCGGGGTCGGAACGAACTCGACCCCGAAGTTGAACATGTCGCCGCTGCTCGGGCACAAGCACGGGTGCGCGGAATATGAACCGAGCCAGCGCAACTCGCCCCGAAATCGCCGCATGCCGAGGGTTTCCAAGGTGTCGGGATCGACCTCATGGGGTGGACCGCCCTCCCAGAGCGCGTAGAGGTGACCGGCGTGCTCGACCACGTTGGTGTTGGCCAGATTCGGTGGCAGCCGGCCGATATTGGCCAGCCATCCCCCGGTCGCCTCGGTACCCAGGTGCCGGGTCCCGCTGGTGCCCTGGAAATGCTGGGTGCGCACGTACCGGTTGCGGTAGCGGACGGTGCCGGACTCGATGGTGAAGGCCGAGATCATGCCGTCACCGTCGAACAGATGGTGCAGGGGGCGGCCGGTGTGGTCCTCCCAGCGACCGGGTCCGTTTCGGAACAAGGTGCCGGCCAGATCCTCGGGGATCTTCCCCTCGATCGACTCGACGGCATAGTCGTACTCAGTGTGCTGTGCCTCGCTTGCGCCGAGGCTGCGCAGGTCGGTGGCAGCCATCGAGGCGAGCCGGGATTCCGCCTGCGCCCGTTCGGAGGCATCCAGGGAATCCAGATAGGCGCGCAGGCCCGGGAGATAGCTCAGGTCGGCCCGTTCGGTTGAGGGAGAAGAATGAACCACGAATCCTCCTGAGAACGCCGCGAGATGCCTCGACACTAACCCCGGATCCGGCGTTGCCGTGGCTAAGCGCGCACCCGCGTTCCGGCGGTTCCGGTGACGATCCGGTCGATATCGCCCAGCGAGCCGATGACGGCCTCATTGTCGGTTGCGGTGGCGAACCCGCATGCGGCGGCGACCTTCGGGCCCATTGATCCGGCCGGCAGGTTCATCCCGATGACCTCGTCGACCGTCACCGCCGAGAGCCTGGCCTGCTCGGGGGTGCCCCAGTCGGTGTAGACGGCGTCGACGTCGGTGGCGATCACCAGCAGGTCGGCGTCGAGTTCCTCGGCCAGCAGTGCGGCCGCGAGGTCCTTGTCGATGACCGCCTCGACACCCCGCAGTGTGCCGTCCGTGCCGTACATCGTCGGGATCCCTCCCCCGCCCGCGCAGATCACGATGCAACCCTGCTCGACCAGGGTGCGGATCGGGCGAATCTCGAAGATCCGCCTCGGCTTCGGGCTGGGAACCACCCGACGGTACTTGTCCCCGTCGGCAGCGATCGCCCAGCCTTTGTCGGCGGCCAGGCGTTCGGCGACATCCCTGTCGTAGCTGGGACCGATCGGCTTGGTCGGGTTGCCGAACGCCGGGTCCTCTGGATCGACCTCGATCATCGTCAGCAGGGTGGCGAAGGGCTGCTCGACCGGCAGTAGATTACCCAGTTCCTGCTCTATGACATAGCCGATCATCGCCTCGGTCTCCGCGTCCAGCACATCGAGCGGATACGGGTCGACGGGAGTGCAGGCGGCATCCTGCAGCGCCAACAGGCCGACCTGGGGGCCGTTGCCGTGGGCGATGACGATCTCGTTGCCCGGTGTCACGAGGGCGATGCGTTCGGCGGCCAGCCTGATGTTGGCCCGTTGGTTCTCGGCGGTCATCGGCTCACCGCGCTGCAGTAGCGCGTTGCCGCCCAGAGCTATGACGATCCTCATGCGAGTGAGGAGACCAGGACGGCTTTGATGGTGTGCATCCGGTTCTCGGCCTGATCGAAGCAGATGTTGATCGGACTTTCGAACACCTCGTCGGTGACCTCGATACCGTTTTTCAGGTCGGGGTACTGTGCGGCGATCTGGGCGCCGACCTTGGTCTCTGAATTGTGGAACGCGGGCAGGCAGTGCATGAATCGGACCCGCGGATTATTCGCTGCGGCTACGAGTTTGGCATTCACCTGATAGGGCATCAGCAAGGTGATGCGATCGCCCCAGGACTCGATCGGCTCCCCCATCGACACCCAGACGTCGGTGTGGATGAAGTCCACTCCCTCGACCGCCTTCGCGACATCGTCGGTAATCGTGATCCGCGCGCCGGACTGCTCGGCGAACCCTTCGCACATCGCAACCAGATCCTCGGTGGGCTGCAGTTCCGTGGGCGCGAGGATCCGGACGTCCATGCCCAGTTTCGACCCGACCAGCAGCAGCGAGTTGCCCATGTTGTTGCGGCCGTCGCCGACGAAAACGTAGGAGATCTCGTGCAGTGGTTTGGAACAGTGCTCGGCCATGGTCAGCACGTCGGCCAGCATCTGGGTCGGGTGGTACTCGTCGGTGAGGCCGTTGAACACCGGGACACCGGCATATTTCGCGAGTTCGTCGACGATCTCCTGCCCGGCCCCGCGGTACTCGATCGCGTCGTACATCCGGCCCAGAACCCTGGCGGTGTCCTTCATCGACTCCTTGTGCCCGATCTGTGACGAGGACGGGTCGATGTAGGTGACATGCGCGCCCTCGTCATAGGCGGCGACCTCGAACGCGCATCGGGTTCTGGTGGAGGTCTTCTCGAAGATCAGCGCGATGTTCTTACCCTTGAGGCTGTTCCGGTGAGCGCCGGAGTACTTGGCCCGCTTGAGATCCCGCGCCAGGTCCAACAGGTAGATCAGGTCGCGCTCGCTGTGGTGGACCAGGCTGAGCAGGTTGCGGTTCTGCAGGTTGAACGGCATGAGTCTTCTCCTGAATGGTTGAGTTGTCAGTAGGCCGGATCGCGCAGGATGGGGCAGGTCATACAGCGACCGCCGCCACGGCCGCGGCCCAGTTCGCTGGCATCGATGGTGATGACTTCGATTCCGGCTTTGCGCAGGGCGGTATTGGTCAGGGTGTTTCGGTCGTAGCCGATGACCACCCCCGGTTCCACCGCCACGACGTTGTTGGCGTCGTTCCACTGCTCGCGCTGCACCCCGTAGATGTCGCCGGCGGTATGGACCACGCGGAACTTCACCCCGAGGGCGTTGCCGACCACGTCCACCAGGCTTTTGCTTTCCATCTCGACGCTCAGACCGGCCGGTGCCTTCGGATCGGGCCGCAGGGAGACCGGCCTGACGTCGTCGATCACGGGGGCATAGGCCGTCAGCACATCGCGGTCGCAGAAGGTGAACACCGTGTCCAGATGCATCGCGGCCCGGCTCCTGGGAAGTCCGGCGATGATGACCCGCTCTGCCGCTTCGGCTTCGAAGAGGTTTTGAGCCACCTTCACGATGGCCTGTCGGGAGGACCGCTCCCCCATGCCGATGAGCACGGTGCCTTTGCCGATCGGCATGACATCGCCGCCCTCCAGCGTCATTGCGCCGTAGTCGTGCGGCTGACCGTCGGGGTCGCCGAGCCATACCTGGTAGTCCTCGCCGGCGAAGGCCGGGTGGAACTTGTACACCGCGGTGGCCAGCAGCGTCTCCTGCCGGCGGGCCGACCAGTACATCGGGTTCAGCGTGACGCCGTTGAAGACCCACGATGAGTTGTCCCGGATGAACTGGGTGTTGGGCAGCGGCTTGATGACGAAGCCGGTGTGGCTGATCTCGCCGAAGGCGGTGGTAAACGGACCGGCCACCTCGTCGGGTACCTCATGAAACGGGATGCCGCCGATCAGCCGTTCGGCGAGGTTGGCCGCTGGCATCTCATCGAGCCAGGGCCGGACCTCCTTGGCGATGCCGGCGCCGACCTGCGAGGCTGTGATCTTGCGGTCCAGCAGCCACCGGCGTGCGTCGGGATCGCCGACGACATCGGTCAGCAAATCGCCGAAGTCGAGCACCTCGACCCCGCGGTCCGCCATCTTGGTCACGAAGTCGAAGTGGTCCCGGCGGGCCTGCTGCACCCACAGCACATCGTCATAAAGCAACTCCGCGGCCGAATCCGGGGTCAGCCGCTCGTGGGCCAGCCCCGGCGCGCACACCAGCACCCGCCGCAGCGTGCCGATCTCCGACCACACCCCGACCCGGGGTTCCTCGTCAGCCATAGCCACTGTCTTTCCCTTCTGGTGATGGCAGCAGGCGTCGACCGATTGCCAGTTCCCCGTTGGCGATCAGCAAGACGGCCAGCACTGCCGACGCCGCGACGACCGCGAAGATGATCGGCTCGGCCTTGGTGAACACCGGAAGCCCGTGTTGTCTGCGGTCATGAGAAACCTCCGGTGCTGAGTTCAAGCGCCTAAGACGGAAGGTAGTTCTTGCTGTGGCAAGACGGCACCGATTCGACGACCGGCAGCGTGACACCACCGGGCCCGAACGCGTGCGTCCCGGCGGCTGTCGATCTTTTGGCGGGCGGGGCGATCGAACTCTGACGAACGCCGGTCAGGCGGCGATGACGCGCAGTTGGGACCAGGGGATGTGGTTCATGTCGTAGTAGTCCCAGGCGAATCCGGCGTTGGTGTAGACCGCTCCCGGGTTGGTGGAGGTGGCCTCGGGCAGCGTTTCAAAGGTGAAGGCCATCCGGGCTGAGCCCTGGTCGACGACGTAGGCACCGTGGGTCTGCAGGGTTTTGGCGATCACCTTCTCTCCGGCGGTGATGCCGGGGATGGCGTCGACATCGATCGCGGGGTCGAGTTGGATGCGGTAACCCTCGGGGATCGGGGGCGCGACACCGGCGATGTTGGCGCCGTCGGACTTGATCGCCGGCCCGACGAACCCAGGACCGGCGATATCGGTGGAAAACACCAGGGCGTGGCCCAGACCGGTGTTGGCCGCGACCGCGGTATCGAACTCCGCGGCGGTCACCACACCGGCGGCCCGGGAGATGCCGGTCGCGGTCGCCGAACCTGTCTGATCGATCCCGTTACCGTTGAGCGCGGTCCGCCCGCCCCAGGAACCGGTCCAGGTGTCGGTGGCGCTGGTGTATTTGGCCTGCCAGATCCCGAAGGCCTGGCCGGTGACCGGATCCAGCACCGCGATTTGGCTATCCGAACCCGGCGGAACCCGGGTCCCGCGCGGCAGCGCAACCGTGTAGGACCCGAACGGATCGGCACCCCAGGCCTTGGTGAACCCCACGTCATAGCGCGGCGTGCTGGGGGTGATCGCCGAGGCAGACACCAGGGTGACCCCGTAGTTGTACAGATTGGCCACCCGCTGGGCGCCCGGGGCAGACAGGTAGGACACCCAGGTCGCACTCTCGGCGGCCAGGGACGGGGTGGCCGCGATCGGCGTCCACAGCCAATCGGCCTGCTGGAAGAAAGGCGCGGCGGTGTTGTTGACGGCGGTGTTGTTGAAGGCGGTGTTGGTTGTTGTGATTGTCTGTGGCACCGCTGTTTGGCTCACCGGCAGCATCCGCGAGAACGCCGACTCGATTGCGCGCCCGATGCAGGTCAGCATCCCGGCGAGGGTGAACGGCAGCTTTGCCGGCGCGGCCGGCGGAAGGGCGGCGGAAATACCCGACACGGTGGCCAGTGCGGCGCTGGGCAGCGCGACGACACTGCTAACCGGCTGTGCTGCAAAGATATTCACCGGCGGTCGCGGCGCCAGCGCGGTGCTGATCGCGGTACCGGCCGGTATGGCAGCAGCCGCGGCGGGGATGACGGCCGGACTGCTGGGAGTCGTCGCGATGACCGGTTCGTTCCGGTTCGGGCCGGCGGGGACGGCCGGAATGGTGGGACCCGGCCCTCGGGCCCTGGACAGCGGGACCCGCGCCGAGGTGTCGGTTTTGCCCCGTGTCGTCGCGGCGGGATTGGCGAGGTTTCGGCGCGGCCCCGGGGATCGGGTTCGGTCGGCGGTGCTCCGTTCGGTCCCGGGTCCGGCGGATGTCGATGTCTCTGTGGTCGCGGGCTTTCCGGCATCCGGTGTTTCGGCATGAGCGATGGCGGTGCTTGCCGCCAGTGCGGCGCCGATTCCCAGTGTCACCGCCAACGCGCCGCCGACGCCGGTTGCCTGTGAGTGCTGCCCTCGTCCCACGGCCAGCCCTACGCCCATGTGGTTCGACGTTCTAAATCACGCTAAATCCCGAGATTCAATCGAGATTTAATCGAGATTTAGATCCATCAAACACAGGTCGGACTGTCGATACAAGCTGAATCGACGAAAGAGCCGGCTATCCCGGCGCGTAGCCGCGCTGAAGTGCCTGGTGCAGGGCTACGCGGGTCGGCTGCCGACCTCCAGGGCAGCCAATTCCGACGTTCCCTCGAAGAGCACCCTGCCGGATTCCCGGACGATGCAGTGCAACCGGCCGCCGAGATGCTCGAAGTCGGTGTCGATATTGCGCCGCTCGCCGGGCAACGGCACCGGCAGCACATGGGGCGGCAGGTGCCGACCGTCGCCTTCCAACTCGATCTCGTACCGCGGCGAGCGTCCGCGGATAGACCACTGGTTGTCCCCGACGCGTGAGCGAACCAGCAGTGGCGGGGTCATCCGGATCACCTTCGTGCCGACTCGGATCACCACACCGTTGACATCGCGCGCGATCGGGCCCAGCGATAGCAGGCCGCCGGAGAACGCGACACAGACGTCGGCATCGCCGAAGTCGTGTGCCTGACCCCACCACCAGCGCAGCGGAAAGCCGGCCCCCCAGTTGCGCTCGGCGTAGAGCTTGGCGTTCTCGAAGGTCCAACTGTCCCCCGCATATGCCACCGTCCCGCTGGCCCGCCCACCGAGGTAGTACGGGTGCCAGTACTGATTGAGGCATGGGATCGCCGAGAACATGCCGCCACCACCGAAGGCCTTGGGCCACAACACCCGGTCGGCGAACTCCATGCTCAATGTCAGGTCCCCGAGCTCGAACCGGACCCGGTCGGCACCCACGGTGAAGGTGCCGGCGTGGTCGCCCGCGGTGACCCGAAACGGCGCATCCTCCGCCCGCGCCCCGGACAACGCGGCCGAGCGCACCACCCCTCCCGGGTGTACACCGACCGCCGTGGTCGACCAGTCGCCGTCCGGATGCCGGTTCACGCTGCACAGCGCGATCAGCACACGGCCGCTGGCCTCGTCGGAGACCCGCCAGAACCAGCCCTCCATCTCGGTTCCGTGCGAGGGCAGTGGGTTACCGAACGGGATATCGGCTCCAGTACGGCGGTAGGCGTTGACCAGTGGGTTGCGCATCGTCTATCTCACCTTCGCCTTGAGGGATCCGTCCAGATACTCCGCCCGGCAGGCCCGGCGGGCCAGTTTGCCGCTGGTGGTACGCGGGATGCCGCCGGCCGGCAGCAGCACGACATCCGCGGCGGTCAGACCGTGCCGCCGTGCGACCGCACTGCGGATCGCTTGGACGGCCGGCGTGGGGTCGGATTTGGTTGTGCCGGGGGCGCGCTCGGCGACGATCACCAGATCCGGTGCGGTGAAGGCGGTCACATAGCCGCGGCGCACCAGCGGTGAGGCCTCGGCCGTGGTGGCCTCGATGTCCTGCGGGTAGAAGTGGCGGTCCTGCACGGTTATCAGGTCGACGATGCGGCCGGTCACGTAGAGGTCGCCGTCGACGAACATGCCCAAGTCGGTGGTCCGCAGCCAGTCGGCATCCGCCGGGACTCCCTCGGCTCGGCTTCCGGCGGGTAATCGGGACGCCAGCCGGGCACCGAAGATTCTGCGGGTCTGCTCCGGTCGATTCCAATAGCCCCGGCCCACATTGGTGCCGTGCAACCAAATTTCCCCCACCATTCCGTCGGGGATCTCCTCGCCGGTCTCCGGGTCCACGATCACCACCCACAGGCTGCGGGCCGCCTGTCCGCACGTCACATGGGCGACTGCGCTCAGCGCCGCGGGGTCGACTCGGACCGCCTCGCCGGCCGCGAGGCGCTCGGCGTCGAAATAGGAGGCCGCGGGCACCGCGTCCGGGGCGATGGTGGCCACCATCAGGGTGGCTTCGGCGATCCCGTAGGAGGGTTTGATCGCGGTGGACGGAAGGCCATGCGGGGCAAAGACTTCGGTGAAGGACTCGATGGCGTCCATGCTGACCGGTTCGGAGCCGATGATCATCACGACATTGCTCAGATCGATATCCTCGCCAGGCTGTGGCCGACCGCGCTGGGCCGTCCACTCGTAGGCGAAGTTGGGGGCGGCGGTGACCACCCGGCCTACCCGCGACCCGTCCGACAAGGCCTTGATCCAGCGCTGCGGACGGCGGACGAATGCGGTGGGCGACATCAGCGTGGAGTGCCCGCCGTAGGTCGCGGGGAAGCCGATCATCGACAGCCCCATGTCGTGGTAGAGGGGTAACCAGCTGACGCCGTGGGTGTTCCGGTTCAGCAGGTCGATGGCGAAGATCATCTGCACCAGGTTCGTTCCGACGGCGCGGTGGGTGATCTCCACCCCGATCGGCGGGCGGGTCGATCCGGAGGTGTACTGCAGGTGCGAGA
>LFFF01000048.1 GCA_001510415.1 Actinobacteria bacterium casp-actino6 | reverse complement strand
GGGGACGTAAACCGGTGGGGGTCAAGCTTGCCGGCGGTAGCTACGCCCAGGCTTGGGCGCGCGATCACGAGGGTCTTCGGGCGGCGCTGAGCCGGCTGGTGGAGTCGCGTTGAGGTACCGGGTGTACCTGGTGCTCGCGCTCGTGGCTGCGGCCGGTGCTGGGCTGTCCTGGTCGGGAGTTCGCAGTCTGGTCGACGTGCCGCCGATCATCGACGGTCAGCCGGCTACCGTCTCGGTGGCGTACGACCCGCCGTTGATGATGCTCGCGTGGCTGCTGGCGACCCTCGCCGGTGTGCTGTTGGTGCTGGGGGTGGCCGGTCTGCGCCGTCGCCGGAGCGCCCTTGCTACCCATACCCCCTAGGGGTATGATCGGGGTCATGACCACGACCGACCTGAGGCTGACCGGGATGAGTTGCGCGTCCTGCGCGGCCAAGGTCGAGAGCAGCCTCAACAAGCTCGACGGTGTGGCGGCATCGGTGAATTTCGCGGTCGAGCAGGCCCATGTCGAGCACGACCCGGAGATCACGTCAGAGGATCTCCTGCGGGCGGTGGAGTCCACCGGTTACCACGCCGCGGTCATCGACCACACCGGGCATGGTGGGCACCAGGACCACATGGGCCATGACCTGCCGGAGGGGCAGTTGCGGTCCCGGCTGATCGGTTCGACGGTATTGGCCGTCCCGGTTCTGCTGCTGTCGATGGTGATGGCCTGGCAGTTTCCGGGATGGCAGTGGTGGGTGCTCGCCCTGACCACGCCGATCGTGGTCTGGGGCGGGTACCCGTTCCACAAGGCCGCACTGAACAGCGCCCGGCACGGATCCTCGACCATGGACACCCTGGTGTCCATCGGAACGCTGGCCGCCTATCTGTGGTCGACGGTCGTGGTGGTCTCCGGCGTCGCGGGTCACGTGTACTTCGAGGTGGCCGCCGCTGTGACGGTGTTCTTGCTGGCCGGCCGGTTCGCCGAGGCCCGGGCCAAGCGGTCTGCCGGTTCGGCGCTGCGGGCCCTGCTCTCGCTCGGCGCCAAGGACGCCACCGTGCTCCGCGACGGCGAGGAGGTCCGGATCCCGGCCGACGCGCTCGCGGTGGGCGATGTCATCGTGGTGCGCCCGGGGGAGCGGGTGGCTACCGACGGGGTGGTACTGGAGGGTGTCTCCGCACTGGACACCTCGGCGATGACCGGCGAGTCGGTGCCTGCCGATGTGCGTGCCGGTGACGCCGTGCTCGGCGGCGCGGTCAATACCTACGGCCGGATCCTGGTTCGGGCCGGCAAGGTCGGTGCCGACACCCAGCTTGCCCGGATGGCAAGGATGGTGGCCGACGCACAGGGCGGAAAGGCCTCGATCCAGCGACTCGCCGACCGGGTCTCGGCGGTGTTCGTCCCCACGGTCCTGGTGATCGCGGCGGTCACGCTGGCGGCCTGGCTGCTCACCGGGCACTCGGTCGCGGCGGCCTTCACCGCCGCCGTCGCGGTGCTGATCATCGCCTGCCCGTGCGCGCTGGGCCTGGCCACGCCGACGGCCATCCTGGTCGGCACCGGGCGGGGGGCTCAACTCGGCGTGCTGATCAAGGAACCCCGGGTGCTGGAAACCGTCCGCGGAATCGACACCGTCGTGCTGGACAAGACCGGCACCGTGACGACCGGCGCAATGAGCGTCGCGGGCGTGGAGGCTGCAGAGGACGCCGACACCGTGCTGGCACGGGCGGCCGCGGTGGAGTCGGCCTCCGAGCATCCGGTGGCGGCGGCGATCGTCGATGCCGCCCGCGGGCGCGGGTTGGACATCCCGGCGGTCACCGATTTCGTCAACGAACCCGGCACCGGGGTGCACGGCACGGTCGACGGAGTGGCAGTCCGGGTGGCGCGTGCGCAGGACAGCGACGGGCGTACCAGCGTGGCGGTGAGCTGGGACGGCCGTGAGCATGGGCTGATCCGGCTGGTCGATGCCGTCAAGCCGACCAGTGCTGCCGCGATCGCCGAACTGAAGGCCATGGGCATCACCCCGATCCTGCTCACCGGCGACAACCGAGCGGTCGCGGACCGGGTGGCCACCGAGGTGGGTATCGCCGCCGAGGACGTCATCGCCGGGGTGCTGCCGGCGGAGAAGGCCGATGCTGTGGCCGCCCTGCGGTCCGGCGGCCATCGGGTCGCGATGGTCGGCGACGGGGTCAACGATTCGGTGGCGCTCGCCACCGCCGATATCGGGATGGCGATGGGCACCGGAACCGATGCCGCGATCGAAGCCGGCGACATCACCCTGGTGCGTGGTGATCTGCGGACCGTCCCGACCGCGCTGCGGCTGTCCTCGCGGACCCTGCGAACCATCAAGCAGAACCTCTTCTGGGCCTTCGGGTACAACGCCGCCGCGATTCCACTGGCTGCGCTGGGGCTGCTGAACCCGATGATCGCCGGTGCCGCGATGGCGGTGTCCTCGGTTCTGGTGGTGACAAACAGCCTGCGGCTCAAGCGGTTCCGCTAGGCTTGGTACAAAGTGCGAAATCTGTAACACTGTTGCGCGTGACCGAGCTCGCCCAGACCCCCAACCGCCCCGGCACCACCACCCCCGACGCCCTGCCGCTGGGCCCGGACTCCCTGGTGTGGAAGTACTTCGGCGACCGTCGCATCGCGCTGATCGGCCCGCGTCCGGCAGTGCTGCAGAACATGCTCGCCGCGCTCGGTCAGGGCGTCGTCGACCACTCGGTGTTCTTCGCCGACACCGCAGCCCGGATCCGGCGCTCGCTGCCGCCGATCTACCGGACCGTCTACGGCAGCGACGAGGATAACGCCGGCCCCAGGGTGCGCGAGTTCCACACCAACATCAAGGGTGATCTGCCGGCCGAGTTCGGCGGCGGCCGCTACCACGCTCTCGATCCCGAGACCTACTTCTGGGCGCACGCCACCTTCTTCGACCAGGTGCTGTACTTCACCGATACCTTCGTCAAGCGGCTCTCCCGTGCCGAGAAGCAGCAGATGTATGCCGAATCCAAGACCTGGTACCGCCGCTACGGCGTCAGCGACCGGCCGATGCCTGCCGACTACGCCGCCTTCGAGCGGTACTGGGATCACATGATCAACGACGTGCTCGTCGCGCACCGCAGTGCCCAGTACGGCGTCGGGTACGTCACCAAGGGCTTCCCCCGGCCCAAGGGCGTCTCGCCGCTGGTGTGGAGACTCATCGCACCGGTGTTCAACCCGCTGGCGGCCTTCCTCACCACCGGGGGGATGCCGCCGCGTACCCGCGAGATCCTCGGCCTGCCCTGGGACGACCGCCGGGAGCGCCGGTATCAGCGCTTCGCTGCGCTGTGCCGGACCCGTGCGGTCAATTGGCTGTGGGAGCGGGTTCCGATGAAATACCGCTACGTGCCCTACGCCCGGGAGGGTTTCGCCCGGTATGCCTGATGCGGCCGCCGAGGCCATCCTCGACGCCGCGCTCGTCGAGTTTGATCGGCATGGCATCCGGCGGGTCTCGCTGGAGGACGTCGCGCGCCGCGCCGGGGTGAGTCGCACCACCATCTACCGGCGGTTCGCCAACCGCGAGGAGCTTGTCGCCGCGGTGATGGACCGCGAGAACGCCCGGCTGTTCGCCGATATCGCCGATGAGCTCAACGAAGCTCGTCCGCAATCGAATTACTATGTCGAGGCGTTCACCTCAGCCATCCTGCGCAGCCGTCGGCACCGGGTGCTCAACCGGATGATCACCGACGAGCCCGCGTTGACTCTCGACCTCGCCCGCCGGCACTATCGGGCCGCGGTCACCCGAATCGAGCAGGCCTTGCAGGCTGTCTTCCCGCCCGGTTTCGCCGACCGGATCGGTCCGCGGGCGGTCAGCGAACTGGCCGATACGACCTGGCGCTACGCAATGATGGCGCTGCTCCTCCCGACTGCCGACCCGCTTGACACCGCCGACGATATCCGGGCCTTCGCCACCCGGCACTTCCTGCCCAGCCTGCCCGAGGAGCTGCGGGTCCGGGCTGCCTCACCTGGGTTGCCGTGATCCTGATATCCCGGGACGGCTGTGTCTGTACCGAGACGGTCCGGATCGAGACGGTCTATCGTGACGTGAGTCACTGGACGGGTCGGCGTGGATTCCGGTTCCGAAAAGACCGCGGACGGTGCACGAACCAGGTCGGCGGGCGAACAAGGACGGTGTCGAAGACCCATGCGGGGAGGCTCACGAGCCCGGCAGGCCATCGGGCGGGGGCGGGTTTTCACGCGGTTGTTCCTGGTCTGCGCGTTGACGGTCCCGCCGACTCCGATCGTGACAGCTCAATCGACGACCCGCGGCCCGGCGCTGGTCGCGTTGGCTTCGGTGCCGCCGCAGATCACCGACCGCGACGGCCACCGGCTGGCCAGACCGCCCGGACTCGTCGAGATGGCGGCGCCCGTCGTCGGTACACCGCCACCGGCCAGTGTGAGTTCGCCCGGCCCACTGAAGATCCCGCCGGTGGCGCTGAAGGCCTACATCCACGCGGAGCGTCTGATGGCCGCCTCCACCCCTGGTTGTGGAGTGAGTTGGAACCTGCTGGCCGGGATCGGGTACGTCGAGTCGACGCATGCCTTCGGCGGCGCCACGGACCCGAGCGGCAACGCGGTCGAACCGATTCACGGTCCGGCTCTGGACGGCACGCTGCCCGGCAACGAGGTCATCGTCGAGGGTCATTCCGGCGGTCGCACCGTCTACGCCCGCGCGATGGGCCCCATGCAGTTCCTTCCGGCCACCTGGCGGATCTACACCGCCGACGCCGATGGCGACGGCCGGGCCGACCCCCAGAATCTGTTCGACGCCAGCTTGGCTGCGGCCCGCTATCTATGCGACGGCGCACTGAACCTGCGCGATCGGTCGCAGTTGGTCACCGCCGTGTTGCGCTACAACAACTCGATGGCCTACACCCTGAACGTGCTCGGTTGGGCCACCGCATACGCCACCGGCGTTCCGCCGGTCAACCTACCGTCGATGACCGGCCCGGCCCGGTCGTACGGCACCGCTCCCATGGTGGGCAATCGGGCTGGCGGCAACGCCGGCTCAGGTGACTCGACCATCCGAAACCCCGGCGCCGGTGGCGGCGTCGCGCCGGGGCCGGCCGGAAATATCGTTGCTGTGACGGTGCCGGAGCCGCCTTCCCCGCCGAGAGTGGCCGTGCCGACCCCGAGCCGTCTCGGAACCGTCAGCGCCGGACCGGCCGGAAATGGCGCAACCCCACGCGTCACCGTCGGCAACGGCCGCCAGGGCGGTGCCCGCTGACCCAAACGGCATCGAGGCGCGGCCGGAAACGAAGGGCAACTAAGTAAGGGTACGCTAACTAACGGCCGACCGGCCGGGCTGCAACACTGGTAACCATGAGCAGCACCGAACAGGTGGCCCCCCCAACCGCCTCGGCCAGACTGTTCGCCGACGCTTGTGCGGTGATCCCCGGTGGGGTGAACTCACCGGTGCGAGCCTTCAACTCCGTCGGCGGCACACCGCGCTACATCACCTCGGCGCGCGGATGCCGGCTGACCGACGCCGACGGCAACACCTTCGTCGATCTGGTCTGCTCCTGGGGCCCGATGATCCTCGGCCATGCCCACCCGGCCGTCGTCGAGGCGGTACAACGGGCGGCGGCCGATGGACTGTCGTTCGGCGCACCGACGCCCGGCGAGACCGAACTGGCGGCCGAGATCATCGCGCGGGTCAAACCGGTGCAACGGGTCCGGCTGGTGAACTCCGGCACCGAGGCCACCATGAGTGCCGTGCGACTGGCCCGGGGATTCACCGGCCGCTCCAAGGTGATCAAGTTCTCCGGCTGCTACCACGGTCATGTCGACGCGCTGCTGGCCGATGCCGGCTCCGGGGTGGCAACCCTCGGCCTGCCATCCTCGCCCGGGGTCACCGGGGCCACCGCAGCCGACACCATCGTGTTGCCCTACAACGACGTTGCGGCTGTCGAGGAGTCCTTCGCCCGGTTCGGCGACGGCATCGCCGCCGTCATCACCGAGGCCGCAGCGGGCAACATGGGGGCGGTGGCCCCGCTGCCCGGTTTCAACGCGGCATTGCGCCGGATCACTGCCGAGCACGGTGCCCTGCTCATCATTGACGAGGTGATGACAGGCTTCCGGATCAGCCGATCCGGTTGGTATGGAATCGATCCCGTCGACGCCGACCTGTTCACCTTCGGAAAGGTGATGAGCGGCGGACTCCCGGCTGCGGCTTTCGGCGGCCGGACTGACGTGATGGAAAGACTGGCACCGCTCGGGCCGGTCTATCAGGCCGGCACGTTGTCGGGAAACCCGGTCGCGGTCGCCGCCGGACTGGCCACCCTGCGGCACGCCGATGCCGCGGTGTACGCCGCGCTGAATTCCAACGCCGACCGGTTGGCCGGACTGCTGACAGAGGCGCTGAGCGCCGCCGGTGTGGTCCACCGGGTCGCCCGGGCCGGCAACTTCCTGTCGGTGTTCTTCTCCGAGGCGCCGGTGCACGACTTCGCGGCGGCCCGGGCCGGCGAGACCTTCAGGTTCCCGCCGTTCTTCCACGCCATGCTCGACGCCGGTGTCTACATCCCGCCGAGTGCCTTCGAAACCTGGTTCGTCTCAGCCGCTCTCGACGACGATGCCTTTGACCGGATCGCGACGGCACTGCCGGCCGCGGCCCGCGCCGCCGCGGAAGCGCGACCCGCATGACCGCCCGGAAGCGCACCATCGTGCACGTTATGCGGCACGGCGAGGTGCACAACCCGGAGGGGCTTCTCTACGGGCGACTGCCCGACTACCACCTCTCCGAGCGTGGTCAGGCCCAGGCGCGGGCCGTCGCCGACTGGCTGGCGCTGCGCGACATCGTCTACGTGGTGGCCTCACCGTTGGAACGGGCCCAGGAGACCGCCGCGCCGATCGCTGCCGGTCGCGGCCTGCCCGTCGACGTCGACGAGGCACTCATCGAGTCGCACAACGTGTTTCAGGGTCAGCGGGTCTCGCCGGGCGACGGGGCGCTGCGCGACCCGCGGAACTGGTGGCACCTTCGTAACCCGCGCTCACCCTCCTGGGGTGAGCACTACACCGAGATCGCGGTGCGCATGCGGGGTGCGCTCGAGCGAGCCCGGATCAAGGGCGAGGGCCACGAAGCGGTGTGCGTCAGCCATCAGTTGCCGGTCGAGACCCTGCGACGGGCGATGAACTCCGAACCCCTGCATCACTTTCCCACCAGGCGGATGTGCAACCTCGCCTCGGTGACGTCGTTCTACTTCGACGGCTCCGACTACGTGGGCTGGGGATACGCGGAGCTCGCCGGACGGTGAGGTGGCTGCTGGCACTGATGGCGGCGGTCCTGCTCGCCGGATGCTCCACCGGCGACGACGCCGTCGCCCAGGGCGGCACGTTCGAGTTCGTGGCCCCCGGTGGCAAGACCGACATCACCTACGACCCGCCGTCGTCCCGCGGCACGCCGGGGCCGCTGTCCGGGCCCGACCTGATGGACACCTCTCGCACCATCTCCCTCGACGATTTCGCCGGCAAGGTGGTGGTGATCAACGTCTGGGGCCAATGGTGCGGCCCGTGTCGCGCCGAGATCACCGAGTTGCAGAAGGTCTATGACGCCACCCGCGACGAGGGTGTGGCATTCCTGGGAATCGACGTCCGCGACAACGATATCCAAGCGCCCCGCGATTTCATCACCGACCGCAAGATCACCTTCCCGTCCATCTACGACCCGGCCATGCGCACCATGATCGCCTTCGGGGGCCGCTACCCCGCGACGGTCATCCCGTCGACGGTGGTCCTCGACCGCGAACACCGGGTGGCGGCGGTGTTCCTGCGCGAACTGCTGGTGCAGGACCTGCTGCCGGTGGTGCAGCGCCTGGCCGCCGAACCGAATCCGGGCACGTCGTGACCGGTCTGGCCGAGACCGCCGCGGCGGGCCCACTCCTGCTGGCGCTGGGGTTGTGCGTGCTCGCGGGCCTGGTGTCGTTCGCCTCGCCGTGTGTGGTGCCGTTGGTGCCCGGTTACCTGTCCTATCTGGCGACCGTCGTCGGCGTCGATGACACCGGGGCCGCCTCGCGGCGTTGGCGGGTGGTGGGTTCGGCAGCGCTGTTCGTCGCCGGATTCACTGCCGTCTTCGTGCTCGGCACCGTCGCGGTGCTGGGCATGACCACCACGCTGATCACCAACCAGCTTGCGCTGCAACGTATCGGCGGTGTGGTGACCATCGTCATGGGCCTGGTGTTCATCGGCTTCATTCCGGTGCTGCAGCGTCAGGCCCGGTTCACCCCGAGGATGCTGGCCGGACTGGCCGGGGCCCCACTGCTGGGAGCGGTCTTCGCGCTGGGCTGGACGCCGTGCCTGGGACCGACGCTGACCGGTGTGATCGCGGTGGCCTCGGCCACCGACGGGGCGAGCGTGGCCCGCGGGGTGGTCCTGGTGGTCGCCTACTGTCTCGGCCTGGGCATCCCATTCGTCCTATTGGCGCTCGGATCCGGTTGGGCGGTCGGCGCATTCGGCTGGCTGCGCCGCCACACCCGGGCCATCCAGGTGTTCGGCGGAATCCTGCTGATCGCGGTCGGGGTAGCGTTGGTGACCGGGCTGTGGAACGACTTCGTCTCGCTGGTGCGCGACGGACTGGTCAGTGACGTGAGGTTGCCGATATGACCATCGCCGCCCCCCCGCGAGCAGACGCAAACGGCCCCGACACGCCGAGGCGTGTGGGGCGTTTGCGCCTGCTCGCCCTGAAGGGGTGGCGGGCGTTGACCTCGATGGGCACCGCCCTGGTGCTGCTGTTCCTGCTGGCACTCGGCGCAGTCCCCGGTGCGCTGCTACCGCAGCGCAGCCTCAACGAGTCCAAGGTCCAGCAGTACCTGGGCCAGCATCCGACCCTCGGACCGTGGCTGGACCGGCTGCAACTGTTCGACGTGTTCTCCAGTTTCTGGTTCACCGCCATCTATGTGCTGCTGTTCATCTCGCTGGTGGGCTGTCTGACCCCGCGCATCCTCGAGCACCTGCGCAGCCTGCGTGCCACCCCGGTGCCGGTCCCGCGCAACCTGAGCCGGTTGCCCAAGTACGCCGAAGCCACCCTCGCCGGTTCGCCTGAGGCCGTCGCGGCCCGGATCTCCGGGCAGTTGCGCGGCTGGCGGCAGGTCACCCGCACCGAAGGCAACGTCACCGAGATCTCCGCGGAGAAGGGCTATCTGCGCGAGTTCGGCAATATCGTCTTCCACTTCTCGCTGCTGGGACTGCTGGCGGCCGTCGCGGTCGGCAAGATTTTCGGCTACGAGGGCAACGTCATCGTCATCGCCAACGGCGGACCCGGCTTCTGCTCGGCATCGCCTGCGGCCTACGACTCGTTCCGGGCCGGCAACAGCGTCGACGGCACCGGGCTGTACCCGATGTGCATCCGGGTCAACGACTTCCAGGCCCAATACCTGCCGACCGGGCAGGCCACCTCGTTCGCCTCGAATGTCGACTATCAGGCCGGTGCGGATCTGCAGACCGGAACCTGGAAGTCGTACCGGTTGGAGGTCAACCATCCGTTGCGGGTCGGCGGCGACCGGGTCTACCTGCAGGGCCACGGTTACGCGCCCACCTTCACCGTGACCTTCCCGAACGGCCAGCAGCGGACCCAGACCATCCAGTTCCAGCCGGACGACCCCCAGAGCCTGCTGTCCTCCGGCACGCTGCGCTTCGACCCGCCGGCCGGCATGTATTCGGCCGATGAACGGCGCGAGCATCAGATCGCGATCACCGGACTGTTCGCACCCACCCAGCAGATGGACGGCAAGCTGCTGTCGTCGAAGTTCCCGGCCATGGAGGACCCCGCGGTCGCGATCGACATCTACCGCGGCGACGCCGGGCTGGACACCGGCCGGCCGCAGTCGCTGTTCAACCTCGACCACCGGCTCATCGAGCAGAAGCGGCTGACCAAGCTCAAGCGGGTCAACCTCAACGTCGGGCAGGAGGCGAGGCTCGACGACGGCACCGTGGTGCGCTTCGACGGCGCCACCCCGTTCGTCAACCTCCAGGTCTCCCACGATCCTGGCCAGGTGTGGGTGCTGGTGTCCTCGATGACCATGATGGCCGGGCTGATGGTCTCGCTGATCGTGCGCCGGCGCCGGGTGTGGGCCCGCATCACCGATGCCGGCCCAGGTACGGTTAGCGTCGAGCTTGGTGGACTCGCGCGCACCGACAACTCCGGGTGGGGTGGAGAGTTCGACAAGCTCAGCAGGCGGTTCCTGACGGAGGCTTCATGAATACCGAGGTAGATCTCGGCCTGTCCCGCTACTCGGACCTGGCATTCACCTGGTCGGTCATCGTGCTGCTGCTGGCCATGCTCATGCTGGCCGTCGAGCTGGCGTCGAGCCGGGTGCGCCGGGTCGATGAGCGCGAACTGGTCGCGGCCGGACCGGCGAGCCTGAGGTCTGCGGATCTCGATCGGCCCGGTGTGGTGGTGCAGGCGCCGGTGACCCCGATGGCCGAACGCGTCGGCAAGGCCGGGCTGGGTCTGGTCTACCTCGGCATCGCGCTGTTGTTCGCCTGCATCGTGCTGCGCGGGCTGGCCACCTCGCGGGCGCCGTGGGGAAATATGTACGAGTTCATCAACCTGACCAGCTTCTGCGGTCTGCTCGCTGCGGCCGTGGTGTTGCGCAAACCGCAGTTCCGGACGTTGTGGGTGTTCGTCCTGGTTCCCGTGCTGGTGCTGCTGACGGTGTCGGGCAAGTGGCTCTACACCCATGCCGCACCGGTGATGCCGGCGTTGCAGTCCTACTGGCTGCCGATCCACGTCTCGGTGGTCAGCCTGGGCTCGGGGGTGTTCCTGGTCGCCGGGGTGGCCAGCATCCTGTTCCTGCTGAAGATGTCGAAGTACGGTTCGCCGGAGGGCCATGGCCTGCTGGCCCGGGTTGTCTCCCGACTGCCCGACGCCCGCACCCTGGACCGGATCGCCTACCGCACCACGATCTTCGCCTTCCCGGTGTTCGGCTTCGGGGTGATCTTTGGTGCCATCTGGGCCGAGGAGGCGTGGGGCCGCTATTGGGGCTGGGACCCCAAGGAGACGGTGTCGTTCATCGCCTGGGTGATCTACGCGGCGTATCTGCACGCCCGCTCGACGGCGGGCTGGCGGGACAAGAAGGCGGCGTGGATCAACATCGTCGGGTTTGCGGCGATGGTGTTCAACCTGTTCTTCATCAACCTGGTGACCGTCGGTCTGCACTCCTACGCCGGAGTCTGAGCCCGCGACACCGGGTCAGCGGGGCTTGTTGTCCCCGTGGCCGAGCTTCCACAGGAAATCCGGGTCATCGTCGGGTCCGATGACCCGGGTGGTGGTTCGCTGGGTGGTGTTGGCCCGGACCACTCGCAGCACGATATAGCCGAGTGCCACGAGAACCAGGATGAGCAGCAGGTATTGCACGCCGGAAACCTCCTTGGTCCGAATATACGCGCGTCGGTAGGCTCAGTGCCGTGACGGACAAACAGGCAGGCGGCACCCGTGGCCGCATGATGCTCGACGTCGTGGTCTACACGCTGGCGAGGCTGCTCACCGTGGGTGTGCTGACGGTGGCAATCGTGGGGATCGCGCGGCTCATCAACGTCGAGGTTCCGCTGGTGGTGGCGATGTTGTTCGCCATCGTGCTGGCCATGCCGTTGGGGGTGTGGCTGCTGGGTCCGCTGCGCCGGCGGGCGACCGCGGGTATCGCCGATGTCGACGATCGGCGGCGCCGCGACCGCGAGCAGTTGCAGGCCAGGTTGCGCGGAGAAGAGTCCCAGTAGCGCACTAGCGCCACTGCCCAGTCTGCAGTGAGCGCATCGACTACGCGCTCAGAGCGTTATTGCGCCCGGAATCTCGATCTGTGCGCAGTGTCGATGCGAGGTTCAGCCCGCGAAGGCCAACGCCGCCGCCACCGCCAGGGCCCACACCAACATCGTCAGACCGGTGTCCCGCAGCACCGGGATGAGGTCGCGGCCGCCGGCCCCGCCCCGCACCGGCCCGGCCGCGCGCAGCGCCAGTGGAATGGCGATGAGCCCTGCTGCGCACCACGGCGTGGCCGCCATCAACGCCAGGGTCAGCACCCCGGCCACCGCGAGCAGCGCCTGGTACAGCAGCCGGGTCCGCGGGTCGCCCAGTCGTACCGCCAGCGTCATCTTGCCGGCGACCCGGTCGGTGGGGATATCCCGCAGATTGTTGGCCACCAGCACCGCCGATGACATCGCGCCGATGGCGACGGCGAGGCCCAGACCGACCCAGTCCACCCGTAGCGCCTGGGTGTACTGCGTTCCCAGCACCGCGACGAGGCCGAAGAAGACGAAAACCGCCACCTCGCCGAGGCCGGCGTACCCGTAGGGCTTCGAGCCGCCGGTGTAGAGCCAGGCGCCGGCGATGCAAACCGCGCCGAGGGCGATCAGCCAGGGTTCGCTGACCAGCGCCAGCGCCAGCCCGGCGACCGCACCGATACCGAGGCTCAGCATCGCGGCGGTGCGTACCGCGCGCGGTGCGGCCAGCTTCGAGCCCACCAGTCGCATCGGCCCGGCCCGCTCGTCGTCGGTGCCGCGGATGCCGTCGGAGTAGTCGTTGGCGTAATTGACCCCGACGATCAGCGCCAGCGAGACCGTCAGGGCCAGCAGCGCCTTCCACCAGAGCGCCGATCCCAGCCAGGCGGCCGCCCCGGTTCCGGCGATCACCGGGGCGACGGCATTGGGCAGGGTGCGCGGACGGGCGCCCTCGACCCACTGTGCGACGGTGGCCATCGGGCAATCGTCGCATGCGGTCTCAGCCCGTTAGAGACACCACCAGGTTCAGCGTGATCGCGATGATGATCGCGCCCAGGAAGAAGGACAGCAGCGCCTGGGACAGCACTGTGCGCCGTACCTCGGTACTGCTGATCTCGGTATCGGAGACCTGGTAGGTCATCCCGACGGTGAATGCCAGATAGGCGAAATCGTGATAACACGGCTGCAGCCCGTCCTGGTTGAAGTCGATCGGCGGGTCGGTGGTCCGGTAGTACAACCGCGCGTAGCGCAGCATGAAGAAGGTGTGGATGGTGAACCAGGACGCGGCGACGCTGAGCACACCCACCGCGGCGGCGGCCAGATCGTGGGTGGTCTTGCCGCTCAGTAGGTAGCCGACGCCCGCCAGGCTGGCCAGGCTTGCGGTCAGCACGGACAGATGCGCCACATGACTGCTGGAATCCCAGTCGGTGGCGTGGCTCCTGGTTTCGGCGCCGTCCATTCTGCGCAGCAGCCACCAGGACCAGCCCAGGAAAACCGCCGCGCCGGTGATCCACCCGATCGGCGGCACGTAGCGCGCGCCCATTGCGCTACTGGCCAGTACCGCAGCGGCCGCACCCACCAGGACTGCGACCGCCAACCGGAACAGGGGAGAGCGCGCCATCACACCAGAGAGTGAACCACCCGGGCACAATGATTTCCGTGATCGGGGTCATCGGCGGTAGCGGCTTCTACACCTTTTTCGGCGCCGACGCGCACAATGTGGTCGTCGAGACGCCCTACGGGGATCCGGGCGCGCCGATCACCATCGGCCGGGTGGGTGGCCACGAGGTGGCGTTCCTGCCCCGGCACGGACTCAGCCACGAGTTCTCGCCCCACACCGTGCCCTACCGCGCCAACATGTGGGCGCTGCGCGCGCTCGGCGTGCGCCGGGTGGTCGCACCGTGCGCAGTCGGCAGCCTGACCACCGAACTCGGCCCGGGCGCCGTCGTCGTCCCCGATCAACTCGTCGACCGGACCCGCGGCCGGGACGACACCTACTTCGACTCCGGCGGCATCCACGTCGAGTTCGCCGACCCGTACTGCCCCGCGCTGCGGGAGGCGGCCACCGGCCTGCCCGGTGTGGTCGACGGCGGCACCATGGTGGTCGTGCAGGGTCCGCGGTTCTCCACCCGCGCGGAAAGCCAGTGGTTCGCCCGGCAGGGCTTCACCCTGGTGAACATGACCGGTTACCCAGAGGCGGTTCTGGCCCGGGAGTTGGAAATGTGTTACGCGGCAATAGCTCTGGTGACCGATGTGGACGCCGGGGTCGGTGTTGGTGCCGGTGTCCGGGCGGTCGACGTGTTGGCCGAGTTCGAGCGCAACATCGGCCCGTTCAAGCAGTTGGTGCACCGGACCATCGAGCGGGTCACCTCCGAGCGGGTGTGCACGCACTGCCTGGCCCACGAGGGTGTGGAGCTTCCTTTCGACCTGCCCTGAGCGCCGTTCCCGCGGCTGTCCATACTGGGAGTGTGAAGACACCGATCTGTGACCAGTACGGCATCGAGTTCCCGCTGTTCGCCTTCAGCCACTGCCGCGACGTAGTGGCCGCGGTGACCAACGCCGGCGGGATGGGCGTTCTGGGCGGGGTCGCCTTCCGGCCCGATCAGCTCGAGCAGGAACTCTGCTGGATCGACGAGCATGTCAACGGCAAGCCCTACGGCGTCGACATCATCGTGCCGGCGAAGTACGAGGGCAAGGGCGAGAACCTCACCCGCGACCAACTCGCCGAACGTATCCCGGCCGAACACCGCGACTTCATCAACGAGCTGCTCGCCGCGCACGGTATCGAGGTCGAGGAGTTGCGGGTGGCCTCCTCGGCGCTGTCCGGCGACACCGGTCAGAGCCTCCTCGAGGTTTCGCTGAACCATCCGATCACGCTGATGGCCAATGCGCTCGGGGTGCCGCCGGACTACATGATCGAGGCCGGCAAGCAGCGTGGCATCCCGGTCGCCGCCCTGGTCGGCGCCAAGGAGCACGCCATTAAACAGGTGCACGCCGGCGTCGACCTGATCGTGGTCCAAGGCACCGAGGCCGGCGGGCACTGCGGGGAGGTGTCCACCCTGGTTCTGATTCCCGAAGTGCTGGACGCGATCTCACAGGTGCCCGGTGGCAAGGACGTGCCGGTGCTGGCGGCCGGCGGGATCGTCACCGGACGGCAGATGGCGGCCTGTGTCGCGATGGGCGCCGCCGGCGCCTGGACCGGTTCGGTCTGGCTGACGACGGAGGAGGCCGAGACCGCCACCCACACCAAGCAGAAGATGCTCGCGGCGTCCTCGCGGGACACCGTGCGCTCGGCCGGCCGAACCGGCAAGCCGTCGCGTCAGCTGCGGTCGGATTGGACCGACGCGTGGGCGCCCAACCCGAAAGGTCGCCAGCCGCTGCCGTTGCCGCTACAGGCGATGGTCGCCGAGCCGGCTCTGCGCCGCATCGACAAGCTGGCCGAGACCGGTCACCCTGGTGCGCAGGCGTTGTCCACCTATTTCGTCGGCCAGGGGGTCGGGCTGATGAACAAGATCAAGCCCGCCCGCGAGGTGGTGCTGGAGTTCATCGAGGACTACGTCGCTGCGGCCGAGCGGCTGTCCGGGACGCTCGACGAGGACTGAGCCGGCAGCTTTTACCCGGCCGCCAGCGGCAGCCGCACCTCGAACCGCGCGCCACGGTCCAGGTTGTGCGCCGACAGCGTGCCGCGGTGCGCCCGCACCAGCCCGGCTGCGATTGCCAGACCGAGGCCCGACCCGCTGGGCAATGACGAATCCGCCCGCGGCACACGGTGGTTGGAGCCGCGGTAGGCGACGTCGAACACCCGGGGCAGATCGGCGGCGTCGATCCCAACTCCGGTATCGTCCACCCGCGCCCAGGCGCCGTCCCGGTCGGTGCCGATCGACAGGGTGACCGCGCCGCCGGCCGGGGTGTGCGCGATGGCGTTGGCCACCAGATTGGACAGCACCCGCATCAGGGCCCGGTCGCTGCCGACCACCCGGACCGGATCGGCGGGCATGTTCACCGTCAGCGCCACCCCGGCGCGGTCGGCGGCGATCCGGTGGGAGGCCAGCACATCGTCGACGACCTCGTCGAGGGCCACCCGTTCGTAGGGGGCGGTGACGGCACCGGCGTTGATCTTGGCCATCTCGAACAGGTCGTCGACCATCTCCGAGAGTCGGATGCTCTCCTGCTCGATGTTCTTGGCGGCCGTCCGCGCCTCGTCATCGCCGACCACCCCGTCGGCGATCGCCTCCGACAGCGCCCGGATTCCGGCCAGCGGGGTCCGCAGATCGTGGCTGACGAACGCGACCAACTGCCGGCGGGACTGCTCTGCGGCCCGCTCGGCGTCCTGAATCTCCTGCTCCCACACCGTTCTTCGGCCCAGGTAGCGGGCCAGCATCACGGCTGCGGGCAGGGTCACCACCGCGACCACCGCCAGCACCACGGCGATGGTCCGGAACGTGCTGTCGGCCATGAAACCGCTCGCGCAGAACACCCCGGCAAAGGTGGCCAGCGTGGGTATCAGTACCAGGGCCACCATGCTGACCGTGATCGACCAGGACCGGGCCAGCCGGATGAACACGACGCCGGCCAACACCACCGGCAGCGAACATCCCAGTGCCAGCAGTGCGATCTCGGTCAGGTTATGTGTAGCCACGGTCATCGCCGCCGCCGGCGACGTCGCCGCGCCACAGGTAGCCTCGGCCCCACACCGTCTGGACGCGGTGGTGCTCGCCGAGTTTGGACCGCAACCTCTTGACGTGCACGGTGACCGTCGACAGGTCGCCGAAGTCCCAGTTCCACACCCGCTTGAGCAGTTCCTCGCGGGAGAAGACGGTGTCGGTGTGGGTCAGGAAGAACATCAACAGGTCGAACTCGCGGTTGGTCAGACCGACCGGTTCACCGGCGACGGTCACCGAACGGGACGCGGTGGCGACGGTCAGCGCGCCGACGGTGATCTCCAACGGGACCGTCGGGGGCGCGGCGGGGGCGCGGCGCAGCACCGACCGGACCCGCAGTGCGAGTTCACGCGGGCTGAACGGTTTGGTCAGATAGTCGTCGGCGCCGGCCTCGAGTCCGGCAATCCGGTCGTCCTCCTCGCTCAGGGCGGTCAGCAGGATGACCGGGACGGTGAAGTCGCCCCCTTGGCGCAGGGTGCGGCACAGCGACAGACCGTTGGGTCCGGGCATCATCACATCGAGGACCGCGACGTCGATGCGTTCGGTTCCCAGTACCCGCAGGGCTTCGTTTCCGTCACCGGCGATGCGCACCTCGAGACCGTCTCGTTCGAGGTAGCGCCGCACGACATCGCGAACGACGGCGTCGTCGTCGGCGATCAGAACGCGGGCAGGCATGACGACGAGCCTAGCCGCGGCAGCCGGGATACCGCTCTACCGTCACGTTTTCGTCAGAGCGTCGCGCAGCCGTCGGCGATCCAGTTTGCCGATCCCGCGGCGGGGCAGTTCGTCGACAAGGTGCAGTTCCCGGGGCGCGGCGGTCGTATCGAGTGACTGCGCGATGAACTCCCGCAGCTCGTCCAAGGCCGGGGCGCAGCCCGGGACCGGCACCACCGCAGCCACCACCCGCTCGCCGAGGCGGTCGTCGGGTACGCCGAACACCGCGCACTCGGCCACCGCGGGGTGGCGGACCAGCACTGCCTCCACCGCAGCGGGCATGATCGTCAAACCGCCGGTGCTGATCGCCTCGTCGGCCCGGCCCAGCACCACCAACCGGCCCGAATCATCGAGGCGGCCAATGTCGTCGGTGCGGAACCAGCCTGGTTCGCCGAACGGATCGGGATCCGGCGGGTTGCGGTATCCGATGGCCAGGGTGGCGCCGCCGATCACCACCAGGCCGGCACCGTCAGCGTCGGCACGGTCGTCGGCACCATCGATGCGCACCTGCACCCCG
>LFFF01000047.1 GCA_001510415.1 Actinobacteria bacterium casp-actino6 | reverse complement strand
AGCCGGCGCCGGTGTCGGGGTCGGACCGCCGCCGAGTGCGGCCTTCACCGCTTCAAGCGGGTCTTGGAGTTCCCCGGGCGCGGGACCCGCGGTCACCGGAGCCATCACGGTGGTCAGCCGGTCGTCGGGTGGAATCTCGCGGCGCGGGGAAGGGGCCGGGGCGGCCCCGGACGCGGGGTTCTCCGCTGCCCGGTGGCGGGCCGCATTGGGCGCACCGTCAGCCGGGTCCGGCTTGGCGGCGGCTCCCCCCTCCTGACTCTCGCCGCTATTCACTGGCCGTGCGCGCGCCCGACCGGCGCGCAGTCCGGGTGCGCGGCGAGCCCTTGGCGGGGCGCGGCAGACCGAGCACATATGACTTGACCAGATGGTTCCAACTGCACGTCCGGCATACCTCCACCACGTGTACGGCGAATTCGGTGAAACGGGTTGCCAGCAGAACGAGTTCCTCGGCACTGCGCGCCGACCCCGATACCGCACCCAGATGGTCACCGAACACCCAAGACACCAGCGTCAACTGCTCTTTGCGGCAGATCGGGCACATCACCGAACTGGGCTTTCCATGGAATTTGGCGGCGCGCAGCAGGTAGGGATTCGCGTCGCAGACCTCGGTCACCCCGGTCCGTCCGGAGTAGACCTCGGCCAGCAGGGAACGCCGCCGCAGGGCGTAGTCCACCACCTGTCGCTGCAACCGCACGGTGACCAGAGTACGTCGGTACGCCCCGGGCCGATATCCGACCGACCGCATAACTCCTACGATCATCCGGTGGCAATCGGTCAAACAGCCAGCACCCGGGCCAAGGACAGCGACCGCACCAATACCTGCCAGATCCTCGACACGGCGATGTCGGAGGGGCAGTTGTCGATGGCGGAGCATGCGCAACGGGTGAAGGCCGCCACCAACGCCGCCACCCTGGGCGAGCTGCGATCGCTCGTCGCAGACCTGCAGGCCGCCAACGCGCCGGTGCAACTGCCGTCGCTGCGGTCCCCCCGGGCAGTGGGCGGGCAGGCCAACCGGGCGATCCGGATCGCGACGGCCGGCGTGCTGGTGCTGCTGGGTATCGGGATTGGTTGGGGGCTCTACGGAAACACCAGTTCGCCGCTGAGCTTCACCTCCGACCCGGGTGCCAAATCCGACGGCGTCGCACCGGTTGTGCTGACGCCGCCCAGACAGCTGCACTCGCTCGGCGGCCTGAGCGGCCTGTTCGAGCAGATGCGCAAGAAGTTCGGCGACACCCTGGGCTACCGGTTGGTCGTCTACCCGGAGTACGCCTCCCTGGACCGGCCCGACCCCTCCGACGACCGGCGCACACTCGACTACTCCTACCGCGGCGGATTCGACGACCCCACCACGTCGGCCACCGGCAGCGACGACACCGCGGTGGACCTCAGTGCCTTCGACATGAAGGCGGTCGTCGGCGTGCTCCGCGGGGCACCGGAGACCCTGAACATCAAGGCTGACGAGGTCAAGAGCCGCTATCTGATCATCGAACCGAGTGGCGATCCGACCGCACCGGGAACACTGTCGATCTCGATCTACGTCTCCAGCGACTTCGGCAGCGGCTACATCGCGCTCGGCCCGGACGGGTCGGTCAAGCGCATCAATTACCCGTAACCGCGCCCCGCTTCACCCGTGACACCACCGCGACAATTTCCGAGGTCTCTAGCTGCCGATTTGGCGGCGAATATATCGGACCGATACTATTGCGGGACGTGTTGATCCGCCGTAACGAACGGTGCTAAGGAGGTGACTCGATGCTGGAACTGGCCGTTCTCGGACTGCTGCTCGAGTCCCCGATGCACGGTTACGAGCTGCGCAAGCGGCTGACCGGACTGCTGGGCGCCTTTCGTGCCTTCTCCTACGGCTCGCTGTACCCGGCGCTGCGCCGGATGCAGGCCGACGGGTTGATCGCCGAGGACGCCGCACCCGAAGGCACCGCGGTGCTGCGCCGGGCACGCCGCGTCTACCAACTCACCGACAAGGGCCGGCTGCGGTTCGCCGAACTGGTCGCCGACACCGGGCCGCAGAACTACACCGACGACGGTTTCGGTGTTCACCTGGCCTTCTTCAACCGGACCCCGGCCGAGGCGCGGATGCGCATCCTCGAAGGCCGTCGCCGTCAGGTGGAGGAGCGTCGCGAGGGTCTGCGGCAGGCCGTCTCGCGGGCAACGAACTCGCTGGACCGCTACACCAGGCAACTTCACCAGCTCGGCCTGGAATCCAGCGAGCGCGAAGTCAAATGGCTCAACGAACTGATCGCCGCAGAGCGGGTGGCCCAGAGCCGCCCGGAACAAGACCCCGTCCAAAGCTGAAGAAAAACACCAGAAGTGATGAAGGAGAACGTCCCCATGACGAACGAAGTGCGCGTCGCGATCGTCGGCGTCGGTAACTGCGCGTCCTCGCTCGTACAGGGCGTGGAGTACTACAAGGATGCCGACCTGAATTCCACGGTGCCGGGCCTGATGCACGTCGCCCTGGGCCCGTACCACGTTCGTGACGTCAAGTTCGTCACCGCGTTCGACGTGGATGCCAAGAAGGTGGGCTTTGACCTCTCCGAGGCGATCTTCGCCTCCGAGAACAACACCATCAAGATCGCCGACGTGCCGCCGATGAACGTCCCGGTGCGCCGCGGCCCGACCCTCGACGGCATCGGCAAGTACTACGCCGACACCATCGACCTGTCCGACGAGGACCCGGTCGACGTCGTCAAGGTTCTCAAGGAGAACAACGTCGACGTGATGGTGTCCTACCTGCCGGTGGGATCGGAAGAGGCCGACAAGTTCTACGCCCAGTGCGCGATCGACGCCGGTGTGGCATTCGTCAATGCGCTGCCCGTCTTCATCGCCTCCGATCCGGTGTGGGCCAAGAAGTTCACCGACGCCGGCGTGCCGATCATCGGCGACGACATCAAGAGCCAGGTCGGCGCGACCATCACCCACCGCGTAATGGCCAAGCTGTTCGAGGATCGCGGCGTACAACTGGACCGCACCATGCAGCTCAACGTCGGCGGCAACATGGACTTCCTGAACATGCTGGAGCGCGAGCGCCTTGAGTCCAAGAAGATCTCCAAGACGCAGGCTGTCACCAGCAACCTGCAGAAGGAGTTCAACACCAAGGACGTCCACATCGGGCCGTCCGACCACGTCGGCTGGCTCGATGACCGCAAGTGGGCCTACGTCCGGCTGGAGGGTCGCGCGTTCGGCGATGTGCCGCTGAACCTGGAGTACAAGCTCGAGGTGTGGGATTCGCCGAACTCCGCCGGCGTCATCATCGACGCGGTGCGTGCGGCCAAGATCGCCAAGGACCGCGGCATCGGCGGCCCGGTGGTCGCCGCCTCGGCCTACCTGATGAAGAGCCCGCCCCAGCAACTGCCTGACGATGTGGCCCGGGCGCAGCTCGAGGAGTTCATCGAGGGGTAACTCCCGGCCCTCCCGCCGACGGTGCGCTCAGATCGCGGTTTCACCCCGAGACGCGATCTGGGCGCACTGTCGCGTTATCTGGACGGTGTTATATGAGCAGTGTGGACGAGTTCAAGTACCTGCCTGACAACGCCGCCCAGGCCGGGTACAGCGGCCCGCTGCCGGCGGTGACCCGCATCGACCGCGGACCCGTCAGCGCGCTGGTGTGGGGGCAGGATCCCCGGGTGGTGTTCCTGCACGGCGGCGGGCAGAACGCCCATACCTGGGACACCGTCATCCTGGGACTGGGACTGCCCGCACTGGCGATCGACCTGCCCGGCCACGGACGCTCGGAGTGGCGGTCCGACGGCGACTACGGGCCCCGGCTCAACGCCGCGGCCGTCGAACCGGTGATCCGTGACCTGGCGCCGGGCGCCGATCTGACGGTAGGCATGTCCCTGGGCGGGCTGACCGCGATGCGGCTGGCGGTCACCGCACCGGATCTCGTGCGCAGCCTGGTCCTGGTGGACGTGACACCGTCCGCCCCGGCGCGCCACGAGCAGATGACCGCCGAACAAAAGGGAACCGTCGCCCTGGTCCGGGGTGAGCGCACCTTCCCCAGCTTTGAGGCCATGGTCGACATCACCGTCGCCGCGGCCCCGCACCGCGATCCGGATTCGCTGCGGCGCGGGGTTTTCCACAACGCCAAACAGAACGAGGACGGCACCTGGACCTGGCGTTACGACACCTTCCGGGAGGGCTCGGGTTTCGACGGTCTGTGGGACGACGTGCCCTTGCTGCACACCCCCACCACCCTGGTGCGCGGTGCGAACTCGGCGTTCGTCAGCGACGCCGACGCCGACGAGTTCGCCCGCACCGCGCCGGGATTCCAGCGGGTGGTCGTGGTACCCGGAGCCGGACACTCCGTACAGGGCGACCAGCCCCGGGCTCTGGTGGAGATCCTGCGGGCAGTGCTTGACTGAGCTGTGACCAACTCTGCCGGGGGCTTCCCGATCCGCGTCGGCGTGCAACTGCAGCCGCAACATTCCAGCCACTACGGCTACATCCGCGACGCGGTCCGCCGCTGCGAGGACATCGGCGTCGACGTGGCGTTCAATTGGGACCACTTCTATCCGCTCTACGGTGACCCCGACGGAGCCCACTTCGAATGCTGGACGATGCTGGGCGCCTGGGCCGAACAGACCTCCCGGATCGAGATCGGCGCCCTGGTCAGCTGCAACTCCTACCGCAACCCCGAACTGCTGGCGGATATGGCGCGCACCGTCGACCACATCTCGGAGGGCCGGCTGATCCTGGGCATCGGCTCGGGCTGGATGCGCAAGGACTATGACGAGTACGGCTACGCGTTCGGCACCGCGGGCAGCCGGCTCGACGACCTCGCGAGAGCACTGCCGCGGATCAGATCCCGGCTGGACGTGCTGAACCCGGCCCCGACCCGGCGGATCCCCATCCTGATCGGTGGGCAGGGTGAGCGGAAGACCCTGCGGTTGGTCGCCGAGCACGCCGACATCTGGCACGGATTCACCAACGCCACAACCTATCCGGGCAAAGCCGAGGTGCTGGCCCGGCACTGCGCCGATACCGGCCGCGACCCCGGAACCGTGGAGCGCTCTTCCGGGGTGGAGGGCCGGGACCCACAGACCCTGGTCGCCAACGCCGAAGCGCTGGCCCGGCTTGGCGTGACGCTGATGACCGTGGGCTGCGACGGACCCGACTACGACCTCGGACCGGCCGAAGCCCTGCTGCGGTGGCGCGACAGCAGATCAGGCAACTAAGCCGGTCATCGGCGCCGGGTGGCTAGACTGGACAGTTATGCCCACGCAGCAACCGCAGTTCGCCGTCTTGGCCGGTGACCTGCAACGGGTGCTCTCGAAACTGTTCAATGTGCTTCGCCGGGCCGACACCCAGCGCGGACCCCGCCCCGATCTGACACTGGCTCAGATCTCGATCCTGCTGACACTGTTGGACAGCGGACCGATCCGGATGACCGAACTCGCCACCCGCGAACGGGTCCGGACACCGACCACCACGGTGGCAATCCGCCGTTTGGAGAAGGTCGGTCTGGTGAAACGATCGCGCGATCCATCCGATATGCGGGCGGTACTCGTCGAGGTCACCCCGGAGGGTCAGGTGCAGTACACCGAGGCGCTCGACGCCCGCCGCACCCAACTGGCGATGATGCTGGGGAAGCTCTCCGACGAGGAACGGCAGAACCTCACCAATGCCCTCAAACCACTGGAACGCCTCGCCGACACCGAGGATTCCTGACACCGGGGGACCTTCTTCAGCCCGCCTCAGCCCAGCCAGTCCAGCACCGCTGCAGCGGTCCACGACTGCTGCATGCTGCCCAGCGGCTCACCGGTAAACGGTTCGTAATACTCGGCGAACGCACCGTCACCGGCTTGGCGCAGGCCTTCCCGGCGCAGCATCAGCGAGCGCTCCGACCAACCGCGCCGGGCGAAACCCCACGCGAAGAGCCAGTTCAGCACCGGCCAGACCGGACCCCGCCAGTACTCCCGGGGCCGGAAGTCCCGCGACACCGGCGAGGTGGACGGCAGCAGCGCGAACTTGAGATCGGGGTGACCGCAGAACCGCGGACCCTCGAAGATCTTGAGCAGCGCGCGTTCCTGCTGATGCCCCAGGCCGCCGCATAGCAGCGGGGCGAACTGCGCGGCGGTATCGGTGCTGATCCAGCTGTTCCCGCGCAGATCGAAATCCCTTGCCGCGCCGGTTCTCTGATCGGCCATCCCGACAACCCCGCTCCGGAATCGATCGGCCCATCCGTACAGTTCCCGGACATCGGAATTGGGCCGCTTGTAGTCCTCGCCGATATGGGCCAGCACCTCGCACGCGACGGCGAAGATCGCCGAGACGAACACGTCCTGGACCGCGAAGCTCATCACGGAGGGCAGCCTGGCGTCGTCGTATCGGACCGACTTCATCTCCTCGAGCAGCCAGAGATACCGGTCGTACTCGCCATCCGAAGGACGCTGGCTGGGATCGGTGATGATGTCGGTGTCGGCGCGTTCGTATCGCGGCACCTCACCGGCAATCACGTTGGCGTAGGCGGCATCCCAGCGCGGGGAGTTGTCCATGCCGGACTCCCAACCGTGGTAGATCGTGATGCGGCCCTGGTGGTTCGGGTCGCGGGCCTCCGCCAGCCAGCGATGCCAGCGCACCAGGTCGTTCCAGCGGCGGTCCAGGAAGGTCTCCGCCACCGCCCGGGTCGACCGGCCCCGGACCCGGGCCCGGTCCAGAATGCGCTGCACCGCGATCGCGTGCACCGGTGGCTGGGTGATGCCCGACGTCCGCCGGCCGGCGGGGGCGCTGGCGGCCAACTCCGTACACGCCCAGCGATCCGGTCCGGGGAAGTACCCGTCGACGCCGTCGGCGAAGACGATGTGCGGGATCATGCCGTTGGCCCACTGCGCGGACAGCAGGGTGTCGAGTTCGACCACCGCGCGCTCCACACTCAACGACGCCAGTCCGACCGACACGAATGCGGCGTCCCAGCTCCACATGTGCGGGTAGAGCCGCGGGGCTGCGGACGTCATGACCCCGAGGTCATTGCCGCGAAGCAGATACGCCGCACGGGCCGCGAGCTGGGTCGGCGCGAAGCCGGCGTCGAATGCCACCCGCTCATTCTGCGGTGCGGGGTGGGCATCGCGCAGGTCGGTAGGGTGTGCCGATGACCAAAACGGCGCTGATCACCGGCGCGAGCCGAGGAATCGGTTCCGCAATCGCCGAGGCGCTGGCGCCCAGCCACACCCTGCTGCTGGCCGGCCGGCCCTCGCCCCGGCTGGACGCGGTGGCGAACCGCCTCGGCGCCACCACCTGGCCGCTCGAGCTGACCGACCCCGACGCAATCGACGCGGCCGCGGAGGTGCTCACCGAACTCGACGTGCTGGTCCACAACGCCGGGGTGGCCTATCCGGGTCGGGTGGCCGAGTCCACCACCCAACAGTGGCACGACACCTTCGAGGTGAACGTGACCGGAGCCGTCGCCCTGACCCTGGCCCTGCTGCCCGCGCTGCGCGCGGCGCGCGGGCAGGTGGTGTTCGTCAATTCCGGTTCCGGCCTCAATGTTTCGCCCGGCCTCGCCGCCTATTCGGCGAGTAAGTTCGCATTGCGGGCGTTCGCCGACTCGCTGCGCGCCGACGAACCGCTGTTGCGCGTCACCAGCATTCACCCCGGCCGGGTCGACACCGAGATGCAGCACGACCTCGTCGCCTACGAGGGCGGCGTGTACGACCCGGCCAGATTCCTCACCCCGCAGACCGTCGCCGGGGTGGTCGCGCAGGTCGTCGCCACGCCTCCGGACGCCCACACCCACCAGGTGGTCATCCGCCCCCGATGATTTCGGCGCGGCGATCGGCGCGCCGAAATCACCTCAGATGACGATATTGACCAGCCGGCCGGGAACCACGATCACCTTCTTCGGTGTCGCACCGGCCAGAAAGGCCAGCACCTTCTCGTCGGCCAGGGCCGCTGCCTCCGCCGCACCCCGGTCGGCATCGGCGGCGACGGTGACGTGGCCGCGCACCTTCCCGTTGACCTGTACCGGGTACTCGACAGTGTCCGCCACCAGATACCGCGGATCGGCCAGCGGGAACGGTCCGTGGGCAAGCGAGTCGCCGTGGCCAAGGCGCTGCCACAGTTCCTCAGCCAGATGCGGGGCCAGCGGGGCCACCATCAACACCAGCGGTTCCAGCGCCGCCCGCGCACTCACGCCGGCCTTGGTGAGGTGATTGGTGTATTCGATCAGCTTGGCGGCCGCGGTGTTGTTGCGCAGATTCGTGTAATCGTCGCGGACACCGTCGATCGTCCGGTGCAGGGCGCGCACGGTCTCCTCGTCCAGACCGTCTTCGGAAACCCTTGTCTGGCCTGTATTTTCATCAACCACCAGGCGCCATACCCGCTGCAGAAAGCGGTGCGCGCCGACGACATCCTTGGTGGCCCACGGCCGGGATGCCTCCAA
The DNA here is from genome assembly GCA_001510415.1 of Actinobacteria bacterium casp-actino6. GTDB lineage: Bacteria > Actinomycetota > Actinomycetes > Mycobacteriales > Mycobacteriaceae > Mycobacterium. The sequence continues at coordinate 9,430 of LFFF01000047.1, read as the reverse complement.
CGGGCCCATCGACATCTCGTAGACCCGTAGCGTGTCCGCGCCGTAGCCGTCACAGATCTCGTCGGGCGAGACGGAGTTCTTCAGGCTCTTGCCGATCTTCCCGAACTCCTGGAACACCTCGATCTCGCCGTCATCGCCCGGCAGGAAGAACCGTCCGCCGCGTTCGATCACCTCGGCGGCCGGCACATAGGCGCCGCGCGAATCGGTGTAGGCGTGGGCCTGGATGTAGCCCTGGTTCACCAGGCGCCGATAGGGCTCCCGCGACGTCACGTGGCCGAGATCGTGCAGCACCTTGTGCCAGAACCGGGAGTACAGCAGGTGCAGCACGGCGTGCTCGACACCTCCGACGTAGAGGTCCACCCCGCCCGGGTCGTCGGGGCCGTGCTCAGCCGGCCGCGGGCCCATCCAGTAGGCCTCGTTGCGGATATCGCAGAACTGCTCGGCGTTGTGCGGGTCGGCGTAGCGCAACTCGTACCACGAACTGCCCGCCCACTGGGGCATCACATTGGCGTCGCGGGTGTAGGACCGCATACCGTCGCCGAGGTCCAAGTCGACATGCACCCAGTCCTCCGCCTTGTTCAACGGCGGCGACGGTTCGCTGTCCGGGTCGTCGGAGTCGAACGACACCGGGGAGTAGTCCTCGATATCGGGCAGTTCCACCGGCAGCATCGCGTCCGGCAGCGGATGGGCCCGGCCGTCGTCGTCGTAGACGATGGGAAACGGCTCACCCCAATACCGTTGGCGGGCGAAGAGCCAGTCGCGCAGTTTGTATTCGACGCGAGCGCGCCCCCGGCCCTCGGTCTCCAGTCGGGCGGTGATCGCCTTCTTGGCCTCGCCGACGCCGAGGCCGTCGAGATAGCCGGAGTTCACCAGGACGCCGTCGCCGGTATAGGCCTCCTGCGAAACATCGCCGCCGGCAATCACTTCGGTGATCGGCAACCCGAATGCGTCGGCGAATTCCCAGTCACGCTGGTCGTGGCCGGGGACCGCCATGATGGCGCCGGTACCGTAACCGGCCAGCACGTAGTCGGCGATGAACACCGGAACCGGTTGACCGTTGGCCGGATTGGTGGCGTAGCTGCCCAGGAACACGCCGGTCTTGGTCTTGTTCTCCTGCCGTTCCAGATCGGACTTGGCCGCGATCGAGCGCCGGTAGGCGGCCACCGCCTCGGCGGGGGTCGCCGCTGAACCGGTCCACCGGGGGTCGACGCCGTCGGGCCAGTGCATGGCGGTGAGCCGGTCGACCAACTCGTGCTCGGGGGCGAGCACCAGATAGGTGGCCCCGAACAGGGTGTCGGGACGGGTGGTGAACACCTCGATGTCGAAGTCGACGCCACCGTTGTGGCCGGCGAACAGCGCCGAGGCTCCGGTCGATCGGCCGATCCAGTTGCGCTGCATGGCTTTGACCTTGTCCGGCCAGTCCAGCACGTCGAGATCCTCGAGCAGTCGGTCGGAGTAGGCGGTGATGCGCATCATCCACTGCCGCAGACGCTTCCGGAAGACCGGGAAATTGCCCCGCTCGCTGCGACCGTCGGCCGTGACCTCCTCGTTGGCCAGGACGGTACCCAGGCCCGGGCACCAGTTGACCAGTGAATCGGCGCGGTACACCAGCCGGTGAGCGTCGATCACGTCGGCCCGTTCCTCCGGGGTCATCTCAGCCCAGACCCGCCCGTCGCCGGGTGTCCTTGTGCCGCTGTCCAGTTCGGCAACAAGGTCCGCCACCGGCCGGGCCCTGTTCTTATCCGGGTCGAACCAGGCGTTGTAGATCTGCAGGAAGATCCACTGCGTCCAGGTGTAGTAATCGACGTCGGTCGTGGCGAAGCTGCGACGCTGGTCGTGGCCGAGCCCCAGCCGGCCCAATTGGCGGCGGAAATTGCCGATATTGGCCTCGGTGCGGGTACGCGGGTGGGTACCGGTCTGCACGGCGTACTGCTCCGCGGGCAAACCGAACGCGTCGAAGCCCAAGGCGTGCAGAACATTGCGGCCGGTCATCCGGAAGTACCGCGCATAAACGTCGGTCGCGATGTAACCCAGGGGGTGGCCGACATGTAGGCCCTCGCCAGACGGGTAGGGGAACATGTCCTGGACGAACATCTTGTCCTGCGGCACCGCTGTGCCGTCGGCGGGCGCCAGGGAGCCCACCGGGTTGGGCACGTTGAAGGTGCCCCACCGATTCCAGTTGTCCTGCCACTGCTGTTCGATACGGCCGGCCAACTCCGCGGTGTAGCGGAAACGCGGCACGTCGGTGTCGGCCGTCCCGCGGCTGTCGGTGGTGGCAGTCGGCGTTTCGGTCACGCAGACAGGGTATCTCCGGGACCGGGCAGGCAACGGCTCGGTATCGGTTGCGTCCCAGGCCGGTCAGAGGTTGGTTCCAAGTCGGTTCCAGCCCTGTATGGCGCACTCCGGCGTGGTTACAGTCGGGCTCGGACAGTGGGCTGCCCAGACCCGAAACCGGGCGGTCCGACCTGCGAAAAGGACTGAACGCATGAACACGATTGCCCGTACTTGGCGGGTAGTGCTCGGGGGTGTGGCCGCTGGCTCAGCGGCCGTCATCGGGTTCGCCGGGGCCAGTGCCTCGGCCGAACCGGTCCTGCCGATGCCACCCGTGCCCGCCCCGGCGACGGTGACCCAGACCGTCACCGTCACACCGGGAGCAACCCCGGCGGCCCAACCCGCGGCCGCCCCCGCACCGGCTGCGCCAACCACCCCTGCGCTGCCGCCGGCGACCTCCGGGACGATCGGCGAGTTCCTCAAGGACAAGGGCGTGGCGATGGAGCCGCAGAAAGCCGCCGGGTTCACCGCGCTGAACATCGTGCTGCCGGTCCCGACCGGCTGGAGTGTGGTGCCCGACCCGAACGTTCCCGATGCATTCGGCGTGATCGCCGACCGCAAGGGCGGTGACGGGCTGTACACCTCCAACGCCCAGCTGCTGGTCTACAAGCTGGTCGGCGACTTTGATTCGCGGGAGGCCATCAGCCACGGCTATGTGGACAGCCAGAAGCTGTTCGGCTGGCAGTCCACGTCGGCGTCGATGGCCGACTTCGGCGGCTTCCCCTCGTCGAAGATCGACGGGACCTACCGGGACGGGGATCTGACGCTCAACACTTCCCGGCGCTACCTGATCGCCGACACCGGAACCGACCGCTACCTGTTGTCGTTGTCGGTGACGACCGCAGCCAACCAGGTGGTCGCGACCGCGAACGCCACTGACGGGATCATCAACGGCTTCCGGGTCAGCGTGCCTGGTGCGGCGACCCCCGCCCCGGCGGCGCCCGCCGCGGCACCGGCGACTCCGGCCCCTGTGGTTCCGGCCCCGCCGGTCGTTCCGCAGGTCGCGTCACCGGCGGCCAATGCCGTCGTTGCCACCCAACCCGCCCCGTAGGGAAACCGACGCCGGCTCGTATTGTGGGGCCCATGGTTGTCGGGGCGGTGCTGTGTCTGGTCCTGGCCGTCCTGGTCGGCGGATCGGGATTGTGGACATTGACCCGCACCCCGGCCGCTGACCTCACCGGGAAAGTGCTGCGCGCGGTGGCGCCGACCCAGGTCGCCGCCGCGGTGATGCTGGCCGCCGCCGGGATCGTCGCCCTGGCCGCGCCGCCGAACATCGGGCTGATCGGTCTGATCGCGGGCGTCATCGGGGCGGTCGGGACGATTGCTGCCGGGTCCTGGCAGGGGGCGCGATACGCCGCAGCTCAGGAACGAACCGGAGGCTGCGGCTCGGCTGATGGCTGCGGCGGCTGCGCGAAGGTCTGCGGTTCCTAGCGCGAGCGTGCGCATAGTGCGCGTGGTTACCGGCGTGTCGGCGTGCTGACACGCACGCTCGCGGCAGGGGACGGCGGACGGCAGGGGCCGGGCGGGCAGGGACTCAGTTGCGGCTGACGTCGATCGGATGCGTCGCCAGCAACGACATCGGCAGCGGCTGGCGGCGCAGCACCCGCGACCAGAGATCCACCCGGGGCCGCACCAGCACATCCGAGGGCAGGGCCGACATCACGATCCAATCGTCCCGCTCGATCTCACCCTCGAGCTGGCCGATGGTCCACCCCGAATACCCGGCGTAAATCCGAACTCCTTCGACAGCGCCCGCGATCAACTCGGGATCGGCGTCCAGATCGACCATCACGATGCGGCCGGCGACATGGCGTAGCCCGGTCATTCCGTCCGGATCGACGCCGACCCGCAGAGTGCCCAGGCACAGCGCCGCATCCCGTTTGACCGGTCCCCCGACGAACATCGTCTTCGGTTTGGCGACCAGATCCGACCACTGCGGTAAGACGTTGTGGACCGCCGTCTCGCTGGGGCGGTTGAGCACCACGCCCAGGGTGCCGCCGTCATTGTGCTCGACGATGTAAATGACGCTGCGGCGGAAGGTCGGCTCCAGCAGATCGGTGTTGGCGAGCAGCAGCGTTCCCGCCCGCACCCGGTTTGCCGCGGGCGCGATGAAATCGTCGGGTTCATCCGATTGCGCCACCCGACCATCATGGCATGTCGGAGCCGCGAAGAGGGCTGGGGCGAGGCGATGTTTGTACTGTGAGCCGGTGTTCCACGATCGCGCTGCCGGCTCGTTGTGGCGGTCGGTGCGCGGTCTGCCGAACTTCTGGCGTCTGCTGGAGCTGCGGACCGCATCACAGTTCGGCGACGGCCTGTTCCAGGCCGGTCTGGCCGGGGGTCTGCTGTTCAACCCGCAGCGGGCCGCCGACCCGTGGGCGGTGGCCGGCGCGTTCGCGGTGCTGTTCCTGCCCTATTCGTTGCTTGGACCGTTCGCCGGGGCACTGCTGGACCGCTGGGACCGGCGGACGGTGCTCATCGTGGCGAACGCCGCCCGGGTGGTGCTGGTCCTCGGCGTGGCCGCGCTGCTGGCGGCCGGCGCCCGCGATCTGTTCGTGCTGTGCGGGGCGCTAATCGTCAACGGCTTCAGTCGTTTCGTCACCTCGGGGCTCTCGGCCGCGCTGCCACATGTAGTCCCGCCCAACCGGATCGTCACGATGAACTCGGTCGCCACCGCCACCGGCGCGACCGCCACCTTTCTCGGCGCCAACTTCATGTTGATACCGCGGTGGATCGTCGGTTCCGGGGACGGTGCCGCGGCCACGGTGATCGTCCTGGTGTCGGTGCCGATCACCCTCGCCCTGGTGCTGTCGGTGCGCTTCCCGCGCCGGGTGCTGGGACCAGACCACACCGCGATGCACGGTTCAGTGGTCTATGCGGTGGCGACCGGGTGGACCGTTGGGGTGCGGACGGTCACCGCAACCCCGACGGTGGCGGCGACGCTGTCCGGTCTGGCCGCCCACCGAATGGTGTTCGGCATCAATTCGCTGCTGGTGCTGGTGATCGTCCGCCACACCTCGATGGAGGGTTTCGTCGGCCTGGGCACCGCGGTGGTGTTCGTCGCGGCCACCGGCCTCGGTTCCTTCCTGGCCAACGTGCTGGCCCCGCCAGCGGTGCGGCGGTGGGGCCGCTACACCACCGCCAATGCGGCGCTGCTGTGCGCGGCCCTGATCCAACTCGCCGGTGCGACCCTGAATCTGGCGGTCATGGTGCTGTGCGGATTCTTCCTGGGCCTGGCCGGCCAGATGGTCAAACTCTGCGCCGACTCCGCCATGCAGATCGACGTCGCCGACGCCCTGCGCGGTCACGTCTTCGCGGTCCAGGACGCCCTGTTCTGGATGGCATTCATCATCGCGGTCACCGCCGCGGCCGCGGCCATCCCCCCGGACGGTCGCTCAGCACCCCTGGCGCTGGCCGGGTCGCTGATCTATCTGACCGGGCTGGCGGTACACGCCGCCCTGGGCAAGAGACGGTTACCCACGAATTAGGCTCTCGCCCATGACCGCCGCCAGTCCGATCGTCGACGACCTACAGGCCGAGAGCGACGCCCTGGACGCTCTGGTGGCTACCCTGCCCGCCGAACGCTGGGCACTGGCTACCCCGGCCGCCGGCTGGACCGTCGCCCACCAGATCGGCCACCTGCTGTGGACCGACCGGGTGGCGCTGATATCGATCACCGACGAGGCGGCGTTCGGCGAACTGCTCGCTGGCGCACAGGCCACCATCGACACGTTCGTCGACGACGCCGCCGACGATCTGGCCGGGTTGCCGCCGGACCAGCTGCTCGCCGACTGGCGGCGCACCCGCGCGGAGTTGCACACCGCGCTGCGTACGGTCCCGGACGGGCGCAAACTGCTGTGGTTCGGGCCGCCGATGAGCGCGGCCTCGATGGCCACCGCCCGGCTGATGGAGACCTGGGCGCACGGGCTCGATGTGGCCGATGCGCTCGGGGTGGCCGTCGCCCCGTCGAACCGGCTGAAGTCGATCGCCCATCTCGGCGTACGCACCCGGGACTTCGCCTTTACCGTGCACGGACTGACCCCGCCGGCCGACCCGTTCCGGGTGGAGTTGCGGACTCCCGGCGGCGGGCTGTGGGTGTGGGGTCCGGAGGATGCCGCCCAGCGGGTCAGCGGATCGTCGCTGGACTTCTGCTACCTGGTCACCCAGCGCAGGCCCCGGGCCGCGCTGGACCTGGTCGCCGATGGGCCCGATGCCGAAACCTGGTTGGGCATCGCGCAGGCCTTCGCCGGCCCGCCCGGCTCCGGACGCGGCTAGAGACCGCCGGCCCCGTCCGCGGCGCCGTCGCCGTCGGTGTCGGTCAGGGTGACATCCCAGCGCCCGTCTCCGTCGGTGTCGACGTACCCGATCGTCGAGGGCCCGTCGATCCGCAGTGCCCGGTCGGCCAGGCCGTCCCGGTCGGTGTCGAGTAACCGGTCGGTGACACCGTCGCCGTCGATATCGGCGCCGGTCTCCGACCCGGTGTGCTCGGTGCCGTCGAGGCCGAACCAGCGCAGCGGCCGGTTCGCCGCGCCGCCGCCGACCGCCCAGCTACCCGACCCGTCGTCGGTGTAGCGGGCCTCGGGCACCCCGTCGTCGTCGAGATCCAGTGCGGCGCTATCGGCCCCGCCGTCACTGTCGAGGTCAGCCAACACATCGTCGAACACACCGTCACCGTCGATATCGAGCCGAACCCCGTCCAGCAGACCGTCGCCGTCGAGGTCGACATCCTGATTCCCGGTCCAGATCGACGCCGACCCGTCGCCGGCATCCAGGCAGTAATCCATGCCCTATTCGACGGCGCTGCCCCCGCGGGCGTTCCACCACGCCAGCAATTCGTCGGTCGCCTCCTGCCGGGACAGCGGCCCGCGGTCCATTCGCAGTTCCTTCAGGTAGTTCCAGGCCTCGCCGACCTGAGGTCCGCCCGGGATGCCCAGCAGCGCCATGATCTCGTTACCGTCCAGGTCCGGACGGATGCGGGCCAGGTCCTCCTTGGCGGCCAACTCGGCAATCCGGGCCTCCAGGCTGTCGTAGCTGGACTGCAGCGCCGCCGCACGCCGCTTGTTGCGGGTGGTGCAATCCGCGCGCACCAGCTTGTGCAGCCGGGGCAGCAGCGGGCCGGCGTCGGCGACGTAGCGGCGCACCGCCGAGTCGGTCCAGCGGCCCTCGCCGTAGCCGTGGAAACGCAGATGCAGGTAGACCAGCTGGGAGACGTCGTCGACCATCTGCTTGGAGTACTTCAGCGCCCGCATCCGCTTGCGCACCAGTTTGGCGCCGACCACCTCGTGGTGGTGAAAGCTCACCCCGCCGTCGGCTTCGTGCCGCCGGGTCCCGGGCTTGCCGATATCGTGCAGCAGCGCCGCCCAGCGCAGCACCAGATCCGGCCCGCCGGTGTTATCCCCCGAGTCGCTGCGCTCCTGCCCGCCGGTCCCATCCCCCGAGTCGCTGCGCTCCTGCCCGCCGGTCCCATCCCCCGAGTCGCTGCGCTCCTGCCCGCCGGTCCCGGATTCCAGCGCGATCGCCTGCCGCAGCACCGTCAGCGAGTGCTGATAGACATCCTTGTGTTGGTGGTGCTCGTCGATCGCCATCCGCATGGCGCCGACCTCCGGCAGCACCACATCGCCCAGCCCCGTGCGCACCATCAGCTCGATACCTGCCACCGGATCCGCGCCGAGCAACATTTTGTCCAGCTCCACGGCGACCCGTTCGACGGTGATCCGGCCGAGTTGGGGCGCCATCGCGACGATGGCCTCGTAAACCCGGTCGGCCACCGTGAACCGCAACTGGGAGACGAACCGCGCGGCGCGCAACATCCGCAGTGGATCGTCGCCGAAGGACAGCGACGGCTCGGCGGGAGTGTCGAGGACGCCCGCCCGCACCGCGGCCAGGCCGCCCAGCGGATCCAGGAACTCCCCCGGCCCGTCGGCGGTGACGCGGACCGCCATCGCGTTGGCGGTGAAGTCGCGGCGGAGCAGGTCATCCTCCAGCCGATCGCCGAAGCGCACCTGGGGATTCCGTGATATCTGGTCATAGCTGTCGGCACGGAACGTGGTGATCTCCAGGCGCTGACCGGCCTTGCCGACACCCACCGTGCCGAAGTCGATACCGGTGTCCCATTGGGCTTCCGCCCACGGCCGCACCAGCGCCTGCACGGTCTCCGGGCGGGCATCGGTGGTGAAGTCGAGGTCGGTGGTCAGCCGGCCGAGCACCGCATCGCGCACACTCCCGCCGACCAGGTACAGCTGGTGTCCGGCCGCCTCGAAGACGGCACCCACCTCGCGGAGCAGCGGAGCCTGCCGATGCAGCTCGACGGCCGCCCGGACTCGAAGGTCGTCCTCCGACATGGCTTCACGCACGTCCGGTGAGCCTAGTGCTCGCCCGCGGGCTCCCGACCGGCGAGTGCACTCAGGGTGGGCCGATCCGCGCCAGCTAATATCGCTTGGATGTCGGAGGGCGAACGGGCCAAGCCACGACGGCGTCGGGGTCGGCGCCGTGGCCGTCGCGCGGCCGCGTCCCCGCCCGAGGCCGTCGACCAGCCCGGCACCTCCCCGAACGCCCCTTCCGCCGCCCCCGGTCATGACGTCCCCGAGGCCGCTCAGCCCGATCGCCCGCGCCCGCGCCGGCGGCCCTCCCCTCGGCTGCGCACCGTGCACGAGACCTCCGCCGGCGGTCTGGTCATCGACGGGATCGACCGGCCGCGCCACGAGCAGTTGGCCGCCCTGATAGGCCGGACCGACCGCCGCGGCCGGATGCTGTGGTCGCTGCCGAAGGGGCATATCGAACAGGGTGAGACCGCCGAGCAGACCGCCATCCGGGAGGTGGCCGAAGAGACCGGCATCCACGGACATGTGCTGGCGGCACTCGGCAGCATCGACTACTGGTTCGTTACCGAAGGCCGGCGGGTGCACAAGACCGTCCACCACTATCTGCTCCGGTTCTCCGGCGGCGAACTGTGCGACGAGGACGTCGAGGTCACCGAGGTGGCCTGGGTCCCGGTTGCCGAACTGCCCGACCGGCTGGCCTACGCCGACGAACGCCGGCTGGCCCACGTGGCCCACGAACTTCTCGAACTGCTGCAATCGGACGGACCCGCCGCGCTGCCGCC
>LFFF01000046.1 GCA_001510415.1 Actinobacteria bacterium casp-actino6 | reverse complement strand
CCGGCGCGGCCGGCGGTTCCGCGATCGGCGCCGCCGCGGCGAGCGCAACCCCGGTGAGGGCGGCGGCGAGGCCGAACTGCGCGAGGACGATGTCGTCCAGCCGGTCGCCGGCATTCTCGACGTCCTCGACAACTACGCATTCGTGCGCACCTCCGGATATCTGGCCGGCCCCAACGACGTCTACGTGTCGATGAACATGGTCCGCAAGAACGGACTGCGTCGCGGCGACGCCGTGACCGGTGCGGTGCGGGTACCCCGCGACGGCGGCGGTGACGGCGGAAACCAGAACCAGCGCCAGAAGTTCAACCCGCTGGTGCGGCTCGACAGTGTCAACGGCGGCCCCGTCGAAGCGGCCCGCAACCGACCCGACTTCAACAAGCTGACGCCGCTGTACCCCAACCAGCGGCTGCGCCTGGAGACCACCCCGGAGCGGCTGACCACCCGCGTCATCGACCTGATCATGCCGATCGGCAAGGGTCAGCGTGCGCTGATCGTCTCGCCCCCCAAGGCCGGCAAGACCACGATCATGCAGGACATCGCCAATGCGATCACCCGCAACAACCCGGAATGCCATCTCATGGTGGTGCTCGTCGACGAGCGCCCCGAAGAGGTCACCGATATGCAGCGTTCGGTCAAGGGCGAGGTGATCGCCTCGACCTTCGACCGGCCGCCGTCGGATCACACCCAGGCCGCCGAACTCGCCATCGAGCGCGCCAAGCGTCTCGTCGAGCAGGGCAAGGACGTCGTGGTCCTGCTCGACTCGATCACCCGGCTGGGCCGCGCTTACAACAACGCCTCGCCGGCCTCCGGGCGCATCCTGTCCGGCGGTGTGGACTCCACCGCGCTGTACCCGCCCAAGCGGTTCCTCGGCGCGGCCCGCAATATCGAGGACGGCGGTTCACTGACCATCATCGCCACCGCGATGGTCGAGACCGGCTCCACTGGTGACACCGTGATCTTCGAGGAGTTCAAGGGCACCGGCAACGCCGAACTCAAGCTGGACCGAAAGATCGCCGAGCGCCGGGTGTTCCCGGCCGTCGACGTCAACCCGTCCGGGACCCGTAAGGACGAGTTGCTGCTGTCGCCCGACGAGTTCGCCGTCGTGCACAAGCTGCGCCGGGTGCTGAGCGGTCTGGACAGCCATCAGGCCATCGACCTGTTGATGAGCCAGTTGCGAAAGACCAAGACGAACTACGAGTTCCTGGTCCAGGTGTCCAAGACGGCACCGGGCGCGATGGACTCCAACTAGGCCGTCATATGGTGCTCGCCGGTCGCGCGGACGTCTGAGCCGGTGCTGTGGCCGATACCCTCCAGCAGTTGCTTCGGGCACGTCTCGCCGACGGCGGCGTGGGCGTCAGGTTCGGCGACCGGGAGTGGACCTGGGCTGCCCACCTCGAAGAGGCGACCCGGCACGCCGCGGCCCTGATCGCGCTTGCCGATCCGGATCGTCCCCTGCACGTCGGGACCGTCCTGGGCAACACCCCGGCAATGCTGACCGCGATGGCGGCCGCGGGCCTGGGCGGGTACGTGCTGTGCGGGATCAACACCACCCGGCGCGGGGACGGGTTGGCCCGCGATATCGCCGTGGCCGACTGCCAGATCCTGCTCACCGACGCTGCTCACCGGCATCTACTCGAGGGCCTGGTGCTGCCCGGGGTGCGGGTGCTCGATGTCGACTCCGAGCATTGGCAGCGGCGACAGGACCTGGCCGGTGCATTGGTCCCGCACCGCGAGGCCGCGCCGACCGATACCTTCATGCTGATCTTCACCTCCGGGACCAGCGGGGAGCCCAAGGCGGTGCGGATGGCCCACATGATGGTGCCGTTCGCCGGGTCGGCCCTGGTCGCACGGTTCGACATCACACCCGCCGACGTGTGCTATCTGTCGATGCCGCTCTTCCATTCCAATGCCGTGATGGCCGGATGGTCGGTGGCGCTGACCGCCGGGGCGGCGATGGTGCCGGCCACCTTCTCGGCCTCCGGACTGCTGGGTGACCTTCGCCGCTACGGCGTGACCTATCTGAACTACGTCGGCAAACCGCTGGCCTACGTGCTGGCCACGCCCGAGCAGCCCGACGATCACGACAACCCGCTGCGGGTGGCATTCGGCAATGAGGCCGCCGAGCGCGATATCGCCGACTTCGGCAGCCGCTTCGGATGCACGGTGTCCGACGGGTTCGGTTCCACCGAGGGGGCAGTCATCATCACCCGTGACGACGACTGCCCACCCGGCTCCGTCGGCCGCGGATTCCCCGGGGTGGCCATCTACGACCCCGAGACTCTCCGGGAGTGCCCGGCGGCGCACTTCGACGAGACCGGCGCGCTGGCCAACGCGCGGGAGGCGATCGGCGAGATCGTCAACACCACCGGGGCCGGACTGTTCGGCGGGTACTACAACGACCCGGGGGCCACCGGCGAGCGGTTGCGTCACGGCATGTACTGGTCCGGTGACCTCGCCTACCGCGATACCGAGGGCTGGATCTACCTGGCCGGGCGCACCGGCGACTGGCTGCGGGTGGACGGCGAGAATCTGGCCTGCGCCCCGATCGAGCGGATCCTGCATCGGTGCGAGCCGGTCAACCGGGTCGCCGTCTACGCGGTACCCGACGATGTGGTCGGTGACGCCGTGATGGCCGCGGTGGTGCTGCGCGACGGGGCGACGCTGACCCCGGCGGAGTTCGGGGAGTTCCTGGCCGCTCAGCCGGACCTTTCGCCGAAGGCCTGGCCCCGGCACGTGTGGATCGCCGAGGACCTGCCTGCCACCGCGACCAACAAGATCATCAAACGACGGTTGACCGAACAGGGCCTCGACGTGCCCGCCGGTCAGCTGTGGACCCGTCAGCCCAGGACCCGGGACTACCGTCGTGTCTGACCGCGGTTTGGGCTGGTGGCAGCCGGACTGGCATAATGACCACGACCCCCTCCGGTACCGGTTCACGCCATCGGATCAGGCGACCCGGCGACCACGAAATGCAGAGGACACCATGAAAAGCGGCATTCATCCCGCCTACGTCGAGACCAACGTGGTCTGCGGCTGTGGCAACACCTTCACCACGCGCAGCACCAAGGAGAGCGGCCACATCGTGGTCGAGGTCTGCTCCCAGTGCCATCCCTTCTACACCGGCAAGCAGAAGATCCTCGACAGCGGCGGCCGGGTGGCGCGCTTTGAGAAGCGCTACGGCAAGCGGCCCGGTTCCAAGCAGACCACCGGGGCGCCTGAGGCTGACGCGGCGTCGGCCGACAGCTAGCTTTCGCGCCGACGCCCGCGCTCGCCGTTGCGCGAGTCCGGGCGTCGGTCTGTGTTCAGGTACCGAACTCAACCGACAGTGCGAGAGGACGGACGATGACGCAGAGCGCCCCCGCTGTTGCGATCGAGGCCGTGCTGACCGAGCACGCCGACCTCGAACGTCAACTGTCCCAGCCGGAGCTGCACAGCGATGCCGTCAACGCCCGGCGGGTGGGCAAGCGGTTCGCCCAGCTGGCGCCGATCGTGGCCACCTTCCGCAAGCTCGAGACGGCGCGCGGCGACCTCGAGGCCGCCCGTGAACTGGCCGCCGACGATGCGTCGTTCGCCGCGGAGGTCACCGAACTGCAGGCCAGGGTTGCCGAACTCGACGATCAGCTCACCGACATGCTGGCCCCGCGCGATCCGCACGACCCCGATGACATCGTGCTGGAGGTGAAGTCCGGCGAAGGCGGGGAGGAGTCGGCGCTGTTCGCCGCCGACCTGGCCAGGATGTACATCCGCTACGCCGAACGGCGTGGCTGGACCGTCACCGTCCTGGACGAGACATTCTCCGATCTGGGCGGTTACAAGGAAGCCACCATTTCGATCGCCGCCAAGGGCGATTCGGCCGACGGCGTGTGGGCGCGGCTGAAGTGGGAGGGCGGGGTGCACCGGGTGCAACGGGTGCCGGTGACCGAATCGCAGGGCCGGGTGCACACCTCGGCGGCCGGGGTGCTGGTCTACCCCGAGCCCGACGAGGTCGAGGAGGTCCAGATCGACGAATCCGACCTGCGCATCGACGTCTACCGGTCATCGGGCAAGGGCGGCCAAGGCGTGAACACCACCGATTCCGCGGTGCGTATCACCCACCTGCCCACCGGCATCGTGGTCACCTGCCAGAACGAACGGTCCCAGTTGCAGAACAAGGCCCGTGCCATGCAGGTGCTGGCGGCCCGCCTGCAGGCGCTGGCAGAGGAACAGGCACAGGCGGACGCCTCGGCGGACCGGGCCAGTCAGATCCGCACCGTCGACCGCTCCGAGCGGATCCGGACCTACAACTTCCCGGAGAACCGAATCGCCGATCACCGGATCAACTTCAAGGCCCACAACCTCGACCAGGTCCTGGACGGCGACCTCGACGCCCTGCTGGACGCCCTGGCAGCCGCCGACAAGCAGTCTCGGCTGCAGCAGGCATGAACCCGCGCGTGCGCGAGGCGATCGCCTCCGCTACGGCGACACTGGCGCAGGCCGGCATCGACTCGGCGCGAACCGATGCCGAGCTCCTGGCCGCGTACGCGGCCGGCACCGAGCGGGGCCGGCTGGCGCTGCTGGACCCGAACACCGGCGGCTTCCACGAGCGCTTCGCCGGTGCGGTCGCCGCCCGGGCCCAGCGGATTCCGTTGCAACACATCACCGGTACTGCGGCCTTCGGCCCGGTGCAGGTGCAGGTGGGCCCCGGCGTGTTCATTCCGCGCCCGGAAACCGAGGCGCTCCTGGAATGGGCTCTCGCGCAGAAGCTTCCGCCGGATCCGGTGATCCTGGACTTGTGCACGGGTTCGGGTGCGCTGGCGATCGCGTTGGCTGCCGGCCGACCCGGCTCCCGGGTGGTGGCGATCGACGACGACGACGCCGCGCTGGACTATGCGCGGCATAACGCAGCATCGACCGGGGTCCGGATCGTGCGGGGGGACGTGACCGACCCGTGCCTGCTGCCCGAATTCGACGGCCGGGTCGATCTGGTGGTCGCCAACCCGCCGTATATCCCGGTCGGGGTGGTGTTGGAACCCGAAGTTGCCCGGCATGATCCGGCGCACGCGCTGTTCGGCGGGATCGACGGTATGGCGGTCATCGCGCCGGTGGCTCGCCGGGCCGTCGACTGGCTGCGGCCCGGCGGCCTGCTGGCGGTCGAGCATGATGACACCACATCGGAGGCGACCGTGGAAACGGTTCGCGCCACCGGCGCTTTCATCGATGTCACGGCCCACCGTGACCTGACCGGGCGGCCCCGGTTCGTGACGGGCCGCCGGAAACCGGAGATGACGTGACGCAACTGTTCGACTGCCGCGACCCGGGCAACCGTTCCGATGCCGTCGCCGCAGCGGTCGCGGCGGTCAAGAGCGGCGGGCTGGTCGTCATGCCCACCGACACCGTGTACGGGATCGGCGCCGACGCCTTCGACAGCCGGGCGGTCGCGGCTCTGCTCGCGGCCAAGGGCCGCGGCCGCGATATGCCGGTCGGCGTGCTGGTCGGCTCCTGGCACACCATCGACGGCCTGGTCCTCTACGTGCCCGACACCGCCCGGGAACTGGTTCGGGCCTTCTGGCCGGGAGCGCTGAGTCTGGTGGTGCAACAGGCGCCGTCGCTGCAGTGGGATCTCGGCGATGCCCGCGGCACCGTGATGCTGCGGATGCCGCTGCAGCCGGTGGCACTGGAACTGCTGCGGCAGACCGGGCCGATGGCGGTCTCCAGCGCCAATATCTCCGGTCAGCCGCCGGCCACCACCGCAGCCGAGGCCCAGCGCCAACTCGGTGACCTCGTCGACGTCTACCTCGACGGTGGTCCGTCCCCGCAGCAGGCGGCCTCCACCATCCTCGACCTCACCGGTCCGGCGCCGCGCATCCTGCGCGAGGGGCCGGTCGGTGCGCAGGCGATCGCGGATGTCCTCGGCGTCGACCCCGGCGAGTTGGCCCCGTGACCGTCGCCGCGCCGGCCCACTGAAGTACCGTTGAATCCAATGGTCACGCTGCTCGCGCTTTCCGATCAGGGCGCCGGTGTTCCGTTGCGGGAGTTGGCTCTCGTCGGCCTGACCGCCGCGATCGTCACGTACTTCGCGACCGGTGGCGTCCGGGTACTGGCCACCCGGCTCGGCGCGGTCGCCTATCCGCGAAAGCGCGACGTCCACCTCAAACCCACCCCGCGGATGGGTGGGCTGGCCATGTACGCCGGGGTCGTCACCGCGGTTTTCCTGGCATCCCAGCTTCCCGCGCTGACCCGCGGCTTCGTCTACTCCTCCGGAATGCCGGCGGTGGTCATCGCCGGCGGTCTGGTGATGGGTATCGGGCTGATCGACGACCGGTGGGGCCTGGATGCGCTGACGAAATTCGCCGGCCAGATCACCGCGGCCAGTGTGCTGGTCACCATGGGAGTCGCCTGGAGCGTGCTCTATATCCCGTTCGGCGGCATCGGCACCATCGTGCTCGATCAGGCCACATCCATTCTGCTGACGCTCGCGTTGACGGTCGCGGTGGTCAATGCGATGAACTTCGTCGACGGCCTGGACGGGCTGGCCGCCGGGCTGGGCCTGATCACCGCGATGGCGATCTGCATCTTCTCGGTCGGCCTGTTACGTGACCACGGCGGCGACGTGCTGTTCTACCCGCCGGCGGTGATCTCGGTAGTGCTGGCCGGCGCCTGCCTGGGCTTTCTCCCGCACAATTTCCACCCGGCCAAGATTTTCATGGGCGACTCCGGGTCGATGCTGATCGGCCTGATGCTCGCGGCAGCCTCGACCACGGCTGCCGGACCCATCTCGCAGAGCGCCTACGGGGCACGCGACGTGTTCGCCCTGCTGTCACCCTTTCTGCTGGTGGTGGCGGTGATGTTCGTGCCGGCCCTGGACATGCTGCTGGCGATCGTCCGGCGCACCAGGGCGGGCCGCAGCCCGTTCAGCCCGGACAAGATGCACCTGCACCACCGGCTCTTGCAGATCGGACATTCGCACCGCCGGGCGGTGCTGCTCATCTATTTGTGGGTCGGGCTGGTCGCACTCGGCGCCGCCAGCACGATTTTCTTCGACCCGCGCTACACCGGCGCGGTGATGCTCGCCGCCATCGCGGTGGCGGTCGTGGTCACCATCATTCCGCTGCTGCGTGGGGAGAACATGCCTGACGACGACGAGTTGACGGCGCTGTACGACAGCCTTTACGACGGTAAGTAGTAGGTCGATTTCGGCCGATTTTCCATGTGGTACCGTGCCGTTGCGCGCCCCGATCGGGCCGACTTTTCAGACTGACGGGATTGTGGGTGGACGTGTGACGACGCCAGCGCCTGAAGCGCCGTTGGTGTTTCCATCCGTGGCCTTCCGGCCGACGCTGCTGCTGGCCATCTGCGGGGCCCTGTCCGCGCTGGCGATCGGCCTGTCGGCCTGGGTCGGCTATGTGATGTTTGGGGTGTTTTTCAGCGTGGGGCTCGCCCTCGGTCTGACCAACGCGTTGCTGGTTCGGCGTTCGGTGGCCTCGATCACCGCGGAGGACCATCCCCTCAAGAAGAAGATGGCGCTGAACTCGGCCACCCGACTGCTGATCATCACGACGATCGGGCTGACCATCGCGTATATCTTCCGTCCGCTGGGGCTGGGCGTCGTCTTCGGCCTAGCGCTGTTCCAGATCGTGCTGGTGCTCGCCACCGCACTGCCGGTGTGGAAGAAGATCCGCAGCGGTGATCCGGACGCCGGGGCTCTCGATGGGGCCGGACCGGCCGATACTTCTCGCAATACCCCCGCAAGCGCCGACAATATGTTCAAGGATTGAGCACCATGACCGAACAAATCCTCGCTGCGGGCGCGATCGAGGTCGGCCACCACACGACGGCCACCTGGTTGGGCATGACGGTGAACACCGATACGGTGCTCTCCACCGTGGTAGCCGCGGTGATCACCCTGGCTCTGGCGTTTTTCCTGCGCGCCAAAGTTACCTCGACGGGTGTGCCCAGCGGGGTGCAGCTGTTCTGGGAGGCCATCACCACCCAGATGCGCGGTCAGATCGAAGCGGCTATCGGCATGAAAGTCGCCCCGTTCGCGCTGCCGATGGCGGTGGCATTGTTCGTCTTCATCCTGATCGCGAACTGGATCGCGGTGTTCCCGTGGCAGTACGGTATCGCCGGCGGCGGGTCTCACGAGGTGCTGAAAGCACCTGCGGGGGACATCAACTTCGCGTTGGCGCTCGCGCTGTTCGTGTTCCTCTGCTACCACGCCGCCGGAATTTGGCGCCGTGGACTGATCGGTCACCCGATCAAGGTGCTGAAAGGCCATGTGTCGTTCCTGATGCCGATCAATATCGTTGAGGAACTGGCCAAGCCGATCTCGCTGTCGCTGCGTCTTTTCGGCAATATCTTCGCCGGCGGCATCATGGTGGCGCTGATCGCGCTGTTCCCGCCATACATCATGTGGGCGCCCAATGCGATCTGGAAGTCCTTCGACCTTTTCGTGGGCCTGATCCAGGCGTTCATCTTCTCGCTGCTGACGATCCTGTACTTCAGCCAGGCGATGGAACTGGAAGAGGAGCACCACTAGGACCCGCTCACCCCGTGACCCCGAGCAGCGGGACATCCCCGCGTGTTCGAACCTGAACGACCCACAGCCCTGGTAGCAGACCTACCAGCAATCAAGGAGGATAAGTAATGGCAGACCCACAAATTATGGCCGGCGCTCTGATCGGCGGCGGGCTCATCCTGGGCGGCGGCGCCATCGGCGCCGGGATCGGCGACGGTATCGCCGGTAACGCCCTGATCTCCGGCATCGCCCGTCAACCCGAGGCGCAGGGCCGGCTGTTCACCCCGTTCTTCATCACTGTCGGTCTGGTCGAGGCGGTGTACTTCATCAACCTGGCGTTCATGGCGCTGTTCGTGTTCGCCACCCCCGGTGCCTCCTAATCCACGATGGGCTCAGCAATAGGAGAGGCCGGCGTCACCCTGCTGGCGGCTGGGGAAGACGGCGACACCAGCAACTTCCTCATCCCCAACGGCACCTTCTTCTTCGTGCTGGCCATCTTCTTGATCGTCCTGGCCGTGATTGCCAAGTTTGTCGTGCCGCCGATCCTGGAGGTGCTGGGCGAGCGCGAGCGAATGGTGGCCAAGACCACCGAGGACAATCGCAGGGCCACCGATCAGGAGGCCGCCGCGGAGGCCGACTACCGCAAGGAGTTGGCGGCAGGCCGTTCCGAGGCGGCCGCCATCCGGGATGAGGCACGGGCCGAGGGCCGCAGCGTGGTGGATGAGAAACGCGCCGACGCCAACGAAGAGGTCGCCGGCACGGTGCAGGTGGCCAATGAAGAACTCAAACTGTCCAGTGACGCGATCGCCGGCGACCTGCGTGCCTCGGTGGAGACACTGTCGGCGACCCTGGCCAGTCGGGTACTCGGAGTGGACGTGTCCAGCACGTCGGTGACGACGGGACGGTAGCGGCAATGTCAACCTTTATCGGAAATCTCATCGGTTTCGCGCTGGTCGCGTGGCTCGTGATGAAGTTCGTCGTCCCGCTGATGCGCCGCCTGATGGTCAAACAGCAGGACGCCGTGCGTAATCAGTTGGAGGAAAGCGCCAAAGCCTCCCAGCGGCTGGCGGTGGCCGATCAGCACCACGCACAGCGGGCCGAAGAGGGCCGGGCCGACGCGCGGCACGTCGTCGAGGAGGCTCGTGCCGATTCGGTGCGGATCACCGAGCAGCTGCGGGCTCAAGCCGATGTCGAGGCCGAGCGGATCAAGGTTCAGGGAGCCCAGCAGGTTTCCCTGTTGCGCTCACAGACGATCCGCCAGCTCCGTGGGGATCTCGGCAGCGAGTCGGTGCGACGGGCGGGCGAACTGGTTCGCGCGCACGTGGCCGATCCGCAGGCCCAATCCGCCACCGTGGACCGTTTCCTGGCCGAGTTGGAGGCGATGGCGCCGGCGGCATTCACCCCGGAGATCGGAGCCACGGGTATGCGCTCGGCCAGCCGTGATGCGCTGAGGGCTGTGGTCGAGCGGTTCAATGCGATCGCGGTCTCGCTGCCAGGGCAGGAGTTGTCCAGCCTCGCAGCAGACCTGGTGTCGGTCGATAACCTGCTGCTGCGCGAGCCGATCCTGGCCCGGCACCTGGCAGAAGCGACCGGTGAGACGGCGGCGAAGCAGCGGATGTTGTCCGGACTGCTCGGTGGAAAAGTCGGTGCCAACACCCTCGAGTTACTCAACACCGCGGTCTCGGTGCGCTGGTCGAGGACCGGCGACCTCATGGACGCGATCGAGCACGCCGCCAGGCTGGCGCTGCTGGTCCGGGCGGAGCGGGATGGCCAAGCCGACGAGGTGGCAGAGCAGCTGTTCCGCTTCGGTCGCATCCTCAACGCCCAGCCCCGGTTGAGTTCGTTGCTCGGCGACTACTCCCAACCGGCCGCACAGCGGGTCGCACTGCTGGGCACCGTGCTGGGCGGGGCGAACGGAGCCAACCCCACCGCCACCGCACTGGTGGCCCAGACCGTGGAATTACTGCGCGGTACGCGGGCAGACGACGCGGTGCAGGAACTCGCCGAACTGGCGGTCGCGCACCGCGGGGAGATCGTCGCCGAGGTCGGCGCCGCAGCCGATTTGAGTGACGTGCAGCGCCGGCGTCTCACCGAGGTGCTGACCCGGATCTACCACCACCCCGTTTCGGTACAGCTCAATATCGAGCCCGCGCTGCTCGGCGGCCTGTCGGTCGCCGTCGGCGACGAGGTGATCGACGGAACGCTGTCCTCCAGGCTGGCCGCAGCCGAGATCAAGCTGCCCGACTAGCCCTGAACCACCCACGACCCACGAACGAAGAGGAAGACGAAAAGCCATGGCAGAGTTGACAATCTCCGCTGACGACATCGAAGGCGCCATCGCGAGCTACGTCTCGAGCTTCGAGGCGGGCACGGGTCGCGAGGAGATAGGCACCGTCATCGACGCCGGTGACGGTATCGCCCACGTCGAGGGCCTGCCCTCGGTGATGACCCAGGAGTTGCTGGAGTTCCCCGGCGGCGTCCTCGGTGTGGCGCTCAACCTCGACGAGCACAGCATCGGCGCGGTGATCCTGGGCGAATTCGAGAAGATCGAGCAGGGCCAACAGGTCAAGCGCACCGGTGAGGTGCTGTCGGTTCCGGTGGGCGACGCCTTCATGGGCCGGGTGGTCAACCCGCTCGGCCAGCCGATCGACGGCCGTGGCGAGATTGCGTCCACCAAGCGGCGCGAACTCGAGCTGCAGGCTCCCTCGGTGGTGGAGCGCAAGGGAGTTGCCGAGCCGTTGCAGACCGGCATTAAGGCTATCGACGCCATGACACCGATCGGACGCGGTCAGCGTCAGTTGATCATCGGCGACCGCAAGACCGGTAAGACCGCCGTCTGCGTCGACACCATCCTCAACCAGCGGCAGAACTGGGAGACGGGCGACCCGGACAAGCAGGTCCGCTGCGTCTACGTCGCGGTCGGCCAGAAGGGCACCACCATCGCCAGCGTGCGACGCTCCCTGGAGGAGGGCGGTGCGATGGAGTACACCACCATCGTCGCGGCGCCGGCATCCGATGCCGCCGGCTTCAAATGGCTTGCGCCCTACACCGGTTCGGCCATCGCGCAGGAATGGATGTACGACGGCAAGCACGTTCTGATCGTGTTCGACGATCTGACCAAGCAGGCCGAGGCCTATCGGGCGATCTCGCTGCTGCTGCGCCGTCCGCCGGGCCGCGAGGCCTACCCGGGCGACGTGTTCTATCTGCACTCCCGCCTGCTGGAGCGCTGCGCGAAACTGTCCGACGAGCTCGGCGGCGGGTCGATGACCGGACTGCCGATCATCGAGACCAAGGCCAACGACATCTCGGCCTACATCCCGACGAACGTCATCTCGATCACCGACGGGCAGTGCTTCCTGGAGACCGACCTGTTCAACCAGGGCGTGCGACCGGCCATCAACGTCGGTGTCTCGGTCTCCCGGGTGGGTGGCGCCGCACAGATCAAGGCCATGAAAGAGGTGGCAGGCTCGCTTCGACTGGATCTGTCCCAGTACCGCGAACTGGAGGCCTTCGCTGCCTTCGCCTCGGACCTGGACGAGACATCCAAGGCCCAGCTTGAACGCGGTGCCCGACTGGTGGAGCTGCTCAAACAGCCGCAGTACAGCCCGATGGCGGTTGAGGACCAGGTCGTGGCGATCTTCCTCGGCACCAAGGGCCACCTGGATTCGGTCCCAGTCGCCGACGTGTCCCGGTTCGAGTCGGAGTTCATCGAGCATCTGAAGGCATCCAACTCGCCGGTGCTCGGTGAGATCAAGACCTCACAGAAGCTGTCCGATGAGACCGCTGCCAGCCTGGAGCGCATCGTGGCCGACTTCAAGAAGGGCTTCGCCACCACCGATGGAAGCTCGGTGGTGCCCGACGCCCACGTCGCGGCCATGGACGAGGCCGATGTGGAGAAGGAAGCCGTCCAGGTCCGCAAGCCGGCGCCGAAGAAGAAGTAAATGGCAGCGACACTGCGCGAACTGCGCGGACGTATCCGCTCGGCCGGGTCGATCAAGAAGATCACCAAGGCCCAGGAGCTGATCGCCACCTCCCGGATCGCCAAGGCCCAGGCCAGGGTGGAGGCGGCGCGGCCCTACTCGGCCGAGATCACCAACATGCTGACCGATCTTGCGGCCGAGTCGGCGCTGGATCATCCGCTGCTGGTGGCACGGGAGAACCCGAAGCGGGCCGCCGTGCTGGTGGTGTCCTCCGATCGTGGGCTGTGCGGTGCCTACAACGCCAACGTGCTCCGGCGCGCCGAGGAACTCATCTCGCTGTTGCGGGAAGAGGGCAAGGCGCCGGTTCTGTACGTGGTCGGCCGTAAGGCGCTGGGCTACTTCACCTTCCGGAACTGGACCATCACCGAGTCATGGATCGGCTTCTCGGACAAGCCGACCTACGAGCAGTCCCAGGAGATCGCCGACACCCTGGTGGCGGCCTTCCTGGCCGGTGCCGACGACGAGGGCGAGGGTCCGGGCGACGACGGCATTTTCGGTGTCGACGAGTTGCATATCGTGTTCACCGAGTTCAAATCGATGCTGACCCAGGTGGCCGAAGCCCGCCGGATCGCGCCGATGGTTGTCGAGTACGTCGAAGAGGACACCGGCCCGCATACCCTGTTCTCCTTCGAGCCCGATGCCACCACGCTGTTCGAGTCGCTGCTGCCGCGTTATGTGGCCACCCGGATCTTCTCCGCTCTATTGGAGGCCTCCGCTTCGGAATCGGCGTCGCGGCGGCGCGCGATGAAGGCGGCGTCGGACAACGCCGACGATCTCATCAAGATCCTCACCCTGATGGCCAACCGGGAACGTCAGGCGCAGATCACCCAGGAAATCAGCGAAATCGTCGGCGGCGCAAATGCGCTCGCAGATGCAGCGAAGAAATAAGCCCCGTCGGAAAGCTTAGGAAGCGAAGAGAGAAATGACTGTCACCGCTGATACCAAGAACAGCACTGCGGGGCGCGTGGTGCGCATCACCGGCCCGGTCGTCGATGTGGAGTTCCCCCGCGGTTCGGTACCGGAACTGTTCAATGCCCTGCACGCCGACATCTCCTACGGCGCGCTGGCCAAGACACTGACCCTCGAGGTCGCCCAGCATCTCGGCGACAACCTGGTGCGCACCATCTCCATGCAGCCCACCGATGGTCTGGTGCGCGGGATCGAGGTGACCGATACCGGGGCCTCGATCTCGGTACCGGTCGGTGACGGTGTCAAGGGCCACGTGTTCAACGCCCTCGGCAACTGCCTCGACGAGCCCGGCTACGGCAAGGACTTCGAGAAGTGGTCGATCCACCGGCGTCCGCCGGCCTTCGACGAGCTCGAGCCGCGCACCGAGATGCTCGAGACCGGCCTGAAGGTCGTCGACCTGCTGACCCCGTATGTGCGTGGCGGCAAGATCGCCCTGTTCGGCGGTGCCGGCGTGGGCAAGACCGTGCTCATCCAGGAGATGATCAACCGCATCGCCCGCAACTTCGGCGGCACCTCGGTGTTCGCCGGGGTGGGGGAGCGCACCCGTGAGGGCAACGACCTGTGGGTCGAACTCGCGGACGCCAACGTCCTCAAGGACACCGCGCTGGTATTCGGTCAGATGGACGAGCCGCCGGGCACCCGCATGCGGGTGGCGCTGTCGGCGTTGACCATGGCGGAGTACTTCCGTGACGAGATGGGCCAGGACGTTCTGCTGTTCATCGACAACATCTTCCGGTTTACCCAGGCCGGCTCGGAGGTGTCGACCCTGCTGGGCCGGATGCCCTCGGCGGTGGGTTACCAGCCGACGCTGGCCGACGAGATGGGCGAGTTGCAGGAGCGCATCACTTCCACGCGCGGGCGCTCCATCACCTCGATGCAGGCCGTCTACGTGCCCGCCGACGACTACACCGACCCGGCGCCGGCGACCACCTTCGCCCACCTGGACGCCACCACGGAGCTTTCCCGCGCGGTGTTCTCCAAGGGCATCTTCCCGGCGGTGGACCCGCTGGCGTCCAGCTCGACGATCCTGCACCCGAGCGTGGTCGGCGAGGAGCACTACCGGGTGGCCCAGGAAGTCATCCGGATCCTGCAGCGCTACAAGGATCTTCAGGACATCATCGCCATCCTCGGTATCGATGAGCTCTCCGAGGAGGACAAGCAGCTTGTCTACCGGGCGCGGCGAATTGAGCGGTTCCTGAGTCAGAACATGATGGCCGCCGAGCAGTTCACCGGCCAGCCCGGCTCCACCGTGCCGCTGAAGGAGACCGTCGAGGCCTTCGACAAGTTGACCAAGGGCGATTTCGACCACCTGCCCGAGCAGGCCTTCTTCCTGATCGGCGGCTTGGACGATCTGGCGAAGAAGGCCGAGAGCATGGGCGCCAAACTGTGACGTTGTGCCCTCCGGCTCGAAAGGTGAACTGAGATGGCTGAATTGGACGTCGCGATCGTCTCCGTCGAACGCAAGATCTGGTCCGGTAAGGCGACGTTCGTATTCACCCGCACGACCTCCGGTGAGATCGGCATTCTGCCCCAGCACATTCCGCTGGTGGCACAACTCGTCGACGACGCGATGGTGCGGGTCGAACGCGAGGGCGAGGACGAACTGCGTATCGCTGTCGACGGCGGCTATCTGTCGGTGACCGAGCTCGGTGTGACGATCCTCGCCGAGTCCGCGGAGTTCGCCTCGGAGATCGACGGGGATCAGGCCAAGGTCGACGCCGCCTCGGATAACCCGCAAACAGCGGCTCGCGGCAGGGCCCGGTTGCGGGCGCTCGGTCAACTCGACTAGCCCAGGGCCTCCGCTGATGAGCGCGTCGATGTGGATCATGGTCGCGCTGGTCGGCGTTCTGCTTCTGGTCGTGTTGGCGCTGAGCTACCGGCTGTGGAAACTGGGCCAGGGCGGGACACCCGCCATCCTTCGGGACACCCCCGCAATCGGTGGTCATGGCTGGCGACACGGCGTGATCCGGTACCGCGGCGAGGAAGCCCACTTCTATCAGCTGTCCAGCCTGCGGCTGTGGCCTGACCGGCGGCTCGGCAGGCGCGGCTTGGAGGTCATCTCCCGGCGTGCTCCGCGCGGCGACGAGTTCGACATCATGACCGACGAGATCGTGGTGCTGGAACTGCAGGACGCAACCGGTGCACAGGATCGCGGCTACGAGATGGCGCTGGATCGCGGCGCGTTGACGGCTTTCCTGTCCTGGGTGGAGTCGCGGCCGTCACCGAGGGCGCGGCGACGAACCGGCTGAGAGGCTGCTATCCCGCGGGGTTTTCGCGGCCGGGCCCACCCGGCTTCCACAGCACGTCGTCGCCGTCGTTGGCCGTCCGCGACAGGATGAACAGCAGGTCCGACAATCGGTTGAGGTAGCGGGCCGGAAGCGGGCTCACCGTGTCGGGATGGGCCTTGACCGCGACCCACGCGGACCGTTCGGCGCGTCGGGTCACCGTGCGGGCCACATGCAGCAGGGCGGACAGTGCCGTGCCTCCCGGCAGGATGAAGGAGTTCAGTGCCGGCAGCGGCTCGTTGTACTCATCGCACCAGCCCTCCAGTCGATCGACGTAGGCCTCGGTGATGCGCAGCGGCGGGTACTCGGGGTGTTGCACAATCGGCGTCGCCAGGTCCGCACCGGCGTCGAAGAGGTCATTCTGAATCCAGGTGAGCACGGTACGGAGCGACTCGTCGGGCGTGCCGAGCGCCACCGCAACCCCGATGGCGGCATTGGCTTCGTCGCAATCGGCGTAGGCGATCAGCCGGGGATCGTTCTTGCCCACCCGGGAGAAATCGCTCAGGCTGGAGGTTCCGTCGTCGCCGGTCCGGGTATAGATGCGGGTCAGATGTACTCCCATGGAGAGAACCGTACCGGCCTACGGGCGCCGGACGTGGCCCCGGCTCCTTTAAACTGTCGCCGTGGGTGAGCGCTTCGTGGTGACCGGCGGTAACCGCCTCTCCGGCGAAGTGTCCGTCACCGGCGCCAAGAACAGCGTCCTGAAGCTCATGGCGGCCGCGCTGCTTGCCGAGGGCACCACCACCATCACGAACTGTCCGGACATCCTCGACGTCCCGCTGATGGCTGAGGTGCTGCGCGGTCTCGGGGCCAACGTTGAGTTGGACGGTTCGGTGGTTCGGATCACCTCACCCGACGAACTCAAATACGAGGCGGACTTCGCCGCGGTGCGGCAGTTCCGGGCATCGGTATGTGTGCTCGGTCCGCTGGTCGGCCGGTGCAAACGGGCGAGGGTCGCTCTGCCCGGCGGCGATGCGATCGGCTCCCGCCCGTTGGACATGCACCAGTCCGGACTGCGCCAACTGGGTGCGGAATGCGCCATCGAGCACGGCTGCGTGGTCGCCTCCGCCGAGCACCTGCGGGGCGCCGAGATCCAACTCGAGTTCCCGTCGGTGGGGGCGACCGAGAACATCCTGATGGCCGCCGTCGTGGCAGAGGGCCTGACCGTCATCCACAACGCCGCACGCGAACCCGATGTGGTGGACCTCTGCGAGATGCTCAACCAGATGGGTGCGGAGATCGAGGGTGCGGGAACCTCGACGCTGCGGATCACCGGGGTGCCGACACTGCACCCGACCGAGCATCGGGTGATCGGTGACCGAATCGTTGCCGCGACCTGGGGGATCGCCGCGGCGATGACCCGGGGCGATATCTCGGTCACCGGAGTCGATCCGTCACACCTGCAGTTGGTGCTGCACAAGTTGCACGATGCCGGCGCGACGGTGACCCAGCATGACAATGGTTTCCGGGTGGTGCAGTACGAGCGGCCCAAGGCCTGCAACGTTGCCACGCTGCCGTTTCCCGGGTTTCCGACGGATCTGCAGCCGATGGCCATCGCGCTGGCCGCGATCGCCGACGGCACCTCGATGATCACCGAGAATGTCTTCGAGGCGAGATTCCGCTTCGTCGAGGAGATGATCCGTCTCGGTGCCGACGCCCGCACCGACGGCCACCACGCGGTCGTGCGCGGCATCCCTCAGCTGTCCAGCGCGCCGGTGTGGTCCTCCGATATCCGAGCCGGCGCCGGGTTGGTGCTGGCCGGATTGGTCGCTGATGGGGAGACCGAGGTCCACGACGTATTCCACATCGATCGGGGCTACCCGTTGTTCGTGGAGGACCTCAATGGTCTCGGGGCGGAAATAGAACGGGTACACTGAGCGTTACGTCTTGGCAGAGCTTCGGACCTCTGAGTAGGCCGAAGTGCCGGGTGAGAGCCCGATTTGACTGAGAACGACAAGCTGAAGTACGCTGGTAGGGTTGCCCTGCGAGCGGACGCAAGCGGGTGTGTTGTTTGAGAACTCAATAGTGTGTTTGGTGGTTTTTGTTTGTTGTTTGTTTTTTGTTGTGCTCTGGCTCCCCCGGGTCAGGGTGTGACGTT
>LFFF01000045.1 GCA_001510415.1 Actinobacteria bacterium casp-actino6 | reverse complement strand
CGGCATCACGCCGGGGCCGCTTCTTTTTTCCGCTCAGTCGGCCCCGCGCTGACTGATCGCCGACTGCAGCTGTTCGAGCCGCTGCTCTCGTGGGCCGACCAGTTCGACGAGCAGCGGGGCATTCTCGGCGGGCAGTACCCCGAACCGCCCGTCACGGTAGATCTCCTTGAAGATGGCATCCACCCGGTCGCGGTAGTCCAGATCAACCGGGCGGATACCGTCGGCCTCCATCTCCACCGGCCAGCGCTCCGATCCGGGCACGAACGCCAGGATGTCGAGGTGGTCCAGGGACTCCCGCACCGCGGGAACCATCGACTGGACGAACTCGTCATCGATATCGGTGGTGCCGCAGTCGGCGGTGAACTGCGAGTAGGCGAGATAGTCGACCGGTGCCCGGTCGAAGATGACATCGGTCGCGCTGCTGGCGTAGCGATGCACCCGACTCACGCTGTAGTAGAGCTGAATACCGTTGTGCAGGCGGGTGGAGGCGTCCCGGAAGAGAATCTCGTACGGACCGAAGAGGCCGAGTGCGCGGTAGGGTTCCTCCTCCCGCAGGTAACCGTCCCTGGCCGCCACCCAGTCATTGACCACCGTGGACTTGCCGAGCGAGTGGGAGCCGGTGACAGCGATCCGCATGAGTTGAGAGGCTACGGCACGCCGTTGGCGGTGCCCCGGGTCTCGCGCGCGTCCTTCATCCCGCCGCGGCGGCCGATCGGCACCCGCAGCAGCACATCGGTACCGCCGCCGGGGGCCGGGTGCATCTGCAGCGTGCCGTCCAACTCGGCCGACACCAGGGTGCGGACGATCTGCAGGCCCAGCCGATCGGAGTCGTCCAGGCTGAACCCGGCCGGCAGTCCCCGCCCATCGTCGTGGACGACGATGTCCAGCGACCGCGCGGAACGGTCCGCCCGGATCACCACCCGCCCCCGCTGCTCCGTCGGATCGAAGGCGTGCTGGATGGCGTTCTGAACCAGTTCGGTGATCACCATGACCAGGGCGGTGGCCCGATCGGCGTCGAGCACCCCCAGCGCACCCTCCCGGTTGATCCGGATCGGGGCGTCGAGGCGGGCCACATCGTTCATGATCGGCAATATCCGGTCGACCACCTGATCGAGATTGACCTCTTCGTCGACCGACATCGACAGTGCATCGTGCACCTGGGCGATGGCCGCCACCCGTCGCACCGACTCCAGCAGCGCATCGCGGCCCTCGGTGTTGGTGGTGCGCCGGGCCTGGAGCCGTAGCAGCGCCGCCACGGTCTGCAGATTGTTCTTGACCCGGTGATGGATCTCCCGGATCGTCGCGTCCTTGGACAGCAGCGCCTGGTCCCGGCGCTTGACCTCGGTGACGTCGCGGACCAGCACGGCGGCTCCGGCGGATTGACCGCCGACCATCAGCGGCAGGGTGCGAAACAGCACGGTGGCCCCGCCGGCGTCGATCTCCAGGCGCATACCCGCCCCCCCGATCAGGGAATCACCGACATGGTCGGCCAGTTCGGTGGCCTCGAACGGATCGGCGATCAGTGGGCGGGTGACGGTGAGCAGATTGTGGCCCTCCAGTTCGGTGGCCAGACCCATCCGGTGGTATGCCGACAACGCGTTCGGGCTCGCGTAGCCGACCACCCCGTCGACGTCGAGATGGATGAAACCGTCACCCACGCGGGGACTCGACCGCGACACCGTCGACTGGACGACGTTGGGGAAGGTGCCCTCCGACACCATGTCCAGAAGCGTCGCGGCGCAGTCCAGGTAGGCCTTCTCCAGCCTCGAGGACGTGCGCCGGCCATCGCCTGCGGTCTGCCGGGTGAGCAGTGCCACCACATCGCCGCCGTAGCGCACCGGCACCGTCCCGAGCAGACCGTCCTCGGCCACGACGGTGCCCACCGCGTCGGTGATCAGCATGGTCGAAGCGGTGTTGGGCCGGCACTGCGCCACGCACACCACGGTGGCGTCCCCGCGACGGACCCACATCAGCAGGTCACCGAAGGACAGATCGGCCAGCAATTGCCATTCGCCGACCACCGCATGCAGGTGGTCCACCACACTGCCGGGCAACTCGGTGTGCTCGGCGAGCAGCTCACCGAGGGTTGACATGGGGGCCGCTAGTCGTCGATGACGGCGATCAGGTGACCGGCCTGGATGACGTCTCCCACCGAAACGTTGACCTCGGTGATGGTGCCGGCGATCTCGGCCAGCACCGGAATCTCCATCTTCATCGACTCCAGCAGGACCAGGGTGTCGCCGGGGCCGATCTGGTCGCCCTTGCTGACCACGACCTCCAGCACACTGGCCACGATCTCGGCGCGCACATCCTCGGCCATGTCTTCCTCACTCCAAAGCTCCACCCTGTGCGTCTATCGAACCACAACACCGGGTCACCGGCCGGTTCCGGCGCCGTGAGACAATCGAGTTAAATCCAGATCATTCGGAGGTAGAACCATGGCCAAGCGTGGCCGTAAGAAGCGTGACCGTAAGCACAGCAAGGCCAACCACGGAAAGCGTCCCAACGCCTGAGACCAACCGTCAGCCCCGCCGGATGATGGTGGTGCGACTGATCTCCATTCGTACCCGTTCCACCAGGTAGGCCGGGGCCCGCTCGCCACTGCACTTGGTGGCGATGAGCTTCTTGATCCGCTCCTCCACCCCGTAGTGGCGCAGACAGGCCGGGCACTGCTCGAGGTGCTGGCGCAATTCGGCGCGGCTGTCATCGGTGACCTCGCCGTCGAGCAGGGCCCACACCTGCCGGATGACCAGCGAACAGTCGGCGTGGCCGTCATCAGGGTCGGCCCGGGGGTCCAGACGGGGTTCGTCGACACTCACGGAGTCACCTCCTGAGCCTGGTGGGCCTGGTCCTGGCCGCGAAGAAACCCTCGCTCACGGGCGACATCGGTGAGCAGCGTGCGCAACTGGCGCCTGCCCCGGTGCAGGCGGGACATCACGGTCCCGATCGGCGTTTCCATGATCTCAGCGATCTCCTTATAAGGCAGGCCCTCGACGTCGGCGAGATACACCGCGAGCCGGAACTCTTCTGGTAACGCCTGGAGCGCCTCTTTGATTTCGCTATCGGGCATATTTTCCAACGCCTCGACCTCCGCCGAGCGCAAACCGGTCGACGAATGCTCGGCATTGGCGGCCAACTGCCAGTCGGTGATCGCCTCGGTGGGGTACTCCGCGGGCTGGCGCTGCTTCTTGCGGTAAGTGTTGATGTAGGTATTGGTCAGGATGCGGTAGAGCCAGGCCTTGAGGTTGGTGCCCTCCCGGAAGGACCGGAACCCGGCGTAGGCCTTGACCATCGTCTCCTGCAACAGGTCCTCGGCGTCGGCGGGATTCCGGGTCATCCGCAGGGCACCGCCGTAGAGCTGGTCCATCAGCGGGATGGCGTCGCGCTCGAACCGCGCGGTCAGCTCGGCATCGGACTCGGCAGGGGACTCGGAAGGGGACTCGGCATCGGCCGGGTCCAGGTCATCGGTGTGGGTCATCGAGGGGAAACACCGTCCCTTCTGTCGCGGTGCCGGCGAGAAACTCCGAACACCTCACAGTGATCTTAGAGGTTGGCCCCGACTGAGCTCGCCCGGCGGCCGGACCGCCGGCGTGAAATATTGACTAACCCATGGATCCGATCATCGTCCTCATCCTCGTCGCCGTCCTGACCCTGGCCGCGGCCGCGATCGGCTGGTGGATGCGCCGGCAGGCGCGGTTCCACGCCGCGCTGACACACCGCGGCTGGGAGCTGACCCGCTCCGGTGACCAGACCACCGTCATCCCCGCGACCGGCGACTGGACCGTCACGATGAGCCGCTCGTACGCCGCCCAGATGTCACCCCCGAGCACGCACGTGGTGGTCAGCACCTGGACGAGCCCGATTCCGACCGCCCCGGGGGCGGCGATGGTGGCCGGCCCGGCTCCGCCCGCGCAGCTGCGGGACCTGACCGTGGCATTGCTCGGATCGATGACCCCGGCGATGAACCACTGGCTGGGGATCGACCGGGTCGGCGGCGGTCGGCCGCTGTCCGCGATGCCCGGCGTCGATGACCGGCTGTTGGCGTTCGCCACGGCCGGCTACCACCCGGGTGGTTCGCTGGCCGGTGTCGCCGACGCGGTCAGCGCCTGGTGTTCGCGCTATAGCTCCGAGCGCGAACAACCCGCGGTGTCGATCGACGACACCGGGGTCCGTGTCCGCATCCGGGCCGACGTTCTGCGCTCAGCGGATCAGATCGACGCCTTCGTCGAATTGGGCCTGCGGTGCCGGGACGGCCTCAGCCGGTCGCCGGCGTGACCGCTGCGATTGACCCGGGGCTGTTCGTCACTGCGGCTAAGATCCTCATCGCCACGGTGCTGCTGTCGATCATCTCCGCCCTACTGGCCCGGCGAGGCCTCCCGCAGCTGGTCAGCCGCCGGGACCGAGGCAGTGTCGCGGTCGTCTGCGGGGTGATCGCCGCGATGTACCTCGGAATCGCCGGGTTCCTGGCGGCGGCCGCCGACGACCGCCTGCAGCTCGCCGAAGCGCCGCAGGTACGCACCCGGGCCGAGTTCATCGAACGGCGCGACGCCGGCCCGACACCCGGCGGGCTGCTGCTGCAGGCCAGCATCAGTGAGCGCAGCCAGGCCCGTCCCGACGGTGTCGTCGCCGACAGCCGACGGCTGCCCGACCGGTATCTGCTCGATCTCCCGGGCGGCCCGCCGGTGATCGCCACGGGCATCACATCGGACCGCCAGGCGTGGGAGTGGCCCCGCGACGGGGCCGGCGAACGCGTTCTGCGCCGCGGCGACCCGGTGGTGGTCTGGGGAAGTCTGCAGAAGGGGATGGGTACCGGCGGGCCGACGTCGGCCACCGGGCTGGCGGAGGTGCGGATGATCGCCGCCGGCGATATCACCTCGTTCCTCACCGGCTACCTCCCGGCAGTCGAGCGCA
This sequence comes from Actinobacteria bacterium casp-actino6, assembly GCA_001510415.1. Classification (GTDB taxonomy): domain Bacteria; phylum Actinomycetota; class Actinomycetes; order Mycobacteriales; family Mycobacteriaceae; genus Mycobacterium. The sequence goes on along the minus strand of LFFF01000045.1, from coordinate 13,030 downwards.
CCGGCCGCGCGGTCCTCGGATTGGCGGTACTGAACCTGCTGCTGGCCGCCGCCATGGCCGCAATCGGGGCCGCGACGCTGCGCCGCCTCACCCGGGACGGCACCGATGCCCCGCCCAGGATCACCTGGCGGTCCGGCCCCCGGTGACTGGCGGGCATCCGCGATCTAGGGTGACGTCATGTCCTTCACTGGCAAGACCATGTTCATCTCCGGGGCCAGCCGCGGTATCGGCCTGGCGATCGCCAAGCGGGTGGCCGCCGACGGCGCCAATATCGCACTGGTGGCCAAGACCACCGAACCGCACCCCAAACTGCCCGGCACCATCTACACCGCCGCCAAGGAGATCGAGGAGGCAGGCGGTCAGGCCCTACCGATCGTCGGCGACGTCCGCGACGGCGACTCGGTGGCCGCCGCGGTGGCCAAGGCGGTCGAGCAGTTCGGCGGTATCGACATGTGCGTCAACAACGCCAGTGCGATCAATCTCGGCTCCATCGAGGAGGTGCCGCTGAAGCGCTTCGACCTGATGAACGGTATCGAGGTGCGCGGCACCTACGCGGTGTCACAAGCCTGCATCCCGCATATGAAGGGCCGGTCCAACCCGCACATCCTCACCTTGTCCCCGCCGGTCCGGCTGGAGCCCAAGTGGCTCAAGCCGACGCCCTACATGATGGCGAAGTACGGAATGAGCTTGTGCGCGTTGGGTATTGCCGAGGAACTTCGCGATGCGGGGATCGCCTCCAACACGCTGTGGCCGCGCACCATGATCGCCACCGCGGCGGTGCAGAACCTGCTCGGCGGCGATGAGTCCATGAAGCGCTCGCGCAAGCCCGAGGTGTACGCCGACGCCGCCTACGCGGTGCTGAACCGGCCGGCCCGCGAATACACCGGCCACACCCTGCTGTGCGAGGACGTGCTACTGGAGGCCGGCGTCACCGACCTGTCGGTCTATGACTGCATCCCCGGGTCGGACCTCGGGGTGGACCTGTGGGTGGATACGGCCAACCCGCCGGGTTACGTCCAGCCCTAGCTGCCCTGCGCTTCGGTGGGCGCGGCGTGTCGGACGGTCTCGTTATTATTCGAACATGTATTCGACAGATATCGACGGGGCGGTCGGACAGATCGAGGCCGCCATCGATGTCCTCGAGTCGGTCGACCTGTCCCGGCTCAGTGCCGGCGACCTGGTCCGGCTGGCGGGCCGCTGCGAGAAGCTGGCCCGCCGGCAGGCGGTGGTACGCGGCGACATCGTCGTGGAGGTCGGACGCCGGGCGGTCAGCGAGGTCGGCGGTTCGCCGCATGAGGTGCTGGCCGACTGGCTACGGATCACCCCCGCCGAGGCGCGGCGGCGGGCAGCCGTGGCGGAGCCGCTGGCCAGCCGTACCACCCTGACCGGAGAGCCGCTGCCAGCCCGTCAGCCCGCAACCGCGCAGGCGTGGCGGAAGGGGTTGCTCGATGGGGAGCACGTACGGGTGATCCAGCGCTTCCTCGCCGAATTGCCGGTCGCCGTCCCGCGCGATGACCGGGACCGGGCGGAGGCCTTCCTCGCCGAGCATGCCCTGTCGTTGCGCCCGGACCAGCTGGCCCGACTGGCCGAACGTTTGGCCCTGACTCTGAACCCCGACGGGCAATTCAGCGACGCCGACCGGGCGCTGCGCCGGGGATTCACCTGGAGCCGACAGGACATCAGCGGGATGAGCACGGGCCGGTTGGTGGCCACCCCGGCGCTTCGGGCGGAGCTGGACGCGTGGTTCGCCAAGTTCGCCGCCCCCGGGATGTGCAACCCGGGCGATCCGCGGCCCGCCGTCGACGGGCAACCCAGCCAGGACCAGATCGACGCCGACCGGCGCTCCCCCGCCCAACGTCAGCACGACGCCCTCTCGGCGCTGGTCCGCGGCCAGCTCGGCGACCCGAAGCTGGGCACTCACCGCGGATTGCCGGTCACCGTGATCGTTTCGGCCAACCTCCAGGATCTCCAGTGCCGGACCGGGGTCGGAGTCACCGCGGGTGGCACGGTGCTGCCGATGGCAGATGTGATCCGGATGGCCGGCCACGCCTACCACTACCTGACCTTGTTCGACCAGGCCTCCGGGCGTCCGTTGTGGCTGGGACGCAGCAAGCGCATCGCCAGTGCCGACCAGCGGGTTGTCCTGCAGGAGATGGACCGCGGCTGCACGTTCCCCGGGTGCACCGTGCCCGGCTACGGATGCCAGGTCCATCACGCCAACAAAGGCTGGGCCGACGGCGGGGGAACCGATATCGACGACTTGGCGCTGGCCTGCGGGCCGCACAACCGCCTTGTCGAGCAGTGCGGGTGGACGACGCGACGACGCAGGGACGGAACCACCGAGTGGCTGCCCCCACCGCAGCTGCCGCTGATCGGCGGCGTCAACTCCTACCACCACCCGGACACACTTGTCCGCCGGTTCCGACGGACGCGACGGTGAACTCAGCCCTCGGGAACTCAGCCCTTGCGGCCGATGCGTCGCCACCCGTGTGCGGCGAAGGCCCGCATCGCCGCCAGTGCGAAGCGGCCCTGCTTCTTCGGCGAGGAATACCAGAGCATCTCGGACTTCTGCGTGGGCAGCCGCGGAGCGGTGATGGCCTGCTGGCGGCAGAACTTGATCAGCCCGGCGGCGCCGCCGCCGCGGTAACCGATGCCGGATTCCTTCCAACCACCCATCGGCAGCGACGGGCAGAAGACGTTGGTCATCGCGTCATTGACGTTGACCGCCCCGGCCTCCAGTCGCCGCGCGATCCGCTCGCCGCGGGCGGTATCCCCGGTCCACACGGTGGCCGACAGCCCGTAGACCGAATCGTTGGCCAACCGAATGGCCTCGTCCTCGTCAGCCACCTTGACCACCGGCAGGGTCGGGCCGAAGGTCTCCTCGGCCATGCACGTCATGCTCGGGTCGGCGTCGGCGATCACCGTCGGCTCGAAGAAGGTTCCCACCCCGGTCGGCTTACCTCCCGCCACCACCCGCGCCCCGGCGGCGGTGGCCTCGGCGACATGGCGTTCGACGATATCGCGCTGCGCCGGCGTCGCCATCGCGCCGGTGTCGTAGCTGTATCCGGCGCCGGACTCCTGGCCCTGGGCCACCGAGCGCACCTTGTCGGCGAGCTTGGCGACGAACTCGTCGTAGATCGGCGCCTCGACGAAGACCCGCTCCACCGAGATGCAGACCTGGCCGGAGTTGAACATCCCGCCCCAGGCGATGCCGTTGGCGGCGCGCTCCAGATCCGCATCGGCCAGCACGATCGCCGGGTCCTTGCCGCCCAATTCCAGGCTGCACGGGATCAGCCGCTCGGCACAGGCGACCGCGACCTTGCGGCCGGTCGCCGTCGACCCGGTGAAGTGCACCATGTCGGAGTTCGCGATCACCGCGGCGCCGGTGGCGCCGTAGCCGGTGGCCAGGCCCAGCACCGGCGGGGCCCCGATCTCGTTCCAGCCCCGAACCAGTTCGACGGCCGACAGGGGGGTCACCTCGGAGGGTTTGAGCAGCACCGCGGCACCGGCAGCCAGCGCAGGCACCAGATCCAGCGCCAGCATCGCCAACGGGAAGTTCCACGGCTCGATCATCCCGACCAGCGGGTAGGGCCGAAACACCGTGGTCAGCTTCTTGACCCGGAACAGCGGCGAGTGCGCCTTGGGGTGCCGGTCGGCGAGGAATTCCTCGGCGTGGCCGGCCCAGTAGTTGATCGCGTCGGCGATGGTGATCGGCTCGAGGCTGGCGTCACAGCGGGACTTGCCGGTCTCGCTCATCAGCACCTCGGTGAGGTGGTCGGCGTTGTCCAGGACCCAGTCCTGCCACTTGAGCATCCACTTCTTGCGGCCGCGCGGCCCGATCGCCTCCCACTCGGGTTGGAACAGCCGCAGTTCGCGGGCCTTGGCTGCCACCGCGTCCGGCCGGTCGATCGGCACCGAGCCCGTGATCCGGCCATCGGCAGGGTTGTGCACCGTGATGGTGTCGGACTTCGGTTCCACTGCGGTCATCGAACGGATCCTCTCGCTGGTCAGGCTCTACCCCGATGCTATCCCCACCCCCGCAGTTAGAACAGACCGACCGGTTGGTTGCCTCGGTCGGCCGGCGCGATGAGCTCCGGGCCGTTGTTCGCCACCCGGTTAACCAGAGTCGAGACCTCCCGGATCGCGATACCGCCGACATCCGGCGGCGCCCCCAGCAGGTCAGCCGGTGCCGGGGAATCCGGGTCCAGCCAGCGGTCCCAGTCCCGTTCGGCGATCACCAACGGCATCCGGTCATGCACCCGGGCCAGCTCGCCCACCGCGTCGGTGGTGACGATCGCGGCGGTCAGGATCGGCCCTGCGGGCTCGGCGGGCTTCCAGACCGACCACAGCCCGGCCATCAGCAGCGGCCGGCCGTGCTCAGCGAAGAGGTAGAACGGCGTCTTGCGGACCCCGGGCCCGGCATCCGTCGGGCGCATCCACTCGTAATAGCCGTCCATCGGGACCAGGCAGCGCCGGTGGCGGGCCGCGGAGCGAAATGCCGGGGAGGTGGTGAGCGTCTCGGCGCGGGCGTTGATCAACAGCGATTTGGCCAGCGGTCGTCCGCCGGAATCGGCCTTGACCCAGGACGGCAGCAGTCCCCAGCGCATCGGCCGGATCCGCCGGGTGGCCGACCCGTCACCGTCGGATTCGACCACCGCGGCGATCGTGGTGGTGGGCGCGACGTTGTAGTTCGGGATCGCCAGGGCTCCCCCGGTCTCGTCGACGGCATGGATCTGCCCGGCCAATCGGGCCGGATCGGTGGTGACCGCGAACCTTCCGCACATATCTCAATCCTGCACCGCCATGCGGCAGGATGGGGGCCGTGAGCCAACCGGACCTGTGGACGGCGCCGCCGGCGTCGGCCCCGGTGCACGCCGATATCGCGGTGCCGGGCTCAAAGTCCATGACCAACCGTGCACTGATCCTGGCCGCCCTGGCCGCCGCGCAGGGCGGCGGTGCCTCCCGCATCGACGGCGCGCTGCGCAGCCGGGACACCGACCTGATGATCGGTGCGCTGCGGACCCTCGGTTTCAGCGTCGACGGCGACGGCGCCGATCTGACCGTCAGCGGCACCCTGGATCCCGGGCCGGCGGCCCGTATCGACTGCGGGCTGGCCGGCACGGTGCTGCGATTCGTGCCGCCACTGGCCGCGCTCGGCACCGCGGCGGTGCTGTTCGACGGTGACGAGCAGGCCCGTGCCCGGCCCATCGCCCCGCTGCTGGACGGGCTGCGCGGTCTGGGAGTGGACATCGACGGCACCGGGCTGCCGTTCACCGTCCGCGGCCGCGGCGGCGCTCCGGGCGGCAGCGTCCGCATCGATGCCTCGGCGTCCTCGCAGTTCGTCTCCGGCCTGCTGTTGTGCGGGGCCGCTTTCACCGACGGGCTGACGGTGGTGCACACCGGGACCTCGGTGCCCTCGGCCCCGCATATCGCGATGACCGCGGCGATGCTCGACGAGGCCGGGGTGCAGGTGGACGACACGGTCGTCAACCGGTGGCGGGTACCGCGCGGCCGGGTGGCCGCCCACGACTGGGCCATCGAACCGGACCTGTCCAACGCGGTACCGTTCGCCGCCGCCGCCGCGGTGACCGCAGGCACCGTGCGCATCATCGGCTGGCCGACCATCAGCGTGCAGCCCGCCCCGATCATCCTGTCCATCTTGCGGCTGCTGGGATGCACTGTTGTTCACGAGGATTCAGGGGTCCATGAGGATTCAGCTCTGTCGGTGACCGGGCCGTCGAGCTACCCCGGCTTCGACATGGACCTGCACGAGGTCGGCGAACTGGCCCCGTCGGTCGCGGCGCTGGCGGCGCTGGCCGAGCCGGGTTCGGTGTCCCGGCTGACCGGCATCGCCCATCTGCGCGGGCACGAGACCGACCGGCTGTCGGCGCTGAGCGCGGAGATCAACGGCCTCGGCGGTGACTGCGTCGAGGATCCGGACGGCCTGGTGATCACCGCCAGGCCACTGCACGCCGGAATCTGGCGCTCCTACGCCGACCACCGGATGGCCACTGCGGGGGCGATCATCGGGCTGCGGGTACCCGGGGTGGCCGTCGAGGACATCGGCACCACCGCCAAGACCCTGCCGGATTTCCCCGCACTGTGGGCGCGCATGCTGGAAGCGGACACTGTCGAGGGACACGGTTGAGTTCCCCTCGCCGGCCACGCGAGTACGACGAGTCCGATGTCCACATCCGGGCCGGCCGCGGATCACGTCCGCGCACCAAGACCCGCCCCGAGCACGCTGACGCCGAGCCCGCCATGGTGATCACCGTCGACCGCGGCCGATGGGGCTGCGTGCTCAACCGCGACCCGCACTGCACCGTGACCGCGATGCGGGCCCGCGAACTGGGCCGCACCCCGATCGTCGTCGGCGACCAGGTCGAGGTGGTCGGCGATCTGACCGGACGCCCCGACACCCTGGCCAGGATCGTGCGCCGCAGCGACCGCCGCACGGTGCTGCGCCGCACCGCCGACGACACCGACCCGACCGAGCGGGTGGTGGTGGCCAACGCCGACCAGATGATGGTGGTGGTCGCACTGGCCGACCCGCCGCCGCGCACCGGCTTCGTGGACCGGTCACTGATCGCGGCCTACACCGGTGGCCTGCGGCCCATCCTGTGCCTGACCAAGACCGACCTGGCCCCGGCTGCGCCGTTCGCCGAACAGTTCGCCGACCTCGACCTGGCCGTGGTCACCGTCAGCCGGGACACACCGATCGAGGAGGTGGCGGCGCTGCTGACCGGGCATGTCACCGTGCTGCTCGGCCACTCCGGGGTCGGCAAGTCCACCCTGGTGAACCGGCTTGTGCCACAGGCTGATCGGGCTATCGGCGCGGTGTCCGGCGTCGGCAAGGGCCGGCACACCTCCACCCAGTCGGTGGCGCTGCCGCTGCCCGGTGGCGGCTGGGTCATCGACACCCCCGGGGTCCGGTCGTTCGGGCTGGCCCACATCCGGCCCGATGACGTCATGCTGGCATTCTCTGACCTGGGTGAGAAGATCACCGACTGTCCGCGTGGCTGCGGACATCTGGGACCGCCGGCGGATCCGGAATGCGCCCTCGATGCGCTGACCGGACCACCGGCGCGACGGGTGGACGCCGCCAGGCGTCTGCTCGGGGCGTTGGCTGAACAGGCAGTGGCTGAACAGAGGAGAGGCACGTGAGCACGACCGTCGGGAACGTCCCGCTGATCACCCTCAACGATGGCAACCGGATCCCGCAGCTGGGCTTGGGGGTGTTCCAGATCCCGCCGGAGGAGACCGCCGCGGCGGTCCGCAGCGCGCTGGAGATCGGCTACCGCCATATCGACACCGCGCAGATGTACGGCAACGAACAGGGTGTCGGGCGGGGTCTCCGCGAGTCCGGCGTCGACCGGGCCTCGGTGTACATCACCAGCAAGCTCAACAACGGGTTCCACCGTCCCGACGACGCCCGCCGGGCCTTCGACGAGACGCTGGCCGAACTCGGCACCGACTACGTCGACCTGTTCCTCATCCACTGGCCCCTGCCGACCCGCTACGACGGCGACTTCGTCTCCACCTGGCAGACCCTCGAGGAGTTCAAGGCGCAGGGCCGGGCCCGCAGTATCGGGGTGTCGAACTTCCAGATCCACCATCTTCAGGAGCTGGCCCGCGAAACCGGCACCATCCCGGCGGTCAACCAGATCGAGGTGCACCCGTACTTCGGTAACGACGAGGTACGCGCCTACGGCGTCGAGCACGATATCGCCACCGAGGCCTGGTCGCCGATCGCCCAGGAAAAGGTGCTCGGCGATCCGGTGGTGGCCCGCATCTCCCGCGCCACCGGCGCCCACCCGGCCCAGGTGGTGCTGCGCTGGCATATCGAGCGCGGTGACATCGTGTTCCCGAAATCGGTTCACCCGCAACGGATGAAGGAGAACTTCGAGATCTTCGACTTCGAGATCAACGACGAGGAGATCGAGGCGCTCACCGCACTCAACCGTGGCGAGGACGGCCGGCGCGGACCCAACCCCGATACCTTCGACTACATCCCGAGCTGAGGGACCCCGGCCTGAGAGTCCCGACGGCGACGGCTGCGCACCGCCGCGAGGGCGGTCTTCAGTCCACGCCCACGCTCCTCGAGAGCCAGCGTGTCGAACATCCGCTCGCTGTGTGTCTCCGGGGCATCATCGGCGGTGGCGCGCAGGAACTTATCCGGTAGCGAGAGTTTGGCGATGGTGCGCCAGGTCTTGGCGTACTGCACCAACATCGGCCCGGTGGTATAGGGCAGGTCGTACTTCTCGCAGAGCTGCCGGACCCGCACCGAGATCTCGGCCAGCCGGTAGCTGGGCAGATTCGGGTAGAGGTGATGCTCGATCTGATACGACAGGTTTCCGGTCATGAACGCCATGGCCCGTCCCGCGTCGATATTGGCGCTGCCCAGCATCTGGCGCAGATACCACTGCCCCTTGCCCTCGTCTTCGAGGTCGGTGGCGGTGAACTTCTCCGCACCGTCGGGGAAATGCCCGCAGAAGATCACCGCATTGGTCCAGATGTTGCGGATCACATTCGCCGCCAGGTTGGCCTTGAGGGTGGAACCGAAACCGGCCCGGGGCGACAGCGCGGTCAGCGCCGGGAAGACCAGAAAGTCCTTGGCCAGTTGACGGCCGGCCTTGACGGTGAACTCCCGCAACCGGACCACCGTCGCCGCCCGGGTCTCGGGAGCCAGGATCTTGCGGGCCTCCAGATGCTGCAGACCGATCCCCCACTCGAAGCCGGCCGCCAGCACGGTGTTGATCGGCAGGTTGAGGACATTGCGCGGTTTCCACCGCTCGTCGCGGGTGACCCGCAGCACCCCGTAGCCGACGTCATCGTCCATGCCCAGAACGTTGGTGTACTTGTGGTGGGCCACATTGTGGGTGATCCGCCAATGCTTGGCGGCCCCCACCATGTCCCACTCCCAGGTCGAGGAGTGGATCTCCGGATCGTTCATCCAGTCCCACTGGCCGTGCAGGACGTTGTGCGCGATCTCCATGTTCTCGATGATCTTGGCCAGCGCCAGCGTCCCGACGCCGGCCCACCAGGCCAGCCGCTTGGATCCGAAGGCCAGCAGCGACCGGCCGAGCACCTCGAGGCCACGCTGGGCGGCGATGGTGCGGTGGATGTAGCGGGCGTCGCGTTCGCCGAGGGACTCCTCGACATCACGGCGGATGGCGTCGAGTTCGGCCGCCAGGGCTTCGATGTCGGCCTCGGTCAGGTGGGTGAAAGCCTCGATATCGGAGATCGCCATCAGATGTCCACCACACAGTCTCCACTCGGTGCCGTCACACAGGCCTGAACCCGGCTTCCCGGCTCGTACTCGGCTCCGGTCCGCAGATCGCGTACCCGACCGTCCAACAAACTCACCACACAGGTGTGGCAAATACCCATCCGGCAGCCGAACGGCATGAGAACACCGGCTCGCTCACCGGACTCCAGCAGTGAGGTCGCCGAATCCGAGTCTAGTGCGACTCCGCGCCGAGCGAAGGTGACGGTGCCGCCCGCGCCCGGGCCGACCGACCGCGTGGCGGCGAATCGCTCCAGATGCAGCCGGTCGCCAACACCCTCGGCATCCCAGTGCTTCTCCGCGGCCGCAAGCAGACCCTCCGGGCCGCAGGCCCAGGTATCGCGGTCCCGCCAATCCGGGACCAGCCCGGCGATACCGGAGACCCCGAGGCGACCCTCGTCGCGGGTCGCGCGCACAGTCAGCCGATATCCCCGGTGGTCACGCCCAAGGGCGGCGAGTTCATCGGCGAACATCACCTCAGCCGCCGTCGGGACCGAGTGGATGTGCACGATGTCTCCGATGGTGTTGCGACGCTGCATGGTTCGCAGCATGGACATCACCGGGGTGATCCCCGAGCCCGCGGTCAGGAACAGCACCGCGGCCGGCGGCGGGTCGGGCATGACGAAGTTGCCCTGCGGAGCGGCCAACCGGATGACGGTACCGGCGCGGACCCCGCCGACGAGGTGGCTGGACAGGAACCCTTCGGGCATGGCTTTGACGGTGATGGTCACGGTGCGATCGGTGCGGCTGCCCCGCTGCCGGGGTGCCGAGGTCAACGAGTAGGACCGCCAGCGCCAGCGTCCCTCGACGAGCAGTCCGATGCCGATGTACTGGCCGGGCCGGTAGTCGAACCCGAAGCCCCACCCCGGTTTGATCACCAGGGTGGCGGAGTCGGAGGTCTCGGGGCGGACCTCGACGATCCGACCGCGCAGCTCACGCGCCGACCACAGCGGGTTGACCAGCTTCAGGTAGTCATCGGGCAGCAACGGGCTGGTGGCGGGGCCGAGCAGCCCGCGCAACGCAGCGCCGAGGCCGACCCGGGTCTTCACGGAACCGACGGTACCGCAATGCGCCGCCCCGCCGGGCTAGAGCAGCTCCAGCAGGAAGGGCAGCTCCTGGGTGGCGTACCAGGCCAGGTCGTGGTCCTGGGCGTCGCCCACCGTCAGCTCGGCATCCTCGTCACCGAGATCGGCCTCGTCGATCACCGCGATGGCGGCCCGCACCGCCGGCTCGGCGGCGGCGTTGTCCACATAGACGGCTGCCACCTGGTCCATGCTCACTCGTCCGCTCACCCGTACGACGGCGTCGTCGAGATCGGGGCGCGGGGTGGCGGCGTCGGTGGGGGCGTCGGCCACCACCACCGCCCGGCGCAGCTTCCCGGCGTCGTCGGACTCGGCGGACAGCAGCCGCAATGACGCCCGGGCCGCCTCGCCGAGTGCCACCTCGGCGAGCTCCTCGTCGTCACCCTCGGCGTAGGCCTCCCGCAAGGCGGGGGTCACCGCGAACGCGGTACCGCTGCGCGGCTGCATCGAACCGTCGGCGACCAGTTCGGCAAGCATCGGCAGCGTCGCCGGGATGTACACCCGCATCGGGAAAGACTAGCTGCCGTTCTCCTTGTCGCCGGTCAGCGTGGCGGCGAAATCGGGCACATAGGTGGCCAGGTCGCGCGGCGGGCGGCGGTAGTTGCCGATCTGCGGCCGCTTGGGCAGCTCCACGTTCTCCAGTTCGACCTCTTCATAGGGGATGGAGGACAGCAGGTGCGAGATCATGTTCAGCCGGGCGTGCTTCTTGATATGGGACTCCACCACGAACCACGGGCTGGCCGGGGTGTCGGTGTGCACCATCATGTCGTCCTTGGCCCGGGAGTAGTCCTCCCACCGGTAGATCGACTCCATATCCATCGGGGACAGCTTCCAGCGCCGCAGCGGATCGTTCATCCGCGACTTGAACCGGCGCAACTGCTCATCCTCGGACACCGAGAACCAGTATTTCCGGAGCAGGATTCCGTCATCGATGAGCATCTGCTCGAAAATCGGGCAGTGCCGCAGGAACATCGCTTCCTCCTGCGGCGTGCAGAACCCCATCACCCGTTCCACCCCGGCGCGGTTGTACCAGGACCGGTCGAACAACACGATCTCGCCCCTGGTCGGCAGGTGCTCGATATAGCGCTGGAAATACCACTGCCCCTTCTCCCGCTCGGTCGGGGCGGGCAGCGCGGCGATCCGCACCGAGCGGGGACTCAGATATTCGGTGATCCGCTTGATGGTGCCGCCCTTGCCGGCGGCATCACGGCCCTCGAAGACGACGACCACCCGGGCGCCGGTGGCCCGGACCCATTCCTGCAACTTCACCAGTTCGGTCTGCAGCCGGAAAAGCTCCGCCTCGTACACATCACCGGAGACTTTGCGTTCCTTGGGCTTATCGGAATCCTTCTTTGCCATCGCCGCATAGTACGACGCAGCCCACCGCCGCGCTGAGACGCGGGGCGCTACAGCGCAGACTCGGTGAACTCCGCCAGCGACTCGCCCAGCAGCTCGGGGAACACCTCGACGTCGGACATGGCGTCCCGGTCGGCATTGATGCCGAAATACACCATCCCGCAGTACGAGGTCACCCCGATGGCCAGCACCTGATCGTGCAGCAGTGGCGGGACCGAGTAGGTCTCCAGCAGTTTCGCGCCGGCGATGTACATCTGCGCCTGCGGACCGGGCACATTGTTGATCAGCAGATTGAACTGCCGGGGCGGATACTGGGTGGCCACCCGGGTGCCCATCGCGTGCAAGGTGGGCGGCGGGAAACCGGACAGCGTGACGATGGTGCGGGCGTCGACCAGGCTGGCCACCGCCGAGTGCGACTCGGTGGCGTGCGCGACCTGGGACAGCCGAACCACCGGGTTGCTCTCACCGACCGGCAGGTCGATCAGGAACGGTGCCACCTCACTGATGGCCTGCCCGGGGCCGCTGGTGAAGTCGGGGTCGGGGTACACCGAGGTCGGGGCCATCGCTCGCACATTCAGGCTCGAGCTCACCGGTTCGCCCCGCGAGAGCAGCCAGTTGCGCAACGCGCCGGCGATCACGGTCAGCACCACATCGTTGACATCGCAGTCGTAGCGGGCCCGTAGCCGGCGGAAGTCGGCCAGCGGGGCGGCGGCGACGGTGAACCGCCGGTGCCGGGAGACCGTCGTGTTCAGCGGGCTGTCCGGGGCGCTGCGTCGCGCCACCCGGCTCGCGATCTCGGCGGCCCGACGAGCCAGCTGGGCAAGTTCGCCGCTGTTGGTGGCGACATCGGCGACGGTGGTGCGCAGGGCCCGCAACTCCTGGCCGGGCCGGGCCAGCCAATCGCCCACCGCCTCGACGATCAGCCGGCCGTCGGACGGCTCCCTGGCCGGCAACCAGATGTCCTCCCCCACGTCGGCGGGACGGCGGGTCCGGTCGGCGATGACATGGCCGATCTCCAGCGCGGTCATTCCGTTGATCAGGGCCTGATGCGATTTGATGAACAGGGCCAGCCGGTTCCGTTCCAGACCCTCGATGAGGTACATCTCCCACAGTGGCCTGGTCCGGTCCAACGGACGCCCTGCCAGCCGGGACACCAGGTCGTGCAACTGGGCGTCGGTCCCCGGCGACGGCAGTGCCGAGCGTCGCACGTGGTAGGTGATGTCGAAATCGGGGTCGTCGATCCACACCGGCCGGGCGATACCCAGCGTCACCTCGCGGACCTTCTGCCGGTACCGCGGAATCTGCG
>LFFF01000044.1 GCA_001510415.1 Actinobacteria bacterium casp-actino6 | reverse complement strand
GTTTGCGGATCGTGTCAATGAGCAGCAGCGCCGTGCCGACCGGTCGGTATGCCAGCCGATCGGTGATGGCTAACCGGATGGCCGGGATGGTTTGTCCGGGGAATTTGGCGGCGCCCTCGGCGACCGGGACGGCGACGGCCCCGAAGGCGATGCCCGGCAACCCCATCGCGTTCATCGCCGCGGCCACCGCCGCTGCGTCAAGCCACGGCGCCCCGATCTGCTCGAAGGGCCGGTCGGTGCCGCGGCCCTCGGAGAGGTTGGTGCCCTCGAAGTAGACCGTGCCGGGGTAGCTCGCCACGGCCGCCAGCGATCGCAGGTTGGGTGAGGGGTTCACCCAGGGCAGACCCGTTTGGTCGAACCACTGCGCTCGGCGCCACCCCTGCGCCGGAACGACGGTCAGGTCCGCGCCGATACCCTGCTGCCGGTTGAACAGCGTGGCCAGCTCGCCGACGGTCATGCCGTGCCGTGCGGGGATGGGGTACATGCCGATGAATGACGCGAAGGCCGGGTCCAGCAGCGCACCTTCCACGATGTCCCCGCCGATCGGATTCGGCCGGTCCAGAACGACGAACGGGATGCCCTTGCGCGCCGCGGCCTGCATCGCCAGCGCCATGGTCGACACGTAGGTCCAGGTGCGTCCGCCGACCTCCTGAAGGTCATAGACCAGGACGTCGACGTCCTTGAGCATCGCCGGAGTCGGGCTGTGCCCTTGCGCCCCATAGAGCGAGTAGACCGGCACGCCGGTCTTCGCGTCGACACCATCACCGACCGTGACACCCGCCTCGGCAGTGCCGCGGATACCGTGTTCCGGCGCCAGTAGGGCGACCAGTGTCAGGTCGTCGCTCTGGGCGATCAGATCGATATCCGAGGTGCCCGACCGGTCGATGCCGGTGTTGTTGGTGATCAGGCCGACCCGTTTGCCGCGCAAGGCAGCCGGCACGTCAGCGAGGAAGACCTCGATGCCCGGACGCACCCCCGCCACGGCCGGCGCCGCCGACACCGGTGTCGGCGTGCCGCAAATCAGCATGAGGAACGCCAGGAAAGCACTCAGCGTCAGCCGGTGGCCGGACCGTGCGACGGACATCCGCGCACTATATCGGACGAAGGAAATGACTCTGGAATCTCCTCCGGAGACTGTTTCCGCCGGTAGCGAGAACAGGATTTGAACCTGCGGTCTGTGGGTGATGTGTTTAATTCAATTGTGGAATAACAGGTTTCGCAACTGAACGGAACTAGTCCGGCGGCTAATTCGGCCAGTTGGCTGCAATGAGATGAATTTCGTTGGGAAACCTTCTAGAGGGAAAGGTCGCGATGTACAGCAGCTACTTCGGCGCCTTGAGGTCGTCCAGTGCCCGCTGCGCCCCGCGGTTGAGCGGCACCGGCGCGGTGTCGCGGGCGTTATCCAGGGTGATGCCTTTCGCCGCCGGAACCGCCTGTTCCAGTTGGGTTTTGCGCTCGAACAGTGTCCTGGTCAGCACGCAGGCCAGGTTGGCGTTCAGATCATCGCGGGCCACCAGCAGATTGGCCACCGCGATGGTCGGGACGTCGGCGGGCAGGCCATAGGTGGCCGCCGGGATGACGCTTGGCTCGTAGGCGGAGCTGATGGTCTGCATCTGCGTCAGCTGCGGGGTGACGTCGATGAAGGTCACCTTGTCTCTGCCGGTGGTGATCAGATCGGTGATGCCGGGCGTGGGCAAGCCGCCGGAGAAGAACATCGCGTCGATCGCGCCCTCCTTCATGCCGTCGACGGTCTTGGTCAGATCCAGGCGCTGTGCGGCGACATCGGATCCCGGATTGAGCCCGGCCGACTCCAGCAGCCGATTGGCGATTACTTCGGTGCCCGATCCCGGCGAACCGGTGGAGATCCGCTTGCCCCGCATACCGTCGATCGAGGTGATGCCGCTGTCCGTGCGGGCGATCACCTGGGTGTAGTTGGGATAGATGCGCGCCAGGGCGGCCAACGGTTGCTTCTTGTCGAAGGCGGCAGTGCCCGCGACGGCATCGGCGGCGGTATCGGCCAGCGCGAAGGCGACCTGGTAGGTGCCGGCGACAACCTGCTGGATGTTCTGGACCGAGGCGCCGGTCTCCGCGGCGGTCGCCTTGACCCGGCCTTGGGTGGCGGCCGAAATCTGTTCGGCGTAGGCGTTTCCGAGTGTGAAGTACACCCCGGTGGCGTTGCCGGTGGCGATGCCCACCCTGGTGTCGGTGCCGACCTCGCAGGTGATCTGGCCGCCGGAATCTGCTGCGGGCGCATCTTTGCGGCCGCCGCAGCCGCTGACGGTCGCCCCCGTCATCGCCAGTATCGCCAGCACCGTCGCCGTCCGCATTGCCCGTGTCATGAGCATCTCCTCCGATTGCCGATGATGGTGAGCGCGACCGCGATCAGCAGACACGCCGAGCCCGCCGCGATCGTGGCAGGGTCGAGGAACAACATCAGCGCGGCGGCGGCTCCGGTGAGCAGCCGCGCGGGCATGCTTGCGGGTCCCACGCCGAGCACCCATCCACCGAAGGTGACCGACAGCGCAACGAT
The DNA here is from genome assembly GCA_001510415.1 of Actinobacteria bacterium casp-actino6. Lineage (GTDB taxonomy): Bacteria > Actinomycetota > Actinomycetes > Mycobacteriales > Mycobacteriaceae > Mycobacterium. The sequence continues at coordinate 15,590 of LFFF01000044.1, read as the reverse complement.
ACCTGCCCCGGCGGCGGCCGACACCCAGAGCACCCCGGCCACCGGGCCGTTTCCGAGCAGATATTCCCCCGGCCGGGTCACCACGAAGGCGATCGGGACCAGGAACGCCGGTGCCGCGTAACGCAACGTGGTCCACATGGTCGCCACCGCCTGCCCGCCGGTTACCGCCGAAGCACCGACCGCAGCGAGCGCGGTTGGCGGGGTGACCTCGGAGAGTACCGAGTAGTAGAAGACGAACATGGCCGCCGCCGGAGCAGGGACGTCGAGAGCAAGCAGGGCCGGTCCGATGATGACCCAGCCGATCACGAAAGAGGCCGTCACCGGGATGGCCAGGCCCAGAATCGCCAGCGCTATCGCGGCGACGATGGCGGTCAGCGCCAGCATCGCGGTGCGGTTGTCGGTGATCGCCGAGACCCCGCCCACCAGAACCGACGAGAACTGGGCGCCCAGGCCCGTTTTGGTGGTCATGGCTGTGATGACCCCGGCGGCGGCGCAGACCGCGACCACCGGCAACACGCCGCGGACTCCAGCGCTGAGCGCACCGAACAACCTGGCCGGCGTCAGCGCCGTGCGTCGGTCCAGGAACGACAGCAGCACCGCCAGTGCGGTGGCGTAGACCACCGCGCGGGTGGCCGACATACCGGTGATCAGTAGAACGACGATCAGGATCAGCGACGAGAAGTGGTAGCCGGACCGGCCGAGCAGGCGCCAGGCGGACGGCACGTCCGCGCTGGCGGCCCGTAGGCCGAAACGGCGAGCATCGATCTCCACGGCGAGCAGGATCCCCAGGTAGTACAGGACGGTCGGGATCAGTGCCCAGCCCAGCACGGTGAGATAGGAGACCTCGAGGTACTCGGCGACGATGAACGCCGCCGCGCCCAGCGTCGGGGGCGAGAGCAGCGCACCGACGCCGGCCGCGGCCAGCACGCCGCCCGCTCGTTCGGGGGTATAGCCGGCCCGGCGCATGATCGGCCAGGTGACCGCACCTACCGTGACGGCGGTGGCGGTGCCCGAACCGGATACCGTGCCCAGCAGGAATCCCGACGCGACCGCGGTGCGCCCGGCCGCACTGGGCGATCGACGGAAGGCAGCCACCGACAGGTCGACAAAAAACCTTGCGGCGCCCGATAGTTCGAGTACCGCGCCGTAGATCGTGAACAACACGATGTAGGTGGCTGCGACGTCCAGCGGGGTGCCGAAGAAGCCACTGCCGGAGTTGTACAAGGCGTCGATGATCTGGTCGAAGTTCAGCCCGGCATGCGCGATCGCCCAGCCCTGCGGCAGCAGTCCGCCGTAGTAGCCGTACGCCAGGAACAGCCCGCAGACGATCGGCAGCGCCCAGCCCGTCGTGCGCCGGCACGCCTCGAGGATGAGTACGAGCAGCGCCGCACCCATGGCCACGTCGGTGGGGTCGAGCAGGCCCTGGCGGTCCAGGAAGTCGTCGTAGCCGCCGGCGCCGATCCACGCCGGCGCCACCGGGTAGAGACAGACCACCAGCGTGACCGTGGCCAGCACCCAATCCGCGGCGCCGGGCCGGTTGGGCGGGTCGATGCGGCCCCACCCCGGGCGGTAGACCAGGAACACCAGCGGCAGCGTGCCCGCGAGGAACACGATCAGGTAGAACTGGCTGCCCTGAGCGAGCGGTCGGAACACCTGCCAGATGGTCAGCAGGGCGACTGCGAAAGCCACCGTGGCGACCACCCGGTTGGGCCAGCCCCGCAGCGGGCGACCTGGCTTCTCCTGGTCGTCGACCGGTGCGCCGGCGACCGTCGAAGCGCTGCCATCCACAGCGCAACGGTATGCCCCGGCGGTTGCCGGCGTCGAACGCGATCTGGGTTCAGGGCCGATTCCGGGTCAGCAGCAGCGCGCCCCCGGGTTCGTCTCGGTCTGCTGGTGGCGCATGCGCCAGTACTGCGCCTCGCTGAGCACCGGTTCGCCGGGGTGATCGCGACGACGGTGCGTCAGGTAGCGCTGGTAGTGGTTGTCGCCCATCAATGAGCCGACGTACCAACGGACTTGGCGGGCGAGTCTCCCAGCATGTCCCATTGTTTCTGCACCTCCTTTTCGACCGCCGTGGCGAGCAGCCGGGAGGGGCCGAATATCTTGGACGGCACCGGCGTTTCCGCGGCCAGCGGCCGCCCGCGCCCGCGCATCGAGCGGATCGTCATGACGACGGCCGATGCCACGACGATCAGCACCACCGTGGCGAAGATGATCGACAGCGTGCCCTGGATGAACGTGTTTCGGATGACGTCCTGCAGCTGTTCGGGGTTCTTGGCCGCCCCGAATGACGTCTTGCCGGCCTCCTGGGCGTCGCGGAACTGGAAGTGCTGGGTCCAGTAGCCCAGCTTGGGATCGCCGGAGAAGATCTTCTGCCACGAGGCGGTCAGGGTGACGGTCAGATCCCACAGCAGCGGAATCCCTGGAATCCAGGCCCACTTCAGCATTCCCATCTTGATCACCACTACCGTCACCACGGTCAGGGCGATGGCCGCGAGCAGCTGGTTGGCGATGCCGAACAGGGGGAAGAGGGTGTTGATGCCGCCCAGTGGGTCGGTGACGCCCATCAGCAGGATGGAGCCCCAGGCCGCGACGACGATGATGCTGCACACCCACGCACCGACCTTCCAGCTCGGGTCGTGCAGCCGGCGCAGCGGCCCGCCGAGGTTGCTCAAGCCGTCGGAGAGCATGAACCGGGCGACCCGGGTCCCGGCATCGATGGTGGTGAGGATGAACAGCGCCTCGAACATGATGGCGAAGTGGTACCAGAACGCCTTGAGCCCGCTGCCACCGAACACCGACAGCACCTGGGCCATACCGAAGGCCAGCGTGGGGGCGCCGCCGGTGCGCGAGACGATCGATTGCTCGCCGACACCGGCCGCGGCGTCGGTGATCTCCGTGGGAGTGATCGGTTGCCCGGACAGCCCAAGCGTATTGACGTAGGCCGCTGCGGTCTCCGCGGTGCCCCCGGTGGCCGCGGCGGGAGCATTCATCACAAAGTACAAGTGCGGGTTGAGGATTGACGCGGTGATCAACGCCATGACGGCCACGAACGACTCGGTCATCATCCCGCCGTAGCCGATCAGCCGCATCTGGCCTTCCTTCTCCAGCAGCTTCGGCGTGGTCCCCGAGGCGATCAGCGAGTGGAAACCCGACAGCGCGCCACAGGCGATGGTGATGAACAGGAACGGAAACAGCGAGCCCGCGAACACCGGACCGGTGCCGGATCCGGCGAATTGCGAGACTGCCGGGGCCGCCATGACCGGCCGGGCCAACAGGATGCCCACCGCCAGCAATGCGATGGTGCCGATCTTCATGAACGTCGACAGGTAGTCGCGCGGGGCCAGCAGCAGCCACACCGGCAGCACCGACGCCGCCAGGCCGTAGATGATCAGGCACCACGACAGGGTGACCTTGGACAGCGTGAACCACTGCACGCCCCAGTCGGTGTGGCCGACCCAGCCGCCGGCCACCACGGCCAGCAGCAGCAGCGCCACCCCGATCAGCGACACCTCCGAAACCCGGCCCGGCCGCAGGTAGCGCAGGTATACGCCCATGAAGATGGCGATCGGGATCGTCATCGCGATGGAGAACACGCCCCAGGGGCTCTCGGCGAGCGCGTTGACCACCACCAGGCCCAGCACCGCCAAGAGGATCATCATGATGACCAGGACCCCGACGATCGCCGCCGTGCCGCCGACCGGGCCGAGTTCGTCGCGCGCCATCTGACCCAGCGAGCGTCCGCGCCGGCGGGTTGAAATCGCGAGCACCAGATAGTCCTGAACACAGCCGGCCAGCACCGCTCCGAGGATGATCCAGATGGTGCCCGGCAGATAGCCCATCTGGATGGCCAGCACCGGGCCCACCAGTGGTCCGGCACCGGCGATCGCGGCGAAGTGGTGCCCGAACAGCACCCGCCGGTCGGTGGGCATGTAGTCGGTGCCGTTCTCGTAGATCTCCGCCGGAGTGGCGTGGTCGTCGCGCGGGCGGACGATCTTCATCTCGATGAGCCGCGCGTAGAACCGGAACCCGATGACGTAGGTGCAGATCGCCGCGAGAACGAACCACACGGCGTTGACGGTCTCTCCGCGCAGGAAGGCGATCATTGCCCACGCCACTGCGCCCAGCACCGCGATGGCTCCGAAAAGCAGCCTGTGCCGTCTGGTGATGGGGGAGCGGTCGATGATGGCGACCGGCGGGAGGTTCGGGTCGGTGCGGACGAAGGTGACGTCGCCGCGAACTTCCTCGATCAGGTGCTGCGGCGCGGCGGGGGGTGATCCCACGGTTGTCTCCTTCGGTACGGGCTGCGGTAGATCCTTGCACCCCGCGGCTCGGCGGTGGGCGGGATGACGCCCGGCGCAACCGCGTTTGCAGCACGACCTGTGTGCTCGTCTCCGGTGTTAACGCACCCGCCGGACCTGGGTCACCCATTGCGGCTGGACCACGCTCCACATCCCGGTCCGGGGACCCTCGGTCTCGATGCGAAGGTCGACTTCTTCGGGGCGGTCTCGGAGGGTCTGTACGGCGCTCTCGAACTTCCTTGTGTCGGTGTGGCCCGTCAGCACACTGATGTTCGCCAGCGCCAGCAGATCGACGAGGCTGTGACCGTACATTCGGCTGGCCTGCCGAACCGCGTCGGCCTGGACCTCGATACCGGCCGCCCGGACTGCCTCGGCAAGTCCGCCGCCGCCCTCGGACACTGGGGCCAGTAGGCGTCGCCGCTCATCGATGGCGGCGAAATGGCCGTCGTTATGCAGGCGCTGCAACGCAACGGGTACAACCTCAACCCGGACTCCGCGTCGCGGGTCGCACACCAGGCGTGCATAGGCGGAATACCGGGTTATATCGGATTGGAACTGGCTGCTCAGGGGGTCATCGGCCCCGGCGCGCAACAGCGGCTGATGAATGTGGCGATGCAGTACGCCTGCCCGGTTCAGTAGTCGCACAAAGCAGAACGGTCAGTTCTGGGCCCAGCGGTTGTGCGCCACCCACGGTGACGCGTCCGCAGCGATCGACCAGGCCAACTCCGCGGGGACGTCGATCACCTGGTACCGCTTGACGCCGGCCGCGGTCGCCGCGATCAGCGTCGCCAACCCGGCCCGCCGCTGCGGCCAGCTCTGTCGCACCGTCCAGCCGATGATGCCGGCTCCGGAGATGCAGTCGCGGCGCCGCTCCAGGCTGCCGGATCGGGCGACCAGCCATCCCCCCGAAACCCGATGCCCGAGCGAGCGGGACCGGTCGAAGCCCAGCAACGCGCAGCTCACCGTCATGCCGGCCCACACCGCCCAGGCCCACAACGGGACCCCCACCACCATGCCGACGGGCGCCAGTATCGCGGGGATCAACAGTGCCCGCGTCCACCGTCGCCGAGTCGCCGCGGGCCCGTGTCCGCGCAGCGGGCCGCTGGCCGCGTCGGGATTGCCGATCAGATCGGTGAGTACCGTTTGAGCGGTGGCCACCGGGCACGGCGGCAACAGCAAAGACGATTCGCCTGCCCCGTTCACCCCGGTCATCACCGCGTCCAGCCGGGCGCCGCCGAACGCCCGCACCAGCAGCGCCTCCCGGAGTGTTCCGCCACGCAGTCGCCGCATATCGAAGGTGTTCTCGCGGACCCTGAGCAGGCCGTGCTCGAGGTGCAACAGCTCGGCGTCGCGTCGCAGCAGCAGGTTTCCGTAGCTCACCAGTGAGCGCAGCACCGATAACGCCACCGACGCCACCACCACCACGATCGCTGCGGAAGCGGCAGTGGCGGCAGCCCCGTACCGTTGGGCGAGGTCCAGACCCGACTGCGCCAACCGCGAATCTCGCAGCGCGCTAGCCGCTCCCACCTGATAGGCAACGCCCACCATGGCCAGGACCATGGCCAGTCCGGTCAGGCTCAGCGGGCTGTAGCGCAACCAGGCCGGGTGCCAACGTGCCAGCACCCGACCGGGCCTCCCGGCCTGTTCGGGAGCGTTCAGCGAGTCGGCCAGCAGGACGGCCCGCAGCCGCGGCACCTGCTCGGCCGCAACGGCATCGAGGGCGAATTCGTTGTTGCCTGCCGCCTCCTGTCCGGTGCCCACGCGCAGCACGGTCAGCCCGAGGAGTCGGTGCAGCAGCCGGGCGTCAGTGGAGACCGAGCGAATCCGGTTGCGTGGCAGCGACAACACCTTGCGTTGCAACAATCCGCTGCGCAACTGGATCTCGTCGGGGGCGATGCGGTAGCCGGTGGTGAACCACCTCAGTACGCCGATCGTGACGGTCAGCACCAGCGCCAGGACCACCCACCATGGATTGCCGGTCGCCGACCCGAACACCAGGGAGCCGATCACCAGGGGCAGTTGGCGCAGCACCTCGTGGACCGGGTGCACCAGCAGCATGCGCGGGTTCAGGCGCATCCAGTGCGCCGTGCCAGTCGCGCCGGTATGCAGGCTCACGTGGCGTCCTGTGCGCCGATCGCGGCGATATCGGTCAGCTGGGCCACCACCCGGTCGGCGACGTCGGAGTCCAGCGCCTCGATGCGCACCGCGCCCGCCGACGACGCGGTCGTCACCGTCACGTTGGCCAGCCCGAACAACCGGTCCAACGGGCCGCGATAGGTGTCGACGGTCTGCACCCGTGAGATCGGCACGATACGGCGCTCCTGGGTGATCCAGCCGGTCCGCGTGTACACCGCCGGCGGCCCGGATGCCAGCGAGATCTCCCAGCGGTGCACGCGGTAGCGCCACAGCGGGGCGATCACCACGAACGCGACGATCCCCAGCACCGTCATCCCCGCGGCAGCCGCGTGCAGCCACATCCCCCGGGGGTCCACGGCGATCCACATCAACTGGATCAGGATCAACATCAGGAACGGAATTGCCGCACCGACAGCCCACGCCCACGGCGCCCTGCGGCTAGGCGGGTGTGCCGGATCCGCCAACGTCACGCCTACATGCGGTGCTCGCTCCATGGGTCGAGCATCGCGCATGCGGTCCAGCCGCGCCCGCGGCACCCCGCGCCGACGCGCCCAAAGACCCGAATGAACAGGTGAACCCGCCGGCGCACCGGGGCCCTCGGCGGAATTTCTGACCCATCTCCCATTCGATCGGTTGATCCGGCCCGACGGGCCGCGAAGGCCGCGACTACCTTTTTAGGCTGCGGGTTCAGGTGTCAACGACTCAGGATCGGGAGGGAGTCGCCAGCATGGTGGATTCTTTCGGGGATGCGGCCGTCGTGGACCGCGACCCACGCGTGCACCGCTGGGAAAGACGCGTCGAGTGGCCGCTGGCCGTGGCCGCCACCATCTTCCTCGCCATCTATTCGGTACAGGTTCTCGTCGATCCGCAGGGCCGTGTCAACGACGCCCTCGAGATCGTTCTCGGCATCACCTACGTGCTGTTCGTGATCGACTATCTGGTTCGGCTCACCCTCGCCGACAATCGGCTGCGCTGGTTCTTCCGGCACCTGATCGATCTGGCGATCGTGGCACTGCCCTTCCTGCGGCCGCTGCGGCTGCTGCGGCTGCTGGTCCTGTTCAGCGCGCTGCAGAAGGCGGTCGGCGGTGCAACCCGGGGCCGGGTGATCGTCTACACCGCGTTCAGTGTTGCCTTGCTCATCTACGTGGCCTCGCTGGCGATGCTGGAAGCCGAGCGCGACGTGTCCGAGTCCGTGATCGATAACTTCGGTGATGCCGTGTGGTGGTCGATTGCCACGGTCACCACCGTCGGCTACGGGGACCTCTCCCCGGTCACCACGGTCGGCAGGGTGGTCGCGGTGTTCCTGATGATCGGCGGCATCAGCCTGGTGGGTGTGGTGACGGCGACGCTGGCATCGTGGGTCATCGAAAGGGTCTCCGACGAAGGCTCCGCGAACGCCGAAGTGACGGCCGCCCAGATCGATGATTTGCGGGTCGACATGCAGCAGCGCATCGATGCGCTGACGGCGGAGTTGCAACGGCTCAACGGTGGCGGCGGCTCGCCTTCCGCGGTCCGGCCTCAGGGAGATGACGCCTGACGCGTGCGGCAGCGCCACGACGGCCATCCCTGGTGACGGTGTCGGGCAGATTGCCCGCCGCCCATGAAATGATGCGAACCGGGAGGTGTGCGGTGAGTTCGTTCGAGGTTGCCGAGGCGGGCATTGCCGAGCTGCGGGCAGCCCTCGACGCGGGTCGGGTGACCAGTGTTCAACTGGTGCAGGCCTACCTGCGCCGTATCGAGGCCTACGACCGCGAGGGCCCGACGCTGAATTCGATCGTCGTGGTCAACGACGATGCCCTTGCCGAGGCCGCGGCGTCGGACCAGCGGCGTTCCCGCGGTGAGCTTCTGGGACCGCTGGACGGGATCGCCTACACCGCCAAGGACAGCTACCTGGTCAAGGGGTTGACCGCTGCGGCGGGCTCGCATGCCTTCGCCGGGCTGATCGCCGGCAGGGACGCTTTCGCGATCGAACAGCTCCGGCGCAGTGGGGCCGTCCTGATCGGGCTGACGAATATGCCGCCGATGGCCAACGGCGGCATGCAGCGCGGCCTTTACGGGCGCGCCGAAAGCCCCTATAACGCGGCGTATCTGACCTCGGCCTACGGCTCGGGCTCCTCGAACGGATCCGGAACCTCCGTCGCTGCCAGCTTCGCCGCGTTCGGGTTGGGGGAGGAGACCTGGTCCAGCGGGCGTGCACCGGCGACCAACAACGCCCTGTGCGCCTACACCCCCTCACGCGGGGTCATCTCGGTCCGGGGCAACTGGCCGCTGGTCCCGACCATGGATGTGGTCGTCCCGCATACCCGCACGATGGCCGATATGGCCGAGGTGCTCGACGTCATCGTCGCCGACGATGCCGATCCGCGCGGCGATCTGTGGCGGATGCAGCCGTGGATCACGATTCCCCGCGCCTCCGCGATACGCCCGAAGTCCTACCGCGCGCTGCTGCCCACCGATTCCGAGGCGGCACGGAATACGTTGGCGGGCAAACGGTTCGGTGTTCCGCGCATGTACGTCAACGCCGACCAGTCAGCCGGTGTCGGTGCGGGACTCGGTATCGGCGGTTCGACAGGCCAGCGCATCGACACCCGACAGTCGGTCATCGATCTGTTCCAGGCCGCCGCGGCCGACCTGATCGCCGCCGGCGCCGATGTGGTGCTGGTGGACTTTCCGGTGGTCTCCAACTACGAATGCGACCGCGCCGGCGCGCCCTCGATCCGAACCCGCGGACTGGTCAGCCCGGAGTTCCTCGATCGCGAGATCCTCGACCTGTCCGCCTGGGCCTGGGACGACTTCCTGCGCGCCAACGGCGATCCGGCGATCCCCAACCTCGCCGAGGTCGACGGCAGCCTCATCTGGGTCAAGGCCCCGGGCGAGCTGCCTGATCGCGCAGAGGGATTCGGCGACGACATCAGCAGCTACCCGGACTTCATCCGGGCGCACCCGATCGCGTCCTTCCTCGACATCCCCGCCATGGAGGAGGGCCTGCGCGGACTCGAGCAGACCCGCAAGGTCGACTACGAAAAGTGGATGCACCGCCTCGGACTCGACGCGGTGATCTTCCCGACCGTCGCCGACGTGGGTCCCGCCGATATGGACGTCAACCCTGCCTCGGCCGACCTCGGCTGGCGCAACGGGGTCTGGGTCGCCAACGGCAACCTCGTCCCGCGGCACCTGGGAATCCCGACGGTCACCGTCCCGATGGGAATCATGGCCGATATCGCCATGCCCATCGGATTGACCTTCGCCGGTCATGCCTACGACGACACCAAACTGCTGACCTATGCCGCGGCGTTCGAAGCCACCGGACAGCGACGCGTTCCCCCGCCGCGCACGCCCCCTCTATGATCACCGGCATGGCGACGGGTTCCGGCGGGCCGGCGGAGGGCGACCCGGGATTTCGGATGCCCGCCGAATCCGCACCGCAGGAGCGGATCTGGATGGCCTTTCCCAGCGCGGGCTACTCGTTGGGCGACACCGATCAGGCCCGCCATGAGGCGCGGGCCACCTGGGCTGCGGTGGCCCATGCCGTCGCGGAGTTCGAACCCGTCACCGTCGTGGTGGATCCGAACGAGCGGGCGGCCGCCGATCGGTACCTTTCGAGCGCGATCGAGATCATCGAGGCGCCACTGAACGACGCCTGGATGCGCGATATCGGGCCGACGTTCGTGCACGCCTCCGATGGGTCGGTGGCCGCGGTGGACTGGGTGTTCAACGGGTGGGGAGCCCAGGATTGGGCGCAGTGGGACCGCGACGCCAGGATCGGCCGGTTGGTCGCCGAGGCTGCCGGGGTTCCGGTCATCGATTCGGATCTGGTCAACGAGGGCGGCGGGATTCACGTCGACGGTGAAGGCACGGTTCTGCTGACCGACACGGTCCAACTCGACCCGGGCCGCAACCCCGGCTTGACCCGGGCCGATGTCGAGGCGGAGTTGGCCCGCACCCTCGGTGCCACCCACGCGGTGTGGCTGCCCTGCGGGTTGACCAGGGATTCCGAACGTTTCGGCACCCGCGGGCATGTCGACATCGTCGCCGCCATCACCGCACCCGGGCGGGTGCTGCTGCACACCCAGCGAAACGAGTCTCATCCCGACCACCAGGTGAGCCGCACGGTTCGAGCAGCCCTCGAGGCCAGCCGCGATGCTGCCGGACGGTCGTGGGAGATCGTCGAAATGCCCGCACCGGCGACCCTGAAAGACGCTGAGGGCTACGTCGACTACAGCTACATCAACCATCTGGTGGTCAACGGCGGCGTCATCGCGTGCGGATTCGGTGACGCCGAGGACCGCAACGCCGCGGCGATCCTCGCCGACCAGTACCCGGGACGTGAGGTGGTCACCGTGGATGCCCGCCCGCTGTTCGAACGAGGCGGTGGAATCCACTGCATCACCCAGCAGCAACCTGCGGCACGGGTCACGCGGTGACCGGACCGCCGGTGACCGTCCGGGCGCAGCCGAATAGTGTCCAGGGATGACTACCGCAGCTGACCAGTCCACTGTCGTCGTGGGAATCGACGGCTCGGATGCCGCGCTCGGCGGTGCCCGGTGGGCCGCGGCATTCGCCGCAAGCCGGGCGCTGCCGCTGACTCTGCTCCATGCGATCCCCAGGCTGGACTGGCATTTCGTCAGCGTCGATGAACCCGCCGACCACGACGGCGGCGGTGCCGCCGACGCGGCGCTGGCCGCCGCGGAGACGGTCCTGCGCTCGGCGTACCCCGATCTGGAGATCCGCACGGACGCGGTCAAGGGTCCGGTCGCGACCGTCCTGGCGCAGGCCTCGCAATCCGCCCGGCTCTTGGTCGTGGGCGCCGGCGAGGCCGAGAACGGCGCGCTGGGCGGGCATGCGGTGAAGATCGCGCATCGAACGCACTGCCCGCTGTTGGTCTGGCGGGCGCCGGCCGCCAGGCGGACCGGTAAGCCCCTTCCCGTCGTCGTCGGTATCGATGAATCCGAGGGTTCGACCCGCGCGCTGGCAGAAGCGTTCGATGTCGCCGCCATGTTGCACGCACCGCTGACGGTGGTGCACATGTGGGAGATCACCGCGGCCGTCGGGATGGGTGATCTCGGCGGCCAGGGGTACATGGACTGGCAGCTGCTCGAGGTGTTGCAGTCCCGCCAGCGCCAGCGGATGGACGAGCTGGTCGAGCCGTTCGCCGGTGAATACCGCAATGCCCACGTGACCAAGGTCTTCCAGGACATCAGCCCGGCAAAGGGGCTCACCAATCTGTCCGGGGACGCGCAACTGGTGGTGGTCGGTAGCCATGGGCGCGGCAGGCTCGCCGAATCCATCCTCGGCTCGGTCAGCCAGAGCGTGCTTCATCACGCCGAATGCCCGGTGCTGGTGGTTCGGTAGCCGGCTCCGCCAACGACGCAAAGCCCGGCCGCCGGCTTATCCGCCCGCTTCGATAGCGGCGACGGCTTCGGCCGCCTGCGGTCCGCACACCGGCTGGAGTTGCACCGCGCCCGCGGTCACCATGTCGTCGATGCGGCGTCGCAGATCCCCCGAGGAGACGTGCGCCTGCAGGTTGGCGCCGGGGCAGGAGGTCCCCGAAGCGACTTGCCGGTGGCTGGCCAGAGTGCTGGAGGTGATCCCGAACTCCTGGGTGGCCCAGGCGAAGGCGAGTGCCGCTCCGTTGAGCTGAGCCTCGCTGATCGGCTCCTCGTCGAAATTTCCCTCGCAGACCACCAGGAAGTGGCCGGTGGTGTTGTAGTTCGTGGCGGTGTCGCCGGCGATCGCCGTGCGCCGCAGTTCGAAGATGTTCCCGTCCCGGTCGACGCCGGCGTGATAGGCGATATCGACCCAGCCCTTGTCGTCCTGGTGGTAGCGCTGGTGCTGGCGCAGTCGGGCGGTGATGTTGGCGTTGTCGCCGAGGACCACGGCCGTGTGATGAATGGTCATCCGGGTGATGGTGTGGGGTCGGCCCCCGGGCCGTGGCGGGCGGGCACCCCAGGCATCGCGGCACAACAGGCTGCCGGCTGCGGATTGGGGTGGAGGTGACGACGACGACACCGGCGCCGCCACCGCGCCGGCCAGCGTGGTCAGCCCGACCGCTCCCGCCAGCTGCAGAAGTCGTCGACGGCTGGGGCCCGCGCCGTCGCGCCCTCGATCGTGCGAGCCTGTCATATCCCTTGGGAGCCTACTCGTCACATTTCCTTGTCCGCGGCCTGAAAGTCCACCACCTGCTGTGCGACTTCGCCCACGTCTTCGAAACGAGCGACGTGGAACAGCGCGTCGCCCTGGTGCACGATCGGTAGTTGGGTTCGGCCGATCACCAGCCCGGAATGGTCCGCGGTCACCTCGATCTCGGCGTCTCCGAAGGGGTCGGCGATCATGCCGATCGGCTCACCGCGCCCTACCCGGGCACCGAGGGGCTTGGAACTGCGGAACATTCCGCTCTCAGGTGCCCGGACCCACGCGCTGGAGCGCGCCACGAACGGCTCGGCGCAGGGGCGGGGGTGGCGCGATGGCGGGAGCATGCCAAGTGCGCGCATCACGTTGACGATGCCGCGCACCCCCGGTCGGATGGCAGGCTCGGCGAACCGCAACGGCTCACCCGCCTCGTAGAGCAGCGTCGGGATTCCGAACTCCGCGGCCGCCGCGCGCAGGGAGCCGTCCCGGATCGCGGCGTTGATCAGCACGGGAACCCCGAAACTGCGCGCCAGCCTGAGGGTCTCCGGGTCGTCGAGATTGCCGCGGATCTGCGGGAGGTTGTTGCGATGGTTGGCCGCGGTGTGCAGATCGATACCGTGGGTGCACTTGGCGACGATCTCGGTCATGAACCGGTCGGCGACCTTTGCCGTCAGCGAGCCCCGCTCCGAACCGGGGAACGAGCGGTTCAGGTCGCGCCGATCGGGCAGGTAACGCGACTGTTGGAGCAGGCCGTACACATTCACGATCGGGATCGCGATCAGCGTCCCGCGCAGACGCTTGAGCGCGGGCCGGCGCAGCAGGCGCCTGATGATCTCGACTCCGTTGAGTTCGTCGCCGTGCACCGCGGCGCACACAAACAACCGCGGACCATCGCGCCGGCCGCGCACCACCTGGACCGGCATCGTCAACGGCGTGTGGGTGTAGAGCTGCGGGACCGGCAGTTCGATGGTGGCGCGGGTTCCCGGCGGGATCGACTCGCCGCCGATCAGCAGATCGGTGCTCACCCCTTGCCCCGGGTCTTGGTCTTGCCGTGCTGGGCGTTCTTCTCGATGAACTTGATGATCTGGCCGGCGACATCGCACCCGGTGGCCTCCTCGATGCCCTCGAGGCCGGGGGATGAATTGACCTCGAGCACCACCGGCCCGTGGTTCGAGCGCAAGATGTCGACGCCCGAGACGTTCAGGCCCATCCGCCGTGCGGCCCGTACCGCCGTTGACCGCTCCTCAGGGGTCAACCGGATGAGCGATGCGGCACCGCCCCGGTGCAGGTTGGAGCGAAAATCACCACTCTTCGCCTCGCGTTTCATCGCCGCAACCACCCTGTTGCCGATCACCAGGCAGCGGACGTCGGTGCCGCCCGCCTCCTTGATGTACTCCTGAACCAGGAAATTCGCCTTGAGCCCCCGGAAGGCTTCGATGATGGCCTCGGCTGCAGAACGCGTCTCGCACAAGACGACCCCCTTGCCCTGGGTGCTCTCGAGCAACTTGACCACCAGAGGCGCACCGCCGACGATCTCGATAAGCTCCGAAGTCGCGTCGGTTGAGTTCGCAAAGGCGGTGACCGGCAGGCCGATCCCCGCCCGGGCGAGGATTTGCAGCGAACGCAGCTTGTCCCGGGAGCGGGTGATAGCGACCGACTCGTTGAGGCAGTACGTTCCCATCATCTCGAACTGACGAACCACGGCCGAACCGTAGAAGGTCACCGACGCGCCGATCCGGGGAATCACCGCATCGAACGGGGCGAGCTCAGCGCCGCGGTAGTGGACCGCGGGATCGTGCGACGCGATGTCCATATAGCACTTGAGGTGATCGAGCACCTCGACGTCGTGTCCGCGATGCACGGCAGCCTCGACCAGGCGACGGGTGGAATAGAGCTTCGCGCTGCGGGACAGCACCGCGATTCTCATCGCCGCTCGCCCCTCGGCCGCACTGCGGCGCGAGGCGGTCGCCCCGAAAGATATGAGCGCGCCGGGTCGACCCGGAAGCGGCCCCGCAGAGCGGTTCGCCCGAGCAGCATCCGGAAGCGCATCGTCTCGCGGTCGGTGAGCGTGATCTCAGCCCGGAAACGCTCGCCGCCGACCTGCACCACGGACTCGATGACGAAACGTCGCTCGCGGTGACCGCCGGAATCGGCGACCATGCGTTCGTCGAGCACATCGGCAAGGCAGATCCGCTCGACGGACGCGTCGTGCTGCAAAGGACGCATCCCGAACCGCACCCGCCGCTTGCCATCCTCGATCACCGGCTCGACGAAGAAAGCGTGTAACGCAGAGGTACGCGCCCCCGTGTCCACTTTGCATTTGATGTGCTCTATCCCCAATTCAGGCAGCGACACCCACTCCCGCCACCCGAGGAGTGTGGGTTCGCTGTCGTCGGCTGCGCCCGTCATGGCCGTATGCGCCTCCAACCGAGCCGACGGTGCAACGATCTCACTCAGTCCGTCCGCCACCTCGGCGACCGCAATCGGGGTGGCGGCGCGGGTCCCGGGCTCGTTTCCAGCCGTAGGCGGCATGTTTGAGATCCTCGATGTCGATGATCGGCGTGGCCACCGCATCAGGGGTGGCGTGGAAACACTAAACGGCATATCGATGCCGTCACGCCACGGGTCGCCCGTTCCGATTGCGGGCATTGCGATGACCAGCCGATGTAACGCAGACGGCCCACAACGCGACGTTGTCCATAGCGATGTCCCCCAACGGAGACAGCGCCGCGTTCCTGCCCTTACGGTGAGTCCACTCCATCGGAAACAGAGATTCGGAAACAGAGATGAGGTTCCTATGAAGACCCGGCCACGGTTCTACGGCGCATTCGGTGCCCTCGCGCTTGCGGTAGCCGCCATCCCGCTGACCGGCCTCGCCTCGCCCGCGGTGAGCAACGCCCAGGAGAATTGCGAATTCAACTACTTCTACAACACTGTGACGAACCAGTGCCAGCCCTGCAACACCCCGGTCATGTACTGGAACTACGACCTGAATCTGTGCCTGGTTGCTGATCCCACCCCGTA
>LFFF01000043.1 GCA_001510415.1 Actinobacteria bacterium casp-actino6 | reverse complement strand
ATCAGCTCCACCTTGAGATCGCCGACCTCGCGGATGACGGTGCCGTCGATGCGGCTGGCCAGCCAGCCTGCCAGGATGTCCAGGGCGGGTTCGTCGGCCAGGCCCGAGACCACCGCGCCGGTTACCGCCTCGTACGGGGGTTGTTCCAGCGCGGTGGCCAGCAATGCCCGCCAGTAGGTGATCCGGCTCCAGGCCAGGTCGGTGTCGCCCTTGGCGTAGCTCTGCAGCCGGCTGCGCAGGGATGCCAGCGGGTCGGCTGCCCCGGTAGCGTCGGTGATCCGCCGAATGGCCAGGCGTCCCAACGGGTCCTGCGCCGGAACCGCCGGAGCGCTGCCGGGCCACCAGGCCACCACCGGCGTGTCGGGCAACAGGAACGGCAGCACCACGCTGCTGGCGTGGTCGGCCAGTGGACCCGCTGTCTTGAGGACGACCACCTCACCGGCACCGGCGTCGCCGCCGACCCGCAACTGGCCGTCCAGTCGTGCTTCGGGAGCCGACCGGTCGATGGGCACCACCACGATGATGCGGCAGGGATGTTCCCGACTGGCCCCGACTGCGGCCTCGATGGCATCTTCCAGGATCGCCTCGCTATCCGGTGCCACCACCAGGGTCAACACCCGACCCAGGGTGATGGCGCCCCCTTCCTCGCGCAGCGAGGTGATCCGTTTGTTGACGGCATTGGTCGTGGTGTCCGGCAGATCGACGATCACGGGAATCGACTCCGTTCTTCGCCGACGCGCATCACGGGAATCATGGGCGCCTCCACTCGCGGCCGGACCGCTGCAGCATCTCGAATGCGGATTCCGGGCCCCAGGTGCCGGACGGATAGGGATCGGGCTTGCCGTTGGCGGCCCAGTAATCGAGCACGGGATCCAATATCTCCCAGGACAATTCGACCTCGGCGTTCACCGGGAACAGCGAGGGCTCGCCGAGCAGCACGTCGAGGATCAGTCGCTCGTAGGCCTCGGGGGAGTCCTCGGCGAAGGCGGAACCGTAGGAGAAGTCCATGTTGACATCGCGCACCTCCATGGTGCTGCCCGGGACCTTGGAGCCGAACCGGATGGTGATCCCCTCATCCGGTTGCACCCGGATGACCAGGGCGTTCTGGCCGAGTTCCTCCGTCATGGTGTGGTCGAACGGGAGGTGCGGGGCGCGTTTGAACATCAGCGCGATCTCGGTCACCCTGCGGCCCAGGCGCTTTCCGGTCCGTAGGTAGAACGGAACACCGGCCCAGCGCCGGGTATCGACCTCGAGAGCGATGGCGGCGAACGTCTCGGTGGTGGAGGTGTGCGAGAAGCCGTCCTCCTCGAGAAGCCCGACCACATGCTCACCGCCCTGCCAGCCGGCGGTGTACTGACCGCGCGAGGTGGTGAGGTCCAGTGGCAGCGCCAACCGGGTGGCTGCCAGCACCTTGATCTTCTCGGCCTTGACCTCGCCCG
This sequence comes from Actinobacteria bacterium casp-actino6, assembly GCA_001510415.1. Lineage (GTDB taxonomy): Bacteria > Actinomycetota > Actinomycetes > Mycobacteriales > Mycobacteriaceae > Mycobacterium. The sequence goes on along the minus strand of LFFF01000043.1, from coordinate 16,821 downwards.
GCCCGAAGTTCACCGGTTCTTCCATCGCGGTCAGGGCCAGCAATTGCAGGAGATGGTTCTGGATGACGTCGCGGGCGGCGCCGATACCGTCGTAGTAGCCGGCGCGGCCGCCCAAGCCGATGTCCTCGGCCATGGTGATCTGCACGCTGTCCACGTAGTGGCTGTTCCAGATCGGCTCGTAGAGTTCGTTGGCGAAGCGCAGAGCGAGGATGTTCTGGACGGTCTCCTTGCCGAGGTAGTGGTCGATGCGAAACACCGAATCCTCGGGGAACACGCTGTTGACAACCCGGTTGAGATCTTCGGCGCTGGCCAGGTCATGTCCGAACGGCTTCTCGATGACCACCCGGCTCCACCGGCCCTCTTCGGGATCGGCCAACCCGGATCGCTTGAGCTGTTCGCAGACCACCGGAAATGCGTTCGGCGGTATGGAGAGGTAGAAGGCGTGATTGCCCCCGGTGCCGCGCTCGATATCGAGCTTGTTCAGCGTCTCGGCCAGTTTCGTAAACGATGCTTCGTCGTCGAAACTTCCCTGGACGAACCGGAATCCCTCACTCAGCCGGTCCCAGACCTCCTGGCGGAACGGCGTGCGGGCATGCTGCTTGACCGCCTCGTAGACGATCTGGCCGAAATCCTCGTCGGCCCAGTCCCGTCGGGCGAAGCCGACCAGCGCGAACGACGGTGGCAGCAGGCCCCGGTTGGCCAGATCGTAGATCGCCGGCATCAGCTTCTTGCGGGACAGGTCGCCGGTGACGCCGAAGATCACCACACCGCACGGACCGGCTATCCGGGGCATCCGCTTGTCCCGCTTGTCGCGCAACGGGTTTCGCCACCCGGCCGGGACGGGAGTGGTTATTCCGGATGAATTGACGGGGCTCATTGCCTGACTTATTTCCCTGCGGCGTCCAACTGGGCCTGGGTGGCGTCCAGAAGTTCCTGCCAGGATTTCTCGAACTTGTCCACGCCGTCCTCCTCGAGGTGCCTGAAGACGTCACCGAGGTCGATTCCGACCGCCTCGAGCTTGTCGAACACCTCCTGGGAGGCGGCGGCGGTGCCGGTGATGGTGTCGCCGGTGACGCGGCCGTGGTCTGCGACGGCTTCGAGAGTCTTCTCCGGCATCGTGTTGACGGTGTCCGGGGCGACCAGTTCGGTGACGTAGAGGGTGTCCGAATAGTCCGGGTTCTTCACCCCGGTCGATGCCCACAGCGGACGCTGCACCCACGCGCCGGCCTGAGCGAGCGCGGTCCATCGCCCGCCCGAGCCGAACACCTCCTCGAATGCGGCATAGGCGAGCCGGGCGTTGGCCACACCGGCCTGCCCACGCAAGGCGAGCGCCTCATCGGTGCCGATCGCCTCCAGTCGCTTGTCGATCTCGGTGTCGACCCGTGAGACGAAGAAGGACGCGACCGAGAAGATCGCGTTCAGGTCGTGGCCGGCCGGCACCGCGGCCTCCAGTCCGGCCAAGTAGGCCTCCATCACCGCGCGGTGGCGCTCCACCGAGAAGATCAGCGTGACATTGACCGAGATCCCTTCGGCGATGACCGCGGTGATGGCCGGCAGACCGGCCAGGGTGGCCGGGATCTTGATCAGCAGGTTGGGCCGGTCGACGATCTTCCACAACTCGATGGCCTGCAGGATCGTCTTGTCGGTGTCATGGGCGAGGCGCGGGTCGACCTCGATCGAGACCCTGCCGTCGGCCCCGTTGGAGACATTCCACTGTGGCCGCAGCACATCGCAGGCGGCACGGACGTCATCGGTGGTGGCGGTGCGGATGACGGCGTCGACATCGGCACCCCGCGCGGCGAGTTCGGTCACCTGGTCGGCGTAGGCGGTGCCCTTCGACAGTGCCGCCTGGAAGATCGACGGGTTGGTGGTGACGCCGACAACGCTGCGGGTGTCGATCAGTTCCTGCAGGTTCCCCGATGTCAACCGGTCCCGGGACAGGTCGTCGAGCCAGACGGAGACACCGGCCTCCGACAGTGCCGCAAGATTCGGATTCTGGGCCATGGTGATTCCTTTTCGGACGGTGGGTTAGTTGTCGAAAGCGCGCTCTGCGGCGGCAACGACCGCCTCGGCGGTGAAACCGAACTCACGGAACAGGGTTTTGTCGTCGGCCGACTCGCCGTAGTGCTCGATGGAGACAATCTCCCCGGTGTCGCCGACGTATTTGTACCAACTCTGGGCGATTCCGGCCTCGACGGCGACGCGGGCCGGCACCTCGGGCGGAAGCACGCTGTCGCGGTACTCCTGTGGCTGGGACTCGAACCATTCGACACAGGGCATGGAGACCACATACGCCCGAATGTCCTTGACGGCCAGCATGGTTGCCGCCTCGACGGCCAGTTGGACCTCTGAGCCGGTGGCGATGATGATGACGTCGGCGTCGTCGGCCGGCGTGCCGCCGCCGAGTACGTAGCCGCCGCGAGCGACGCCCTCGTTGCTGGTGCCCTCCAGCACCGGCACCCCCTGACGGGTCAGGATCAGACCGGTCGGGCCGCCGGACGCGCCACGCTCCAGGACGGCCCGCCACGCGTACGCCGTCTCGTTGGGATCGGCCGGACGCACGACGGAGAGCCGTGGAATCGCCCGAAGCGCCGCCAGGTGCTCGATCGGCTGATGGGTGGGACCGTCCTCGCCGAGTCCGATCGAGTCGTGGGTCCAGACGTAGATGGGGTCGATATCCATCAGTGCGGCCAGTCGGACCGCGGGCCGCATGTAGTCGGAGAACTGCAGGAACGTTCCGCCGTAGGCACGGGTCGGGCCGTGCAGGACGATCCCGGACAGGATCGCGGCCATGGCGTGCTCACGGATGCCGAAGTGCAGGGTGCGGCCGTACCAGGTGGCGTCCCAGTCCTCGGTGGAGATCGACGGCGGCCCGAACGACTTGGCCCCCTTGATCGTGGTGTTGTTGCTACCGGCCAGATCGGCCGACCCGCCCCACAACTCGGGCAACTTCGGGCCGATCGCCGAGAGCACATCGCCGGAGGCGGCCCGGGTGGCCACCGCCTTCGAACCCGGTTCCCAGTGCGGTAGGTCAGCGTCCCAGCCCTCGGGCAACCGGCCGGAGATCAGCCGGTCGAGCAGCGCCTTGCGTTCGGGTTCGCGCTGGGCCCACGCGTCGAAGTCGACCTGCCACGTTGTGTGCGCCTCGCGGCCCCGGTCGACGAGTTTGCGGGTATGGGCGATGACCTCCTCGGCGACGTCGAAATTCTTCTCCGGATCGAATCCGAGGATCTCCTTGGTGGCGGCCACCTCGTCGGCCCCCAGGGCTGAGCCGTGCACCCCGCCGGTGTTCATCTTGGTCGGGGCCGGATAGCCGATGATGGTGCGCAGTGCGATGAACGACGGCTTGTCGGTGACCTTCTGCGCCGCCGCGATCGCCGCCTCGATCCCGGCGACGTTCTCGCCGCCCTCGACGACCTGCACATGCCAGCCGTAGGACTCGTACCGGGCGGGGGTGTCCTCGGTGAACGCGATATTGGTGTCGTGCTCGATGGAGATCTCGTTGTCGTCCCAGATCACGATCAGATTGCCCAGTTGCTGGGTGCCGGCCAGCGAGGACGCCTCGCTGGTGACACCCTCCTGCATATCGCCGTCGGAGGCGATGACATAGATGTGATGGTCGAACGGACTGGTCCCGGCCGGTGCGTCCGGGTCGAACAGTCCGCGCTCGTAGCGGGCGGCCATCGCCATCCCGACCGCCGAGGCCAGGCCCTGGCCGAGCGGACCGGTGGTGATCTCGACACCCTTGGTGTGCCGGAACTCCGGATGGCCCGGGGTCTTGGAGCCCTTGGTGCGCAGCGCCTCGATATCGGCGAGTTCCAACCCGAAACCGCCGAGATACAACTGCAGGTACAGGGTCAGGCTGGAGTGCCCGCAGGACAGCACGAACCGGTCGCGGCCCAGCCATTCGGTGTCGCTCGGGTCATGCCGCATCACCCGCTGGAACAGCGTGTAGGCCACCGGCGCGAGACTCATGGCGGTACCGGGATGACCGTTGCCGACTTTCTGCACCGCATCGGCGGCCAGCACCCGCGCCGTGTCGACCGCGCGGGTGTCCAACTCGGTCCAGTCATCGGGATGGTGCGGCTGGGTGAGCGCGGAAATCTCGTCGAGCGTGGTCACGAAATAACTCCTGGAGAGGTCGAATCAATCGGCAACCCGGTACTCCAGCACACCCTAATGCCGAGAATCGACCCTGCAGTACCAAATCGGCGGCGTCGCGGTCTACCATCCTCTGTAGTAGACGCTGGGACGGCTGTCGCCGTCCGTGAGGAGTTGACTGCGTGAGGATGCCCGAAACCCGCCTCGTCGGCGAGACCGGCGGCCCGGAAGTCTCAGCGTGGCCGAGTCGGATCCGCAGCACCCTGCTGGGCTACCTGGCACTGACCAAACCGCGCGTGGTCGAACTTCTCCTGGTCACCACCATCCCGGCCATGCTCCTGGCGTCCCGGGGTTCGGTCGACCTGGTGCTGATCCTCAACACCTTGTTCGGCGGGATGCTGGCGGCCGGTGGCGCCAACACGCTGAACTGCGTCGCCGACGCCGATATCGACAAGGTGATGAAGCGCACCGCCGGCCGGCCGTTGGCCCGGTCCGTCGTGCCGCGCAGCCACGCCTTCGTGTTCGGTATGGCGTTGTCGATCGGATCGTTCTTCTGGCTCTGGTGGACCACCAACCTGCTGTCGGCCCATCTGGCCGCCGCGACCATCGCGTTCTACGTGCTGGTCTACACCCTGCTGCTCAAGCGCCGCACCTCGCAGAATGTCGTGTGGGGCGGCGCTGCCGGGTGTATGCCGGTGATGATCGGCTGGTCGGCGGTCACCGGCACCATCGGCTGGCAGGCGCTGGCGATGTTCGCCATCATCTTCTTCTGGACGCCGCCGCACACGTGGGCGCTGGCGATGAAATACAAAGAGGACTACCGCGCCGCCGGGGTGCCGATGCTACCGGTGGTGGCCACCGAACGTCAGGTCACCAAACAGGTCGTGATCTACACCTGGCTGACCGTGGCGGCAACCCTGGCGCTGGTCCCAGCCGCGGGCTGGCTGTACGCGGCGGTGGCGGTGCTGGCCGGCGCCTGGTTCCTGACCCTGGCCCACCGGTTACATGCCGGGGTGCTCCGCGGTGACCCGGTCAAGCCGCTGAAGTTGTTCCTGCACTCGAACAATTACCTGGCCGCGGTGTTCTGCGCGCTGGCCGTCGATTCGGTCATCCCGCTGCCGATGCTGTTCGGCTGAGGCCGATCAGACAGCGGGTTCAGGGCAGCAGCACGATCGAGCCGGTGGTCTTTCGGGCCTGCAGGTCCCGGTGGGCGCGCTGCGCCTCGGCCAGTGGGTAGTGCCCGCCGACGGTGACGGTGATCGAACCGTCGGCGATCGCCTCGAGCAGTTCACCGGCACGCCAGGCGAACTCGTCGGTGGTCCGGATGAAATGGGCCAGGTTCGGACGGATCAGGTACACCGATCCGGCCGCGTTGAGCCGCTGCGGGTCGACCGGGGGAACCGGCCCGCTGGATGCCCCGAACAACGCCAGGGTGCCGCGGACCGCCAGGCTGGCCAGGCTGGCCTCGAAGGTCGACCGGCCGACCCCGTCGTAGACCGCGGCCACGCCACGGCCGTCGGTCAATGCGCGGACCTGATCGGCGAAGGCCTCCGGATCATCGGGGTAGTCGAGCACCTCGATTGCCCCGGCCTGCCGGGACATCGTCGCCTTCGCCGGTGTCGATGCGGTGGTGATGACCCGCGCACCGAGACTGGTGGCCCACTGGGTGAGGATCAGGCCGACGCCCCCGGCCCCGGCATGCACCAGCAGGTAGTCACGCGGCTGCACCGGGTACACCGACTTGATCAGGTAATGCGCCGTCAATCCCTTCAGCAGCGCGGATGCGATGGCATCGGAGGGCACGTTATCGGGCACGTAGGCGACGAAATCGGCGGGCGCGGTGGAGAATTCGGAGTACGCACCGGTTGCGTTGGCGGTCACGACGCGATCGCCGACGTTGATTGCGGCGACATCGTCGCCGACCGCTGCGATGGTCCCGCAGACTTCCTGGCCGACCACGAACGGCAGTTCGCGCGGATACAGCCCGGACCGGAAGTAGGTATCAATGAAATTGACGCCGATCGCGTCGGCGCGAATGAGCACCTCGCCCGGACCGGGGGAGGGCACCGGCCGCTCGACGTACTGAAGAACATCCGGCCCGCCTGTTACCGCGACTTCCACTGCGTACATGGCACTATCATCCACTCCGTGATCATCACCAGGACGGCGGCTTTCTGATGAAGTTGGCCCGGCCCAATGTTTTCCATCCGCGGATCGTGCTGGCATCCTGTCCGCAACTCCCCGACGGGGACGGCGATGACGACGGTCTGGTCGAGGCACTGCGCCACCGGGGACTGCATGCCCGGTGGATGTCGTGGGACGACCCGCAGACCGAGAGCGCCGACCTGGTGATCCTGCGGGCGGCCTGGGATTACGCCGAGCGCCAGGACGAATTCCTGGCCTGGACCACCCGGGTGCGCAACCTGCTGAATCCGCCCGCGCTCGTCGCCTGGAACAGCGATAAGCATTACCTGCAGGACCTCGCTGCGGCCGGCGTGCCGACGGTGCCCTCGTTCTTCCTGGAGCCAGGCCAGGACCCGGCGATTCCGGTGGCTTGTGGCGGAGTCGAGGTGGTCGTCAAGCCCGCGGTGGGCGCGGGTTCGATCGGCACGTCCCGGTTCGCCGACCACGGAGCGGCCGCCGGGCATGCGGCGGGGATTCTGGATCGTGGGCGCGGTGTGCTGGTACAGCCCTATGACTCCCGGATCCAGGATGGTGAGACCGCCCTGGTCTTTCTGGGTGGCGAACAGTCCCATGCCTTCACCAAGGGGCCCATCCTGCCGCCGGAGGGTGAGGATCCGGTGATGGACGAGTCCGGCGTCTATGCGAACGAGGATCTCGCGGTAGCCGACCCGGACTTCGAGATGTGGGATCTCGGTCACGCCGCGCTGGACGCGGCGTGCGCGCGGGCCGGCATCGCCAAGGCCGACCTGCTGTACGCCCGGGTCGACTTGATCGGTCGCGCCGACTCCGCGGTGCTGTTGGAACTGGAACTCATCGAGCCGGCACTGGGCTGGCGGCAGCTCGACGCGCGCACCCGGTCGTTGCAGCAGCGGAGGTTCGCCCTCGGGGTGGAGTCAGCCTGCGAGCGTCTGGGTCTCGGTCCGCTCTCGCATCGACGCCCATAGCGCGGCGGTGCCGACGGTGCATGCCGCCGCGCCGGCGACGTGCAGAGCGACCAGGACGGCCGGTACGCCGGTGTGGTACTGGACGAAGCCGATCAGAGCCTGTGTCGCAACCAGACCCACCAGCACGCCGAGTCGGCGTCTGACCGCAGCCGGCGCACCGACGGCGAATAATCCGGCGCCGAGGCCGACCAGCAGGCTCAGGTAGCTGACCAGCAGCGCGCTGTGTGCGTGCGCGAGGGTGACGATCTCGATCTCGAGTCGCGGAACCGTACGCTGCGGGCTCTTGTCTCCGGCGTGCGGGCCGGCACCGGTGACCAGGGTGCCGGTGATCAGTGTGGCGGTCAGCGCGAGCGCGCTGAGGAATGTCAACTGGCGCAGTGGTTTCGGGACGACGGCGACGGGGACACCGTCATCGGGCTGGCCGACCTTGCAGTAGAGCAGGGTGGCCACCCAGACCATGGCCATCGAGACCAGCAGGTGGATCGCCACCGTCCACCACAGCAACCCGGTCAGCACGGTGATACCGCCGATCACCGCCTGCAGAACAGTGGAGGCGGGCATCAGCCAGGCATAGACCAGCACCTCGCGGCGGCGCCGGGCCCGGGTCACCGCCAGCACCGCCAGGATCGCGGTGATGACCACGGCGAACGTCAGCAGTCGGTTGCCGAACTCCACGGCCTGGTGCAGCCCCGGCACCTCGGCATGCGGGACCGGGGTGAAACTGCCCGGGAAGCATTGCGGCCAGGTGGGACATCCCAGACCGGATGCGGTGACCCGGACGATCGAACCGGTGACCGAGATCAGCGCCTGGCTCAGGACGACGGCGGCGGCGATGATGCGCTGGGTCCTCAGGCTGGGCAGCGGCAGTTTGTCCACCAGCCGCAGAAAAGCCCGTACCACGAACACCTCCCGATCCTAGTGGAGTCCGAACTACGGGCTGTAGTAGGGGATGGGCTCAGGTGAACCTGAACCAGCGCACGGCGGCCGCCGCGGACAACCCGCCCCAGATCGTCAGCACGACTATTCCGAACCAGTCGAACGAGACCACGGTCGCCCGGGACAACGACTCGGTCAGCGCCCCGGACGGTGTCAGTCGGGCGATCCAGGCCAGCGCCCCGGGGACGGTGGAACTCTCCACCGTCAACGCGCCGAAGCCGGCGAACACGAACCACAGCAGGTTGGCCAGGGCGAGCACGATCTCGGCCCGCAGGGTACCGCCGAGCAGCAAGCCCATGGCGACGAAAGTCGCGGTGCCCACCGCGATGACGACCGCTCCGAGTAGGAGGCCGGCCGGTTGCGGCCGCCATCCCAGCGCCAGTCCGATGCCGCCGAGAATGATCGCCTGCAGGAACACCACCGTCACCACGGCCAGCGCCTTGCCGGCGATGATGCCCCAGACCGGCAGCGGAGTGGCGCCGAGGCGTTTCAGCGCACCATAGCGGCGGTCGAACGCGACCGCGATGGCCTGGCCGGTGAAGGCCGTCGAAATCACCGCCAGCGCCATGATGGCCGGCACGAACACAGCGACCCGGTTGTCCCCGAAGTCGCCCAGCGGCAGGACCGTGAGCCCCACCAACAGGGTGATCGGGATGAACATGGTCAACAACAGCTGCTCGCCGTTGCGCAGAAGCAGTTTCAGCTCGAGGCCGTACTGGGCCGCCAGCATCCGTGGCACTGCGCTCGGACGTGGGTCGGGGGTGAACGTCCCGGCCGGGAAAAGATCGCTCACGACCGCAGCTCCTTGCCGGTCAGGTCCAGGAACACGTCTTCGAGGCTGCGCTGCTCGACCCGAAGGTCGTTGGCCAGGATGTTGAGCCGGGCGCACCACGCGGTCACGGTGGCAAGTACCTGCGGGTCCACCTTGCCCTCGACCAGGTATTCCCCGGGCGTCGGCTCGGTGGCCCGGTAGCCCTCGGGCAGGGCCGACACCAGCAGCGCCAGGTCCAGTTTGCGGGGCGCGGTGAAACGCAGTTGGTCCTCGGCCCCGTTTCGCATCAGTTCGGCCGGACTGCCCGCCGCGACCGGGGATCCGCGGTCGATGATGACGATCCGGTCGGCCAACTCTTCGGCCTCCTTGAGCTGATGGGTGGTCAGCACCACGGTCACACCGTCGCGGCGCAGTCCGTCGATGAGCTCCCACACCACCAGTCGCGCGTGCGCGTCCATACCCGCGGTCGGCTCGTCGAGGAACACCAGTTCCGGCCGGCCGACGATGGCGCAGGCCAATGCCAGTCGCTGCTGCTGGCCGCCGGACAGTCTGCGGTAGGTGGTGCGGGCGACATCGGTGAGGCCGAGGGTGTCCAGCAGCCAGGCCGGGTCCAACGGCCGGGCTGCGTAGGAAGCCACCAGATCGAGCATCTCGCCGGCCCTGGCGGCCGGGTAGCCGCCGCCCCCCTGCAGCATGACGCCGATACGCTCGCGCACCCGGGCGTTATCCGTGGTGGGGTCGAGTCCGAGGACCTCGATTGTGCCCGCGTCGGGCCTGACAAAGCCCTCGCACATCTCGACGGTGGTCGTCTTGCCGGCGCCGTTGGGGCCGAGCAGGGCGAAAACCTCGGCGCGTTCGACGTCGAGGTCGAGATTGGAGACCGCTGAGACGGACCCGTAGCGTTTCGACACCCCGCGAAGCCGCACCGGGGTGGGGGAGCCAGACCTCACGGGGAATCAGCGTAGGCGGCGCGGGTGGGGCCGGTTGCCGGTGGTTGCCCTGACTGACCCGCGCCGGCCGGAACGTCCAGATCCTGGCCGCTGTATCGCTCGTCGGTACCGGGCAGATAGCGCCACGGCAACCGGTTGAGCGTCAACCCGATCAGCAGCAGCACGATCACCGCACTGGCCAACGTCGCATTGAGAATCTGGAACAGCGCGAAGCGGTCTCCGTTGGCGGTGGGACCGAAGATCCCGACGATCAGGGTGACCGCGATGGTGGCGATGCGGAAGCGCGGGCGGGTGGCCCAGGCCGCCAGCGGGATGATCGCCCACAGCAGGTACCACGGCTGCACGACCGGGAACAACAACACCGTGGCGCCCATCGCGACGCCCAGTCCGCCGACCGGGTGCAACCGTCCGCGCAGCACCGCCAGCAGCAGCCAGCTCACCATGATCGCGATGATCAGCACGCCGATCGCGCGGGTCAGGGCCAGCACCGCGGTGGTGTGATCGCCCAGCCCGAGCAGAATGCCCACCTGTCCGGTGGCCAGCGCCAGCAGGGTCGGCGGTGACATCCAACTGCGCACCACGTTGGCGGTGCCCAGGGTGAACAACCAGCCGAACCCCAGCCCGCTGGCCCAGCCGACGAGCGCCATCACCGGCAGCGCGACCGACATCGTGAGGATGCCCGCGGACAGGAATGCCTTCAGCGTGCCGCCCCAGCGATGGGCCAGCGCCATCGCGGTGAAACCGAGAGCCAGCAGACCCGGCAGTTTGACCTGCGATGACAGGGCGATCAGCACCGTGCCGGCCAGCAGCAGGCCCAGCGGCGCCCAGCGTGACCAGTCGGAGCGGGAGTGCGGCCAGTGCAGCGGCCGGGGCAACAGTGGCCCGGCGGCTCCGGGCGGTGATGTCGCCGGCCCGGCGGCTCCGGGCGTTGATGTCGCCGGCCCGGCGGCTCCGGCGATACCGCGTAGCGCGATCTCGGTTCCGGTCAGCATCAGACCCAGCATCAAGGCCTCGTTGTGAATTCCGGCCACAAGATGCATCAGCAGCAGTGGGTTGGCTGCGCCAAGCCACAGCGCGGTCACCTCCGCCACCCCGCACCGTCGCGCCAACCGCGGGGTGGCCCAGACGATCAGGCCCACCCCGATCAGGACGACCAGGCGGTGCGACAGCACTGCGGCGACGATGTTCTCCCCGGTGAGCGCGGAGATGCCGTCGCCGATCCACAGGAACAGTGGCCCGTACGGTGCCGGTGTCTCGCGCCAGAGGCTGGGCACCGATGAGGTGAACACATGGTCCAGACCCAATCCCGGTGCCGGGCCGACCTGGTAGGGATCCAGGCCGTTGCGGGCGATCTGGCTCTGCGCGAGGTAGGAGTAGACATCCTTGCTGTACATCGGCGGAGCGATCAGCAGCGGCAGCATCCACAGCAGCAGGGTGCGATCGAGCTGGCTGCGCGACATCCGCCGCGGACCGTGCACGAAGCGGCCGAGCATCAGCCAGGCCAGAGCCATCATCACCGCGCCGGTCGTGGTCATCGTCAACGAGACGGTCTGGATGCGCGACGGCAGGTTCAGCAGACGCACCCCGAATGTGGGGTCCTGGACCACCGGACGCGCTCCGGCGCCGAGTGCGCCGATGGCCATCAGGACGGTGCCGGTCGCGCCGAATAGCCGGGTGTGGTGCATGGCCCGCAGCTCGGCGGGATTCAGCGGCGCGCCTACGGTCCGCTCGTCGCCGTGCCAGCTGGCGATGGAGAGGCTGAGGGGGTGCTGGCGGGCTGCCACCACAGCACTCTAACCGGCGGGAACGCGGTTCACGGCGAGAAAATAGGTGAGGCTGCCCTTGCTAGACCGTGGTGTCTAATTGCGTCACACTGACGTTGTGAAAATCCTTCCCGACGCCTCGCCCGTGCCACGGGTGTCGGTACAGGACGGCCGGACCCGCCGAGCGATCGTGCAGCTCCTGCTGGAGTCGGGTTCGATCACCGCGGTGGAGATCGGCCGTCGTCTCGGCATTTCGGCGGCCGGCGTGCGGCGCCACCTCGATGCGCTGGTCGAGGGCGGTGACGCCGAGGCCAATCCGGCGGCGGCCTGGCAGCAGGCGGGACGGGGTCGCCCGGCCAAGCGCTACCGGCTCACCGCGGCCGGTCGGGCCAAGCTCGAACACAGCTATGACGACCTCGCCTCGGCCGCCATGCGGCAGCTACGCGAGATCGGCGGCGAGGAGGCCGTCCGGACCTTCGCCCGCCGCCGCATCGACACCATTCTCGACGGGGTTCGGCCCGCCGACTCCGACGACGACCATGCGGTCGAAGGCGCCGCCGACCGGGTGGCCGAGGCGCTCACCCGGGCCGGTTACGCGACCACCACCACCCGGGTGGGCGGACCGGTCGGGGGCATCCAGATCTGCCAGCACCACTGCCCGGTTTCCCATGTGGCAGAGGAGTTTCCGGAACTCTGCGAGGCTGAGCAGCAGGCGATCTCCGAGGTGCTCGGAAAACACGTCCAGCAGCTGGCCTCCATTGCCAACGGCGACTGTGCCTGCACCACACACATACCGCTGCATCAGCGGTTGACCCCCAACGCTTCTCCATCCGACGACGAACAAGGAGCATCGGCATGACTAGTGCACCCGAGGTACTGCCACTCAGCCAGGAGGAGACCATCGCCTCCCTCGGCAACTACGGGTACGGCTGGTCGGACAACGACGTGGCCGGGGCGAGTGCCCAGCGCGGAATCTCCGAGGCCGTGGTGCGCGACATCTCGGCGAAGAAGAGCGAACCGGAGTGGATGCTCGACATCCGTCTCAAGGCGTTGCGGACGTTCTACAAGAAGCCGATGCCGAACTGGGGCTCCGACCTCGACGGCATCGACTTCGACAACATCAAGTACTTCGTGCGCTCCAGCGAGAAGCAGGCCACCACGTGGGAAGAGCTTCCCGAGGACATCAAGAACACCTACGACCGACTGGGCATCCCGGAGGCCGAGAAGCAGCGGCTGGTCTCGGGTGTCGCGGCCCAGTACGAATCCGAAGTCGTCTACCACTCGATTCGAGAGGATCTTGAGGCCCAGGGAGTCCTCTTCCTGGATACTGATACCGCATTGCGTGAGCAGCCCGAGTTGTTCCAGCAGTACTTCGGCACGGTGATCCCGGCCGGGGACAACAAGTTCTCCGCGCTCAACACGGCGGTCTGGTCGGGTGGGTCGTTCATCTACGTGCCGCCCGGTGTGCACGTCGACATTCCGCTGCAGGCCTACTTCCGGATCAACACCGAGAACATGGGCCAGTTCGAGCGCACCCTGATCATTGCCGACGAGGGTTCCTACATCCACTATGTGGAGGGCTGCACCGCACCGATCTACAAGAGCGACTCGCTGCACTCGGCGGTGGTGGAGATCATCGTCAAACCCAATGCGCGGGTTCGGTATACGACCATCCAGAACTGGTCGAACAACGTCTACAACCTGGTCACCAAGCGGGCCCGGGCCGAGGCCGGCGCCACCATGGAGTGGGTCGACGGCAACATCGGCTCCAAGGTCACCATGAAGTACCCGGCGGTGTGGATGACCGGCGAGCAGGCCAAGGGCGAAGTCCTCTCGGTGGCGTTCGCCGGCGAGGGCCAGCACCAGGACACCGGAGCCAAGATGCTGCATCTGGCGCCGAACACGTCGAGCAACATCGTCTCCAAGTCGGTGGCCCGCGGCGGTGGCCGGGCCTCCTATCGCGGCCTGGTTCAGATCAACAAGGGCGCGCACGGATCCCGCTCGAGCGTGAAATGCGATGCGCTGCTGGTGGACACCATCAGCCGCAGCGACACCTATCCGTATGTCGACATCCGTGAGGATGACGTCACCATGGGTCACGAGGCCACCGTCTCCAAGGTCAGTGAGGACCAACTGTTCTACCTGATGAGCCGCGGGATGACCGAGGACGAGGCGATGGCGATGGTGGTGCGCGGATTCGTCGAGCCGATCGCCCGGGAGCTTCCGATGGAGTACGCACTGGAACTCAACCGGCTCATCGAACTGCAGATGGAAGGCGCGGTCGGCTGATGGGAAGCGCGACACTCGCTGCCGCCAACAAGGGCTCAACGTTGGCTGGCGCCAACAAGGGCTCAACGTTGGCTGGCGCCAACAAGGGCGAGCAGTTCAGTTCCTTCGACGTCAATGCCTTTGAGGTACCCGGCGGCCGCGACGAGCTTTGGCGGTTCACCCCGCTGCGCCGGCTGCGTGGTCTGCATGACGGTGCGGCGCAGCCGGACGGTCAGGCGCAGATCAGCGTCACCGAGCAGCCCGGCGTGACGGTCGAGACCGTCGCCCGCGGCGACTCCCGGCTTGGTCAGGGTGGGGTTCCCGCTGATCGTGTTGCCGCCCAGGCCTTCTCGTCGTTCACCGCGGCGACTGTCGTGACCGTCGCCCGCGGGTCCCACACCGAAGTCCCGGTCGAGATCGTCGTCACCGGGCCGGGTGTCGGTAAGACCGCGTACGGCCATCTCCAGGTCCGGGTCGAGGAACTCGCCGAAGCGGTCGCCGTCATAGACCTGCGCGGCAGCGGAACCTACGCCGACAATGCCGAGTTCGTGGTCGCCGACGCGGCCCGACTGACGGTGGTGTGGATCGCCGACTGGGACGACGACATGGTGCACGTCAGCGCACAGCACGCCCGACTCGGCAAGGACGCTGTGTTGCGCCACGTCGCGGTGACCCTCGGCGGCGAGGTGGCCCGGATGTCGGCCACCGTCCGCTACGACGCCCCCGGCGGCGACGCCGAACTGCTCGGCCTCTACTTCGCCGACAGCGGACAGCACCTGGAATCGCGACTACTGGTCGATCACTCCCAGCCCAACTGCACCTCGAACGTCCTCTACAAAGGCGCACTGCAAGGGGATCCGGAGTCCAAAAAGCCCGACGCGCACACCGTTTGGGTGGGCGACGTGCTGATCCGGGCCGAGGCCACCGGTACCAACACCTTCGAGGTGAACCGGAACCTGGTGCTCACCGACGGTGCCCGCGCCGACTCGGTGCCCAACCTGGAGATCGAGACCGGCGAGATCGTCGGCGCCGGACACGCCAGCGCCACCGGTCGTTTCGACGACGAGCAGTTGTTCTACCTGCAAGCCCGCGGCATCCCCGAGGACCAGGCCCGCCGCCTGGTGGTGCGGGGATTCTTCGGGGAGATCATCTCCAAGATCGCCGTACCCGAGATCCGCGACCGTCTGACCGACGCCATCGAACACGAACTGGCCATCACCGAATCGAGAACCGCATCATGAGCACACTGGACATCAAGGACCTGCACGTCTCCATCACCACCCCGGACGGTGCCGACAAGGAGATCCTCAAGGGCGTCGACCTGACGGTGAACTCGGGGGAGACCCATGCGGTCATGGGCCCCAACGGATCCGGGAAGTCCACGCTGTCCTACGCGATCGCCGGTCATCCCAAGTACACCGTCACCTCGGGGTCGATCACCCTCGATGGGCAGGACGTTCTGGACATGAGCGTCGACGAACGCGCCCGCGCCGGCCTTTTCCTGGCCATGCAGTACCCGGTCGAGGTGCCCGGTGTGTCGATGTCGAACTTCCTGCGCACCGCGGCGACGGCGGTTCGCGGCGAGGCTCCCAAACTGCGCAACTGGGTCAAAGAGGTCAAAGCGGCGATGACCGACCTCGATATCGACCCGCAGTTCGCCGAGCGCAGCGTCAACGAAGGCTTCTCCGGCGGCGAGAAGAAGCGGCACGAGATCCTGCAGCTGGGTTTACTCAAGCCCAAGATCGCCATCCTCGACGAAACCGACTCCGGTCTGGACGTCGATGCGCTACGGGTGGTCAGCGAGGGTGTCAACCGCTATGCCGAGGCCGAGCATGCCGGGGTGCTGCTGATCACGCACTACACCCGGATCCTGCGCTATATCCACCCGCAGTTCGTGCACGTCTTCGTCGACGGCCGCATCGTCGAGTCCGGCGGTCCGGAACTCGCCGACGAGTTGGAGGAGAACGGCTACGTGCGGTTCACCCAGCGTGCGGCCGCCACGTCCTGAGACTGCGGTGACGGCTTCTGCGGCTGAGATCGCCGGACTGGAACGGGTCCGCGCGGATTTCCCGATTCTTGACCGGGTGATGCGCGGGGGGCACCGTCTGGCATACCTGGATTCCGGTGCGACGTCGCAGAAGCCGATCCAGGTCCTCGACGCGGAACGGCATTTCCTCACCACCTCCAACGGTGCGGTGCATCGCGGGGCGCACCAGCTGATGGAGGAGGCCACCGACGCCTTCGAACAGGGCCGAGCCGACATCGCCGGTTTCGTCGGAGCGGCACCCGAAGACCTGGTGTTCACCAAGAACGCCACCGAGGCGCTCAACCTGGTCTCGTATGTGTTGGGCGACAACCGGTTCGAGGGTGCCGTCGGACCGGGCGATGTGATCGTCACCACCGAACTGGAGCATCACGCCAACCTGATCCCGTGGCAGGAACTCGTCCGTCGCACCGGTGCCACCCTGCGCTGGTACGGCGCCACCGATGACGGACATATCGACCTCGACTCGCTGACACTGGACGAGCGGGTGAAAGTCGTTGCCTTCACTCACCATTCCAATGTCACCGGTACCGGCGCCCCGGTGGCAGAACTGGTGTCCCGGGCCCGCGCAGTGGGTGCGCTGACCGTGCTGGACGTCTGCCAGTCGGTGCCGCATCAGCCGGTCGACCTGCCGTCGCTGGATGTGGACTTCGCCGCGTTCTCCGGGCACAAGATGCTGGGGCCGACCGGTATCGGCGCGCTTTACGGGCGGCCCGGACTGCTCTCGGCGCTGCCGCCGTTCCTGACCGGCGGGTCGATGATCGAGACGGTGACCATGGAGTCGGCGACCTACGCGCCGCCGCCGCAGCGTTTCGAGGCCGGCACCCAGATGATCTCCCAGGTTGTCGGACTCGCTGCT
>LFFF01000042.1 GCA_001510415.1 Actinobacteria bacterium casp-actino6 | reverse complement strand
CGAATCGATGTTGGCCGTCGCGGCTCGGGCCGCCACCCTGGGCTGGCCACCGGTCGGGGTGACGGCAAGCCCACTTCCAGGGCCGTCCGGCAACGTCGAGTATTTCCTCTGGCTGCGGGCCCGCACCGACGCCGCCCTGGCCGGTGAAGGGCTGGAGGACGCGGTTCGCCGCGCCGTCGCGGAGGGACCGCAGTGAGCATGGAGACCGCTGCCAGAACGATCCTGCTGGTTGTGCACCCGGGCCGCGATGAGGCCAACGAAACCGCCCGCAGGGTAGGCAAAGCATTCGGCGAGAACGGAATTCGGCTTCGATTGCTGGCCAGGGAGGCCGTCGACCGGGGCAGCCTGCACCTCGATCCGGCGGAGTTGCACGCCACCGGAGCCGATATCGAGGTGGTCGACGGCGACGAGCATGCCGCGGACGGCTGTGAGCTGGTCCTGGTCCTGGGCGGGGACGGCACCTTTCTACGTGCCGCCGACCTCGCCCGCAATGCCGAGATACCGGTCCTCGGCGTCAATCTCGGCCGGATCGGATTCCTGGCCGAGGCCGAGGCGGAGGCCATCGACTCGATCCTTGAGCATGTCGTCGCCCGGGACTATCGCATCGAGCATCGGATGACCCTCGATGTCGTTGTCAGTGTTGGCGATGAGGTGTTGTCCCAGGGCTGGGCACTCAACGAGGCCAGCCTGGAGAAGGGCACCCATCAGGGCGTTCTGGGGGTGATGGTCACCATCGACGGCCGGCCGGTGTCGGCGTTCGGGTGCGACGGGGTGCTGGTATCGAGTCCGACCGGTTCCACCGCCTATGCCTTCTCCGCGGGCGGTCCGGTGGTGTGGCCGGACCTCGAGGCCATCATCGTGGTTCCCAACAATGCGCATGCCCTGTTCGCCCGGCCGATGGTGACCAATCCCAATGCGGAGATCACCATCGACGTCGACTCCGACAATCCGGACGCCGTGGTCCTGTGCGACGGACGCCGGGAGGCGCTGGTGCCGGCCGGTGGACGGCTGCAGGTAACCAAGTGCCATTCCCCGCTGAAATGGGTTCGGTTGGACAGCGCACCCTTCACCGACCGCCTGGTGCGTAAGTTCCAGCTTCCGGTGAACAGTTGGCGAGAGCGCTAGATGCTCAACGAGATCCGGATCGAGTCGCTGGGTGCGATCATCTCCGCCACCGCGGAATTCGACCGCGGGCTGACGGTGCTGACCGGCGAGACGGGCACCGGCAAGACCATGGTGGTGACCGGATTGCATCTGCTCGGTGGGGCGCGCGCGGATGCCACCAGGGTGCGATCCGGATCCGGCCGAGCGGTGGTGGAGGGCCGGTTCAGCACCGGCGAACTCGACGCGCCGACCGCCGCTCGGGCGCAGGAGATCCTTGAATCCTCCGGCGCCGACCGCGATGACGACGGCAGCGTCATCGCGTTGCGCTCGGTGAGCCGCGACGGCCCCTCGCGCGCCTATCTGGGTGGGCGCAGCGTTCCGGCGAGGACGCTGACGGCCTTCACCACCGGGCTGTTGACGCTGCACGGTCAGAACGACCAACTGCGGCTGATGCGACCCGACGAGCAGCGTGCCGCCCTGGACCGGTTTGCCGGTGCAACCGCGCCGCTGGAGCGCTATCGCAAACTTCGGGATGAGTGGCTGGTTGCCCGGCGTGATCTGGTGGACCGGACCAACCGGGCCCGCGAGATGGCGCAGGAGGCCGACCGGTTGAAATTCGCCCTCGCCGAGATCGACCGGGTGGAGCCCACACCGGGTGAGGACGAGGCGCTGGTGGCGGAGATCCATCGACTCTCCGAACTCGACGCCGTACGGGAGGCCGCCGCCGGGGCACGCGCAGCGCTGTACGGGGCCGACGACGCGGCTCCTGATGTTGAGAACCGTTCCGCCGCGGACACCCTGGCGCGCGCTGCCGCGATGCTGGAGTCGACCGACGACGGCGCACTGGTCGGGCTGGGGCGCCAACTCACCGGGGTGCTGAGTGTGGTCGGCGATGTGGCCGGTGAACTCGGCGAGTTCCTCGCCGGCCTGCCGACCGATGCCGGGGCGCTGGAGACCCGACTCGCCCGTCAGTCCGAATTGCGCGGCCTGACCCGCAAATACGCTGCCGACGTCGACGGGGTGCTCGCCTGGGCCGCCGAGTCCCGGGCGCGGCTGGCCCACCTTGATGTCTCCGAAGAGGCGCTAACCGGATTGTCCCGACGGGTCGGCGATCTTGCCGGTCAGGTCGCCGCCGCCGCGGTCGAGTTGTCCGGTCTGCGGACCGCGGCGGCCACCGGTCTGGCCGAGGCCGTCACCGCGGAGTTGTCCGGCCTGGCAATGGCCGACGCCGACTTCACCGTCACCGTCGCCACGGTGGCCGCCGGCGATGAGGACAGCGCTCCGGTACTGCTGCCGTCCGGCGACCTGGCCCATGCCGGAGCCGAGGGCGTCGACCTGGTCGAGTTCGGGTTCTCTGCGCACCGCGGCACCCAGGACGCTAACTCGGTGCTTCCGCTCAACAAGAGCGCCTCGGGCGGCGAGTTGTCCCGGGTGATGCTCGCGCTCGAGGTGGTGCTGTCCGCCTCCGCGGAGGGAACCACCATGGTCTTCGACGAGATCGATGCCGGTGTCGGCGGCCGGGCCGCCGTCCAGATCGGCCGCCGGCTGGCCCGGCTGGCCCGCAGCCATCAGGTCATCGTCGTCACGCACCTGCCCCAGGTGGCCGCCTACGCCGACACCCACCTGGTGGTGGACAGCAACGGACCGGCAAGTGAGGTACGCCGACTCGACGACGAGCAGCGGGTGGCCGAACTGGCCCGGATGCTCGCCGGCCTGGGGGAGTCCGACACCGGTCGCGCACATGCGCGCGAACTACTCACCGCCGCGCGGGCCGAGGAGGCCGCGCGCTGACGGTCGCGCACACAACGCTGCTGGCAGGGCCGGCATGGTGCGCATGTGAAAAAAGTTGACTTCTGGTGCTGCTGTTACGGCGCGCCTCCCGTCGGATGAACTGCCGCGCCGACACAATCGGGCCCATGAAGATGTCTGCGCTTCTCTCGCGTAATGCCAATGCACGACCGGGCGTGACCGGGACCGCCCGGGTGGACCGTGATATCGATCACCTGCTGCGTCGCGTCGGTCCGGGCGATATCGCAGTCCTCGACATTCTCGATCTCGACCGGGTGACGGCCGACGCTCTCGTCGATGCCGGCGTCATCGGGGTGGTCAACGCATCCCCGTCGATCTCGGGGCGCTACCCGAACCTGGGACCCGAGGTGCTGGTGGCCAACAACATCACTCTCATCGACAATGCGGGCCCGGAGATCTTCAAGAAGATCAAGGACGGTTCCAAAATCCGTCTGCATGACGGCGGGGTCTATCACGGTGACCGACGACTGGTGCACGGTGTGGAGCGCACCGACGAGGAGATCGCCGACCTCATGCATGACGCCAAGACGGGTCTGGTCGCGCATCTTGAGGCCTTCGCGGGCAACACCATCGAGTTCATCCGCAGCGAGAGTCCATTGCTGATCGATGGAATCGGCATTCCCGACGTCGACGTCGACGTCTATCGGCGCCATGTCGTTGTCGTCACCGACGGTCCGGCCGCAGCCGAGGATCTCAAGGCGCTCAAGCCGTTCATCAAGGAGTACCAGCCGGTCCTGGTCGGCGTCGGTACCGGTGCCGACGTCCTGCGCGAGGGCGGCTACCGTCCTGCTCTCATCGTGGGCAACCCCGATCAGATCAGCGCCGAGGCACTCAAATGCGGCGCGCAGGTGGTACTGCCGGCCGACGCCGACGGCCACGCCGGGGGGCTGGAACGGATTCAGGATCTAGGGATCGGGGCCATGACGTTCCCCGCGGCCGGGTCGGCGACCGACTTGGCGCTGCTGCTGGTGGACCATCACGGTGCCTCGCTGATCGTCACGGTTGGCGAGTCGGCCAGTATCGAGGAGTTCTTCGACCGCTCCCGCGCGCAGAGTAATCCGTCGACCTTCCTGACCCGGCTCAAGGTGGGCGAAAAACTGGTCGACGCGAAAGCCGTTGCGACGCTGTACCGCAGCCATATCTCGGGTAGCGCGATCGCTCTGCTGGTGCTGGCGGTGCTGTTCGCCGTCGTCGCCGCTCTGTGGGTCTCGCGGGCCGACACCGTGGTGATCGACTGGATTTCCACCTACTGGCACCGCATCACCCTGTGGGTGCAGAGCTGGGTGACATAGCGTGAAGTCTCGTCGGCGCTTCGTGCTGTCGCTGGCAGCGGTGTTCGTGGCGCTTGCCGTGGGATTCGTCCTTGGTGCCCGCATGCTTTCCGGCCCGATGGAATCGGTTCTGCGTGCCGATAAGGGCGATCTGCAGCAGCAGGTCGAGGTCCTGGATGACGATAACCGGATGCTCGCCGAAAGGCTCTCCGCGGCTAACGATTTCGATATCCGGATGGCAGAGCGCATTGTTCGCGAGGCGCTGACCGGTAAATCCGTGGCACTGTTCCGCACACCCGATGCCGAGGATGCTGACGTTGATGGCGTGACGCGGCTGATCAGGCAGGCCGGTGGTTCGGTGACCGGCACGATCGGGCTCACCCAGGAGTTCGTGGACGCCAACTCCGAGGAGAAGTTGCGGTCGGTGGTCAATTCGCCCATCGTGCCAGCCGGAACCCAGCTGAACACCGCTCTGGTCGACGAGGACGCGCAGGCCGGCGACCTGCTCGGCATCGCCCTGCTGATAAACCGCGATCCCGCGATTGCCCCGGTTGGCGATGATGCACGAGACACTGTTCTCGCCGCCCTGCGCGATACCGGATTCCTGACGTATGACGGCCGGCTCGGCGCCGCCGATATGGCCATCATCGTCACAGGCGGGGTGCTGGCAGAGGATGCCGGCAACCAGGGCGCGACGGTGGCCCGCTTTGCCGCCGGACTAGCGCCGCACGGCTCGGGCACCGTTCTGGCCGGCCGGGACGGCTCGGCGGGCGGAGTCTCGGCGGTGGCGCTCGCCCGCTCCGATCCCGGTATCGCGGGCGCGGTGAGCACAGTCGACGATATCGACGCAGAGTCCGGCCGGATCACCAGCGTGCTGGCCCTTCAGGCGATGAGCGCCGGAGCGCCGCCCGGGCATTACGGGGTCGGCGCGGGGGCGGCATCGGTAACCGTCCAGTAGCACCCGACGGTGTGTCAGCACTGTCTGGCCGGGGTCGGTGTTAGGGTGAGTTTCCGTGGGTCGGCAGGCCCCAACCAGACCTTTCAGAGCTGTTCGGCCTGGTAAAAACAAAGTCCTGCGCCGTCGTCACGGAGGTCGCTCTTGCCCGCATTGCGCAAGCACCCCCAGGCCGCGACCAAGCATCTCTTCGTTACCGGTGGCGTCGTCTCCTCGCTCGGCAAGGGCCTGACCGCCAGCAGTCTCGGCCAGTTGCTGATATCGCGCGGCCTGCAGGTCACTATGCAGAAACTCGACCCTTACCTCAATGTCGATCCGGGAACCATGAATCCGTTCCAGCACGGGGAGGTGTTCGTCACCGAGGATGGCGCCGAGACCGATCTCGACGTCGGCCACTACGAGCGGTTTCTCGACCGGAACCTGTCCGGGTCGGCAAATGTGACCACCGGCCAGGTGTATTCGACCGTCATCGCGAAGGAACGCCGCGGCGAGTACCTCGGCGACACCGTTCAGGTGATCCCGCACATCACCGACGAGATCAAACGCCGGATCATGGCGATGGCACTGCCCGATGCCGCCGGCAAGCGGCCGGATGTGGTGATCACCGAGATCGGCGGCACCGTCGGCGATATCGAATCCCAGCCCTTCCTCGAAGCCGCCCGCCAAGTCCGCCATGAGGTCGGCCGGGAGAACTGCTTCTTCCTGCACGTCTCGCTAGTGCCTTACCTTGCCCCGTCCGGAGAACTCAAGACCAAGCCGACCCAGCACTCGGTAGCCGCGCTACGCAATATCGGGATCACGCCGGACGCGCTGATCCTGCGCTGCGACCGCGATGTGCCCGAGTCGCTGAAGGAGAAGATCGCCCTGATGTGCGATGTCGACTTCGACGGCGTCATCTCCACTCCGGACGCACCGTCGATCTACGATATCCCCAAGGTGCTGCACCGCGAGGAACTCGACGCCTACGTAGTGCGCAGGCTCAACCTGCCGTTCCGCGATGTCGACTGGACCACGTGGGACGATCTGCTGCGCCGGGTGCACGACCCCCAGGAGACCGTCCGGATCGCTTTGGTGGGCAAGTACATCGACCTCTCCGACGCCTACTTGTCGGTGGCCGAGGCGCTGCGCGCCGGCGGGTTCGCGCACCGCGCCAGAGTGGAGATGCGCTGGGTGGCCTCCGACGACTGCGAAACCGATGCCGGTGCGGCCGCGGTGCTCGATGATGTGCACGCAGTGCTCATCCCGGGCGGGTTCGGCATCCGCGGCATCGAGGGCAAGATCGGGGCCATCCGCCACGCCCGCCACCGCGGACTACCGCTGTTCGGACTGTGCCTGGGACTGCAGTGCATCGTGATCGAGGCGGCCCGCTCAGTCGGGCTCGCCGAGGCGAACTCGGCCGAGTTCGACCCGGCCACCTCCGATCCGGTGATCTCCACGATGGCCGACCAGCGGGACGCGGTCGCCGGCGAGGCCGATTTGGGCGGAACCATGCGACTGGGCGCCTATCCGGCGGTACTCGAGGCCGGATCCGTTGTGGCACAGGCATATCAGTCCACCAAAGTGTCCGAACGCCACCGCCACCGCTACGAGGTGAACAACGACTACCGGGACCGCATCGCCGAAAGCGGTCTGCGGTTCTCCGGGACGTCTCCGGACGGGCACCTGGTTGAGTTCGTCGAGTATCCCGCCGACGTGCATCCGTTCCTGGTCGGCACCCAGGCCCATCCCGAACTCAAGAGCCGCCCGACCCGGCCACATCCACTGTTCATCGCTTTCGTCGGTGCGGCGATCGACTACAAGGCAGCCGAACGGTTACCGGTGGAGATTCCCGAACAGCACCCGAACGGCCAGGAACATCCCGATGCCGTGCATGCCCTGGCTGACCGTGCCCGAGGCTGACCGCCCGGTGGCCGACCACCATTTCGAAACCGTCGCAACCGAAACCATCTACCGCGGCGCGATCATCGCGCTGCGAACCGACGAGGTGCGGATGCCCGGCGGTGCCACCGCCATCCGCGAAGTCGTCGAGCACTATGGCGCGGTCGCCGTGGCCGCTGTCGACGACGAGGACCAGTTGGCGATGGTTTATCAATACCGGCACTCGCTGGGACACCGGTTCTGGGAATTGCCCGCCGGTCTGCTCGACGAACCGGGGGAGGATCCGGCCGAGGCGGCGGCCCGCGAGCTGCGCGAGGAGACCGGCCTGGTTGCCGAGGACTGGCAGGTGCTTGTGGACGTGGCGTCCTCGCCCGGGTTCTGCGACGAGTCGGTGCGCGTCTACCTCGCCCGCGGGCTGCGGCACGTCGGCCGCCCGGAGGGCGAGCACGAGGAGGCCGACCTGACGGTGCACTGGCTCGGGTTGCGGGATGCTGCCGACCGGGTGCTGACGGGTGGGATCGTCAACGCCACCGCCGCGGCCGGCGTGCTGGCCGCGCACGCGGTGATCGTCGACGGTAAGCAGACCCGTCCCGTCGATGCACCGTGGCCGGACCGTCCGACGGCGTTCGCGGCCCGCAGGACGGGCACATGACGCGCTCCGCCGCTGCCCTCGGCTCGGCCGCGGAGGGTCAGGTGCAGGGCTATCTCGACCACCTCACCATCGAACGCGGGGTGGCCGCCAACACCCTCAGCTCGTACCGGCGGGACCTTCGACGCTATGTCGAGCACCTGACGCAGCGGGATGTCGGCGATCTGCGCGACGTCTGCGAGACCGACGTCAGCGAGTTTCTGGTGTCGTTGCGTCGCGGCGATCCCGAGAGCGGTGTGGCGGCGCTGTCAGCGGTATCGGCGGCCCGGGCCCTGATCGCGGTCCGCGGGCTACACCGCTTCGCCGCCGCCGAGGGCATCATCGACCTCGATGTCGCCCGCGCAGTCAAACCGCCGACCCCCAGCCGTCGCCTGCCCAAGAGCCTGCCGCTGGACGACGTGCTTGCGCTTCTCGACGGCGCCGGCGGCGAGGCACCCACCGACGGTCCGCTGACCCTGCGCAACCGAGCGCTGCTGGAGCTGTTGTACTCCACCGGGGCCCGGATCTCCGAGGCCGTCGGACTCGACGTCGACGACGTGGATACCGAGGCCCGTTCGGTGCTGCTGCGCGGCAAGGGCGGCAAACAGCGCCTGGTGCCGGTGGGCCGACCGGCCATCGCAGCCCTGGACGCCTACCTGGTGCGGGGACGTCCCGACCTGGCTCGCCGCGGGCGGGGGATCCCGGCGATATTCCTCAACGCACGTGGGGGACGGCTGTCCCGGCAGAGCGCCTGGCAGGTCCTCCAGGACACCGCCGAAAGGGCCGGCATCACCGCGGCGGTGTCGCCTCATACGTTGCGGCACTCGTTCGCGACTCATCTGCTCGACGGCGGCGCCGATGTGCGCGTGGTCCAGGAGCTGCTGGGCCACGCCTCGGTGACGACTACCCAGATCTACACTCTGGTGACCGTCAACGCGCTGCGTGAGGTGTGGGCCGGGGCGCACCCGCGGGCGTGACTACGGCCGTTAACGACCATGCGAGCACAGCGAGGCCGAGGCGGTGGATAGACTTTGCGCCGATGTTCGCCACGCCGCCGATTCGCCTGATCCGGCTGGCCCTTCTAGGAGTTGAGGCGTGACCGACGAGCACGACGACGCCCAGGTCGGCCTGACTGGGCGCCCGCCACGGGCGATCCCCACACCGGGCCCGTTGACCAGCCATGGACCTGCTGTGGTGATCTCGATGTGCAACCAGAAGGGCGGGGTGGGCAAAACCACCTCAACCATCAACCTCGGAGCTGCGCTGGCCGAGTACGGCCGCCGGGTACTGCTGGTGGATCTGGATCCGCAGGGTGCGCTGTCGGCTGGCCTGGGCGTGCCGCACTACGAACTGGCCAGCACCGTGCACAACCTGATGGTGGAGCCACGGGTCGGGATCGACGACGTTCTGATCCACACCCGGGTGGACGGGCTGGACCTGGTGCCGAGCAATATCGACCTGTCCGCAGCCGAGATCCAGTTGGTCAACGAGGTCGGCCGGGAGCAGACCCTCGGACGTGCGCTTCGCCCGGTGCTCGACCGCTACGACTATGTCCTGATCGATTGCCAGCCGTCGCTAGGGTTGCTTACGGTCAATGCGCTGGCGTGCTCAGAAGGGGTGATCATCCCGACCGAATGCGAATTCTTCTCGCTGCGCGGTCTGGCGCTGCTCACCGACACCGTCGACAAGGTCCGCGACCGACTCAACCCGAAGCTGACCATCAGCGGCATCCTGGTCACCCGGTACGACAGCCGCACCGTCAATGCCCGCGAGGTGATGGCCCGGGTGATCGAGCGGTTCGGCGATCTGGTCTTCGACACGGTCATCAGCCGCACCGTCCGGTTCCCGGAGACCAGCGTCGCCGGCGAACCGATCACCACGTGGGCGCCGAAATCCGCTGGCGCGCAGGCGTACCGCGCATTGGCCCGCGAGGTCATCGACCGCTTCGGCAAGTGAGCACCAACCCCTTGCCCGATACGGGCTCCGAGCAGGCCCCCGAAAAGGGTTTCCGGGTCCGGCTGACCAACTTCGAGGGTCCGTTTGACCTGTTGTTACAGCTGATCTTCGCCCACCGTCTCGACGTCACCGAGGTGGCGCTGCACCAGGTGACCGACGAGTTCATCGCCTACACCCGCCAGATCGGCCCCCAACTCGAACTCGACGAGACCACCACTTTTCTGGTGATCGCCGCCACCCTGCTGGATCTCAAGGCCGCCCGGCTGCTGCCGTCCGGTGAGGTCGAGGACGCCGAGGACCTGGCTCTGCTGGAGGTGCGTGACCTGCTGTTCGCCCGGCTGTTGCAGTACCGGGCTTTCAAGCATGTCGCCGAGATGTTCGCCGAGTTGGAGGCCGCGGCTCTGCGCAGCTATCCCCGCTCGGTGGCCCTGGAGGAGCAGTTCTCCGAGCTGCTGCCGGAGGTGATGATCGGCGTCGACGCCCTGAGTTTCGCCGAGATCGCCGCGGCGGTATTCACTCCGCGCCCGGTCCCGACGGTGGGCACCGACCATCTGCACGCGGCCCGGGTGTCGGTGCCGGAGCAGGCCGAGCGGCTGCTGGCGGAGCTGGAACGCCGCGGTGTAGGTGAGTGGGCATCTTTCTCGGAGTTGGTGGCCGACTGTTCGGAACCCATCCTGATCGTCGGCCGGTTCCTGGCGCTGCTCGAGCTGTACCGGGCCCGGGCGGTAGCATTCGAGCAATCCGAACCGCTTGGTGTGCTGCAGATTTCGTGGACCGGAAACCGCATGGTGAACGAAGAGCTGGTGAGGGCCGAGTGGGAAGAGCAGGTCCAATCGTGACCGACGAGATCGTGACCGACGAGATGGTTGGCGACGGGGACGCGGAAAGGGCTGTTCCCCCGTCAGGCGCGGCCGACGACCTCGATGACGGGGAACTCGCCCGGGCGCTGGAGGCGCTGTTGCTGGTGGTCGACTCCCCGGTGAGCCCCGAGTCGCTGGCGTCGGCAACCGAGCAGCCCGTGCACCGCGTCGCCGAGACGCTGCAGCGGATGGCCGCGGAGCTGACCGCCCGGGAGAGCGGTATCGACCTGCGCGAGACCGGAGGCGGCTGGCGGATGTACACCCGGGCCCGGTTCGCACCGTATGTCGAGCGGCTGTTGCTCGACGGGGCCCGCTCAAAGTTGACCCGCGCCGCGTTGGAGACGCTGGCGGTGGTGGCCTACCGTCAGCCGGTGACCCGGGCCAGAGTGAGCGCCGTACGGGGCGTCAACGTCGATGCGGTGATGCGGACGTTGGTGGCCCGCGGCCTGATCACCGAGGCCGGTGCCGACCCGGATAGCGGCGCGACGGCCTTCTCCACCACCGAGTTGTTCCTGGAACGGCTCGGGCTGGCATCGTTGACCGACCTGCCCGATATCGCGCCACTGCTGCCCGATGTGGACGTGATCGACGACCTCAGCGAAACCCTCGACAGCGAGCCTCGGTTCGCCAAGCTCGCCGGTTCCCCGCAGCCGGACAAGCCCGTGACGATCGACGTCGACACCGATGTCTGAGCCCGGGGGCGACGCCGAGGGGGTCCGCCTGCAAAAGGTTCTGTCGCAGGCCGGTATCGCCTCCCGGCGGGTCGCCGAGCGGATGATCAGCGACGGGCGCGTCGAGGTCGACGGCCGCGTGGTGACCGAACTGGGCACCCGCGTGGACCCCGGTTCCGCCGAGATCCGGGTCGACGGCGCCCGGGTCGTTCTCGACGACTCGATGGTGTATCTGGCGGTGAACAAGCCTCTGGGCATGCATTCGACGATGTCCGATGACCGCGGTCGGCCGTGCATCGGGGATCTGATCGAGCACCGGGTGCGTGGTAATAAGAAGCTGTTCCACGTCGGCCGACTTGACGCCGACACCGAAGGCCTGCTGCTGCTGACCAATGACGGTGAACTGGCGCACCGGTTGATGCACCCGTCCTACGAGGTGCAGAAAACCTATCTCGCCACCGTCGCCGGATCGGTGCCCCGCGGGCTGGGTAAGACGTTGCGGGCCGGGATTGAGTTGGATGACGGCCCGGTCAGGCTCGACGACTTCGCCGTCGTGGACGCCGTTCCGGGCAAGACGCTGGTACGGGTGGCCCTGCACGAGGGACGCAAGCGGATCGTCCGGCGATTGCTGGCCGCAGTCGGGTTTCCGGTGCAGGCACTGGTCCGTACCGAGATCGGCGCGGTGGCACTGGGGGATCAGCGGCCGGGCAGCATTCGGGCGTTGACCCGCAAAGAGGTCGGCGAGTTGTACCAGGCGGTGGGCTTATGAGTAGCGTGATCATTGCGGTTGACGGTCCTGCCGGCACCGGAAAATCCTCGGTATCAAGGGGTTTGGCGCGGGTTCTCGGCGCTCGCTACCTCGATACCGGTGCCATGTACCGGATCGCGACGTTGGCGATGCTGCGCGGCGGGGTGGATCTCGCCGATCCCGATTCCATCGCCGCGGCAGCCGATGTGCCGATGTCGGTCGGCTTTGACCCGGAGGCCGAAGACGTCTACCTCGACGGCGAGGATGTGTCGGCCGCTATCCGCGGCGACGAGGTGACCCGCGCGGTCTCAGCGGTTGCGGCCGTACCGGCGGTGCGGACACATATGGTGCGCCTGCAACGTGAGCTGGCCGGCGGGACCGGCAGCGTGGTGGTCGAGGGCCGCGATATCGGCACCGTGGTGCTGCCGACGGCCGACGTGAAGATCTTCCTGACCGCTACGGCCGAGACGCGGGCCCGGAGGCGTAACGACCAGAACGTGGCCGCCGGTCTGCCGGATGACTACGAGACGGTGCTGGCCGATGTGCGCCGACGCGACCACCTGGACTCCACCCGGGTGGTCTCGCCGTTGCGCCCCGCAGAGGACGCACTGATCGTCGATACCAGCGATATGACGCAAGCGGAGGTCATCGACCATCTGCGGAGTCTTGTCGAACAGCGAACGAAGGCGGTCCGATGAGCGAGGACGGCACCTGGTCCGACGAGAGCGACTGGGAGATCACCGGCGAGCAGCCGGCCGAGGACTCCGATGAGGCGGGCGGTCCGCCGCCGGTGGTGGCCGTGGTCGGCCGTCCCAACGTCGGTAAGTCGACCCTGGTCAATCGGATTCTTGGCCGGCGGGAGGCGGTCGTTCAGGATCTGCCGGGCGTCACCCGGGACCGGGTGTCCTATGACGCGTCGTGGAGCGGCCGGCGCTTCACCGTTCAGGACACCGGCGGCTGGGAACCCGATGCCAAGGGTTTACAGCAGTTGGTCGCCGAGCAGGCCTCGGTGGCGATGCAGACCGCCGATGCAGTGATCCTGGTGGTCGATGCCGTGGTCGGGGCCACCACCGCCGACGAGGCGGCCGCGAGAATTCTGCGGCGGTCCGGCAAGCCAGTGTTCCTGGCAGCCAACAAGGTGGACAACGAGAAGGGCGAGGCGGACGCGGCCGCGCTGTGGTCGTTGGGCCTGGGGGAGCCGCATCCGATCAGTGCGACGCATGGCCGAGGCGTCGCCGATCTTCTCGACGATGTGATCGCCGACCTGCCCACGGTGTCGGAGACCGCCCCCTCAGGCGGGGGGCCCAGGCGGGTCGCGCTGGTGGGCAAGCCGAACGTCGGCAAGAGTTCGCTGATGAACCGACTCGCCGGTGCTCAGCGTTCGGTGGTTCACGATGTGGCTGGAACCACCGTCGATCCGGTGGATTCGCTGATCGAACTCGACGGCAGGATCTGGCGTTTCATCGACACCGCCGGTCTGCGTCGGAAAGTCGGCCAGGCCAGCGGGCATGAGTTCTACGCCTCGGTGCGCACCCACAGCGCCATCGACGCCGCTGAGGTGGTGGTGGTGTTGATCGACGGATCGGAGCCGATCACCGAGCAGGACCAACGGGTGCTGTCGATGGTCATCGAAGCCGGCCGCGCGCTGGTCCTGGCGTTCAACAAGTGGGATCTGGTCGATGAGGACCGCCGCTTTCTGCTCGACCGGGAGATCGATCTGCAATTGGCACAGCTGCAGTGGGCACCGAGGGTCAACATCTCGGCCAAGACAGGGCGCGCGTTGCAGAAACTTGTCCCCGCCATGGAGACCGCGCTGCACTCCTGGGATATGCGGATCTCGACCGGTCAACTGAACACCTGGCTCAAGGAGATCATCGCCGCCACACCGCCGCCGGTGCGCGGGGGAAAGCAGCCGCGAATCCTGTTCGCCACCCAGGCCACTGCCCGGCCGCCGACCTTCGTGCTGTTCAGCACCGGGTTCCTTGAGGCTGGCTACCGACGCTTCTTGGAACGGCGGCTGCGCGAGACCTTCGGATTCGAGGGATCGCCGATCCGGATCAATGTCCGGGTCCGGGAGAAGCGAAAATCCAAGCCGCGCTAGGACTTTGGGATCAATTCCCGCTGTTGGGGAGAAATCGCTCAGGGTGGTGGTAACCGTTCGTGCCCCCGCGCAGCGGAAGATGAGGCGGCGGAAGCCATTCGGTGGAGCCGTCCTTCAGCTTCCTGGTCCGCCAACCGCCCGCTTTGATCAAGCCGTGGTGCGGCTTGCAGGCAAAGGTGAGCTTGTCGATATTGGTCTGCCCCCCGTCGGCCCATTCATCGACATGGTGAACCTCGGACCGGTAACCCGGCACATCGCACCCCGGCGCAGTACAACCGCGATCTTTGTCGTGCAATACCAGTCGCTGGTCCGGCGAGGCGATTCGCTTGGTCCGTCCGAGGTACAGGGGTCGTTCCGTGTGCGTGTCGTAGACGCAGAGATAGTGCCAGGAGTGCGAAGCCATCCGGATCAGATCCCGCATCGGAAGCAGGGTGCCGCCACCCGTCACGGCGACACCCGCACCGGTCTGCAACTGCTCGAGCGTCGCGCTGACGATGATCGTCACCGGTAACCCGTTGTGCGTGCCGAGTTTCGGGTTGCCCAGTTGGCTGCGCACCAGGGCGCTGAGTGCGTCGTGTTGTCGTTGAGCGTGACTGCGACCGTCCCGGTCGATGACATCCTTGGCGGGTTCGGCTGTGACAGTGGGACTCTGGTCGGCGGGATTGCACATGCCCGGCGCGGCGAATTTCGCCATCCAGGCCTCGATCTCCGCCCGCAACTGGGGAGTCGCGACCAGTCGGCCGACGCTCATTCCATCCGGCCGCTGGCCTCCGCACCAGGAGAATCCGCGCTGACGGTCCCGGTGGGCGTCGCTGAACTTGCCGTCTGGGTTCAGGTGCACCTGCAAGCGGTCCGCCACCTTCTCCAACTGGTCTGGGCGCAGTTCGGCAGCCTTCTCAGCCAGGAATGCTTCGGCGTCCCCGACATCGGAGGGCGGCAGGTGATCCGGCAGGTCCCGGATGAAGTTCTGGATCACCCGGAGGTGCTCCGGGTCGAGCAGGCCGGCCTCCCATGCCTTCGCCGTGGCGGGCAGTAGAGGCGGAAGCGGCTGTCCGGTGATGGACGTCCTCGGGGCGAGTTGCTCGGCGTCACGCAGCCGGCGCCGAGACTCAGCGACACTGATCCGCAAGACGTCGGCGATCACCTTCGGCAGGATCGCGCCGATCTCCCCGTTGTCGTTTCGCTTCAGCGAACCGATGATCGCGTGCGATGACGCCTTCTGCCGGCGGCCGGCAACCTCGAGGCGGTCCAGGACCGCTAGATGCTCCCGGCCCGTCAGGGAGTCCCAGTCCAGAGCCCCGAGAGCCTGGACCGCCGAATCAAGCTGCGTGAGCGCTTCGGCCACCATATTCGAATGCATGTTCGAATCATAAAGGGGGTGGGCGACAAGATTGAGGACTCAGTCGACCCAGGCGCGGTTGCCGTAAGAGTTCAGGTGGGCGACCTGTTCGACCGGTTTACGGGTGGTCGGGCCGTAACGGCCGCGCGGCCAGCCCAACGGCACCATGCAGACCGGAGTGACTGTCAATGGCAGGCCAAGGATCTTGCGGGCTGAGGTGACACTCCACAGCGGCAGAGTGATCAGCGATGCGCCGAGACCCATTCCGCGGGCAGCCAGCAGCAAGTTCTGCACGCTCGGGTAGATCGAGCCGAAGAACGACGACTCACCGACGAACGGCGACGGCACGTATGGCGCGCGCATACCGCGCAGGCAGGGCACCACCAGGACGGGGATCTCACTGAAGTGGTCGACCTGCCACTGCACGGCCCGCAGGATCTTGGCCATCGACTCGTCACCCTTTGCGACGCGCTTGCTGATGCCGCCGTAGAGCACCCAGGCCTGCCGGTAGCGCTTGGCGAACTGGTCCTTGATGTGTTGATCCTTGACGACCACGAACTCCCAGTTCTGGCCGTTCGATCCGGTGGGGGCCCGCAGTGCGAGTTCGATGCATTTCAGGACGACGGCGTCGTCGACCGGGTCGGGCAGCACCCGGCGCACCGCGCGCTGGGTCATCATGGCGTCGAGCAGGGGCATGCTCAGCCGCGCGATCGCCTCGTCGGCCGACGGGATCGGTTCAGGTGTGGTCATGAGGCCGAGCCTACGGCCGCCGTCGGCGCCTTACTGGGCGTAACGCAGGACCGCGGTGATCGGGGCGCCGCCGGGCAACCGGTCGGCCGACAGGGCGAGCACCCGCCCGCCATGGGCCACCACCCGGCGGGCCAGTTCCTCGGCCAGCACCCCTCCGTCGGGGTTCAGGGTCAGCGTGCCGTCGTCGCCGACGGTGCCGCGCTCGTCGTAGTCGCGGTCGACGATCAGCGTGGCTACCGCGCTGATCGTGGCCGCGCGGGCGATATCGGACAGGTCGGTGGTGGCCCGACGCTGCCCGCGGCGCTCATCGACCAACGAGGCCAGGGCGCGGTCAGATTCGGCGAGGTGGGCGACGAGCACCGGCCCGACCGCATCGGCGATCTCGGGCAGGCCCCATTTATCCGGGCTCGCCTCCACACCGGCGGCCAGCAGGGTGGGCGCGCTGCACACCTGGCGGAAGATCGAGTTGATGGGCTGGGTGGCCACCAGGACCAGCGGCCGTTCATCGCCGCGCAACAACGGCATCAGCGCATCGTCAACGGCCCTGGCGTACTGGCGGATTCGAACCCGCTTGCCTTCCGAGCCCACCAGTCGGCCCGACGGCGAGCGGTCGTTGATCGAGGACTTGCCGACGGCGCTGGCGGCATCGGTGGGCATATCGGCCACCCGCACCTCCTTGGGCGGCAGGTCCGCGGCCACGTCGACCAACCGGACCGCGCCCTCGGACAGGCACAGCACATGGGCGTGCTGGGCGGCGGTCGCGGAGATCAACTGCAGCAGATGCGCCTTGTCGTCGACATGGACCTGTGCGGTCGGCCGGTGCGGTAGCCGGAAGGTCCACTGGCCGTCGGCGGTGGTGATGACGCCCAGGCCGTGCGACTGATGCGCCCAGAAATCCTCGTCGTCGACCAGATCGAGCAACTGCTCCTCGATGTACTCGTCATCGCCGCGGGGGAGTTCGGGCCTTTGGCGAACCTCGGTCATGGCCTCGGCGACCAGGTTGCGCAATGCGATCGCGTCAGCGGCGGCATCCTTGCTGATCGGTGTGGTCGGCAGGTAGATGGACACCACCGCCGGGGCGCTGATCGCCGCCAGTAACCGCAGTTCGCTCTCGCTCGGGATGTCCAGATGCCACACGTCGCCCACGCCCTTGTCCGATTGGAATTAGAAGCCCCCACGACCGTACGGGAGGGCTCGCCGGTGTAGCCGTTGACCCGGCTAGGGTTCCGGAAATGTCGACCGCCCAGATGATCGTGGTCGTCCTGGCCGGGGTCGCGGCGGGGGCGATCAACTCGCTGGTCGGATCCGGCACCCTGATCACGTTTCCGACCCTGGTGGCGCTGGGCTTTCCGCCGGTGACGGCGACGATGTCCAATGCGATCGGTCTGGTGGCCGGTGGTGTCTCGGGCACCTGGGGATACCGGGCCGAGTTGAAGGGCCAGTGGTCACGGCTGCGCTGGCAGATTCCGGCGTCGATCGTCGGCGCGGGGATCGGGGCGTTCCTGCTGTTGCACCTGCCGGAGAAGGTGTTCACCCAGATCGTGCCGGTGCTTCTGGTGCTGGCACTGTTGTTGGTCCTGGCCGGTCCCCGGATCCAGGCCTATGCCCGCCGCCGCGCCGAAGCCTTGGGACGCTCCGCCGGACACGTGTCGCCGGCTCGGATGGCCGCGCTGGTGTTGGGCACCTTCGCCGTCGGCGTCTACGGCGGATATTTCACCGCCGCGCAGGGGATCCTGCTGATCGGGGTGATGGGGGCATTGCTGCCCGAGGACGTCCAGCGGATGAACGCGGCGAAGAATCTGCTTGCCCTGCTGGTCAACATCGTCGCCGCGATCAGCTACACGCTGGTGGCCTTCGACCGGATCAGCTGGCCGGTCGCGGGGCTGATCGCGGTGGGTTCACTGATCGGCGGCTGGCTCGGGTCCCGCTACGGCCGCCGGCTCTCACCGGCCGCCCTGCGGGCCGTGATCGTGGTGGTCGGACTGATCGGGCTCTACCGGCTGCTGGCCGTGTGAGCACGGCCGTCCCGGATTCGGGGGGCCACGGACTGCTGCGGTAGGCTCCGTCCTGCTGCCGGCGATCCCGGCAGCGCCGCGGGCTGTGGCGCAGCTTGGTAGCGCACTTGACTGGGGGTCAAGTGGTCGCAGGTTCAAATCCTGTCAGCCCGACAGAAGAACTGGCTCTGATCAGCGGTTTTGTGTTCAACTTCATCTTCGCCTCCAGGGGTCTGAAGTCGGTCTTCGGACCAATCTGGGGCCAGTCGGCCGTCCGCTGCGGGTAAGTCCCCTGGGATGGTGGGGTTTGTGGCCTGAGGCCGCACGCGCGGCCTGACCCACACGCCGTTTCCGTACGTGTTTTGCGATGCCACCTTCTGCAAGGTCCGCGTCGGGTCGCATGTGGTCTCCCAGACCCTTGTGGTGTCCGTCGAGGGCACCCGCGAAGTGCTGGGCACCGCGATCGGACGACTCCGGTGAATGCGTGCCAACCCTCACCCCCGCGACGGTGTCAGCGCTCATACTCAGGCAATGTCGTCGCCGTCAATTCAGTGGGCCGCTCTGCGGCGGGCGGATGCCGGGGCGGTCCGCGTCTTGGTCGTCGATGACGAGGCCATGCTGGTTGAAATGCTTTCGATGGCCTTTCGCTACGAGGGATGGGACATCACCACCGCTCTTGACGGCGCTACTGCCGTGGCCGCAGGGCGGGCGGTGAAGCCGGACGTGGTGGTCCTCGATGTCATGCTGCCGGATATGAGCGGTCTGGAGGTGTTGGAGCAACTGCGTAGGTCCGCCCCGGACCTCCCGGTGCTGCTGCTCACCGCCAGAGATGCCGTCGAGGATCGCATCACGGGATTGCGGACAGGGGCTGATGACTACGTGGTCAAGCCGTTTTCGGTCGAGGAGTTGGTGCTGCGGGTGCGCGCGCTGCTGAGGCGGGCG
>LFFF01000041.1 GCA_001510415.1 Actinobacteria bacterium casp-actino6 | reverse complement strand
ATTCCCGGCCGGTGCCGCAGGGCACAGGGCTTCGCCCGGGACCCGCGACATCGCCTCCGGCGGCCCAATCGGTGTCGACTCCGGTCCAGATACCGGCTGCCGCAACGACAGTGACCGCGCCTCCCTCCACCGGTCCGGGCTCCCCCCGCGCGTCGAAGGCCAGCCCGGCGCGACCAGTCTGGTCCCGCCGTGAACGGGGCCCTCGCCGCAGCACGGCAGCCGCGGGCGTGGTCGCGCAACCGGGCCTGATGCTCACACCCACCGGGCAGGGGCTCTACCCGCTGACCAGTGGTGCCACCGACGCGGCAGAACTGAGCGGGATCACCTACGACGGCGGAAGCACCTATTACGCGGTCGGTGACAACGGCGCCAAGTCCATCTGGCAGTTGGCCACCGTGCTCGCCGCCGGCTTCGGCTGGGTCAACTCCGGTGCCGTCACGACCGGGATCAGCGCCGCGGGCCTGGGCAGCGACTCCGAAGGGATCGCGCTGCGCCCCGGCACCGGGACCGTGTGGATTGCCGACGAAAGCACCTCGACCATCGGCGAATTCAGCCTCGGCACCGGCGCGAAGGTGGGTTCGGTTCCGGTACCGGAGATCTACCGGCCGGCCAACGTGCAGAACAATCTCGGGTTGGAAGCGCTCAGCTACGGAGCCGGGAAGCTCTGGACGGCCAACGAGGAAGCCCTGAAGTCCGACGGGCCGATTTCTACCACCCAGTCGGGCAGCTGGGTCAGGATCCAGGAGTTCAGCGGCGAGGATGTCGCCCCGGGAAGCCAGTACGCGTATCGCACCGAACGCATCCGGGCCATGTCACCGTTCATCACCGTCGAGCGCAGCGGACTGGTCGATCTGCTGGCGCTGCCCGATGGACAGGTGCTGTCCCTGGAGCGCGAACTCGGCGGGTTCCTGCCATCCTTCCGCACACGGGTTTACCTGCTGGACTTCAGCGCCGCCACCGACGTATCCGCGCTGCCGAGCCTGACCGCCGGCGGGTTCACCCCGGTGCGCAAGACGCTGCTGTGGCAAAGCGTCTTCCTGACCAACAACTTCGAGGGAATCACCCTGGGGCCCAGGCTGTCCGACGGCACCTACAGCGTGCTGCTGGTTTCCGACGACGGTGCCGGCGAGTCCCGGCAGCGGCAGGATCTCTTCAGCCTGGTGCTGCGGGGCCTGCCATCTGTCGTCGTCTAGCCGCAGCCGGCGAGCACCCGCGCGATCGCATCGTGTTCGGCCTGCGTCACCCACAGACCGTAGGCGGCTTTGACATCCACGATGCGGGTGACGTAGGTGCAGCGGTAGGAACCGTTGGGCGGCAACCAGGTCGCCGCGTCGCTGTCACCCTTTTCCTGGTTCACCCAGCCGATGGTGGCCTGCAGGTTGGCCGGATCGTTGGCGAAGTTCCGGCGGGTGAACTCGTCCCACTGCTGGGCGCCTTTCTGCCAGGCATCCGACAAGGCGACCACGTGGTCGATCTGAACCTCCGCCGAGGTCCCGGGGCCGCGAACGAAGTCGACGACGGTTCCGGTGAAGGGGTCGTTGAGCACACCGCTGAGCACCGCACACCCGTTGGAACCCGGCTTGCTGACCACCTCGACGAGGTCGCGGCGCAGGATGTCGTTGCGAGTGTCGCAGCCGTTGTGCCCGTACTCCACGGTGACATCGTCGGTCCAGCGCTCGCCGAACAACTCCCGCTCGTAACCGGTCTTGGGAGCCCGTCCTTTGATCGCCAGGGTGTCCAGTGTGGCCAGGGTGTCCGCAACGGTGTCGGCCGCCGCAGGCGTCGGGGCGAACAGCAGGCCGACCATGACCGCGACGGCGAGCACCAAGCGCCGGAACGTCTTTGGCGTCACCCTCCCCCCTCGCATATCGGGGTCGACGTTACTCCCCGCCGCGGCTAGCCCCACCAGAACGAGGTGGCGATGGCCACATAAAGCGCAATGAGCGCTGCGCCCTCGAACCAACTCGACTCCCCGTCGAAGGTCACCACCACGGCC
This sequence comes from Actinobacteria bacterium casp-actino6, assembly GCA_001510415.1. Classification (GTDB taxonomy): domain Bacteria; phylum Actinomycetota; class Actinomycetes; order Mycobacteriales; family Mycobacteriaceae; genus Mycobacterium. The sequence continues at coordinate 17,234 of LFFF01000041.1, read as the reverse complement.
ACCAACGCCGACATCACCAACGCCGCCAGCAGAAGTGGCGAGAACACCAGGTCGAAACCAGGCTGGCCGAGAAGAGCGGCGGACAGGCAGACGATCGGGGCGATGGTGAGCGCCACCTGGACCGGCGATTGCAGGATCACCTGCACCCCGTAGTCCATCTGATTCTTCGCGGCCAGTTGGATGCCGACCACGTTCTCCACCGCGTTGCCCGCGATGGCCACGATAACCAGACCGGCGAACACCTCGTTGATTCCGGCGGCGTCCATGGCCGGTTGCAGTGCGGCGACGAACCACTCCGAGACGAATGCCGCACCGATACCGGTGGCGGCGAGCATGCCGATCGCCATCGCCAGCGGCCACTGGCCGTGCGCCGTCGCCTTGCTGGCGGCCCGGGCGGATTCGGGGCTGGCGGCGATGGGAGAGGATCCGCCCTGGAGGTGTTCCCCGTGCGGGCCGGCGGCCGCCTTGCCGCGAGACAGGGCTGCCGGTAGCGACAGCGCGAACAGCGCCAGCATGACGATGGACACCACCACCGAGACCATCCGCTCGTGGGATTCCGCGGGGGTGTGTAGTGCCGAGGTCAGCGAGGGCACCGCGAGGATGAACACCGCCAGGGTCAGCATCAGGCCCAGGGTGCGCACATCGTTGGCGACGAACCGTTGCCGGCCGTGCTTGAGCCCGCCGACCACGAAGGCCAGTCCGAGGACCAGCAGCACGTTCGCCAGAATCGAACCGACCAGGGTGGCCTTGACCACACCGAACAAGCCGGCCTTGAGCGCGAACAGGATGACGAACAACTCCGGCAGGTTACCCAGCGCGGACTGCAGCACGCCGGTCGCGCTCGGACCCAGCCGGTCGCCCAGAGCTTCGACTGAGCGGCCGACCAGGGATGCCAGCGTGGCCAGCGCGACAGCGGCGACGATGAAGGCCAGAACCGCATTGGAGTGGGCGAAGTGCAGCGCACCGGCCGCCACCGCCGCGATCACCGTGACGGTGATCATCATTCGGTCGCGACCGCTCAACAGCGGCAGCCGCTCAGCCGCGGTGGTCATGCCGCCTCCTTCCGGGGTAGCGGCAGAGCTTGCCAGAACTACGCGGATAGTGTGGGGAAATCCCGCGCAGCGTCTGCGACCCCCGAGTGAGGAGCCCTGCAGGGGTCTACTCGCACGATGTCTGCGAGGTTCCTCACTCGGCGCGCTGGGTCGGGAAGTTGATCACCTCGCCGCGGTTGATCGACACCCAGTCGCGGGCCTCGAGGTAGGGCCGGAACGTCTCGGTGATGAGTTGGCCGTCGGCTTCGGTCTTGGGCCGTTGCAACTCGTAGAGGTGCGGGAATTCGGTCCAGGCCAGCACCGCGTTCCACAATCGCACCGCGGCATCCCCGGTCGGCGGGTCGATGAGCACCGGGCCGAACAGGCACTGGCCGTCGGGGAAGAACAGCGTCGGCACCCCGTAGCCGGCGGCGTCGACCACCCGTTGGTGATCGGCCAGCACCTCGTCGCCGGTGGTCGGGTCGGCGATGGCGTCATCGACCAGTGCGGGATCGAAGCCCAACTCGCCCAGCAAGTGTCGCGCGACCGCCTTCTCATGTGGTTTGTGGCCCTCGACGTGCAGGGCGCGCGCGGCGCGTTCGTACCAGGCACCGACATCGTCCATCGAGCGCCGCCGCAGCAGCGCGCCGATCCGCATCATCGACCAGCCGTAGGACCACTCCCGTTCCCAGGGATGTTTCTTACCCTCGACACGGTTGATCTCCTCGAGGCTGAAGAACCGCCAATTCACCTGCAGGCCGGTCAGATCACGGACTTCGCGGATCCACCTCGACGTCTGATAGGCGTAGGGGCACATGACGTCGAAGTGGAAGTCGACGTAGTCGGGCTGGGTGGTCACCCTCGGACTCTAGCCCGCGGCGGTGGCCAGCAGTGGCGGGCAGTTGCCCATCGCATCGGCGGCCAACTCGAAGTGCCACAGTTCGTTGGCATAGATCTGACACAGCCCGAATCGGGCGCCGTTGGCGATCAGCCAGTGGTCGGCATCGATACCTCCGATGTCGACGGCCTGACCCAGGACATGCCTCGATTGTTCGGGGGTCTGCACGTACTGGCGGGCCGCACCGAAGCTGCCGTAAGCGGCGATCCGCATGATCGTCGGATTCTCCCAGAACGTGCCGGTTTGGGCCGAACCGCACCGCTACTGCCGCCCCGGCGTGCACCATTGCCCGGACAGCGGAACAACAACGTAGGAGTTCGACGTGGCGCTGGTCCTCGCCTTCGGTGTGATGTTGCTGATCAGCGTCTCGCTGTCCGGGCTGGCGGCTCGCACCGTGCTCTCCACCGCCCTGCTGTTCCTGGTGGCCGGGGCGCTGCTCGGACCCGGCGGCCTGGATGTGGTCGATTACAGCGCCGAGGACGCGATCGTCGCGGTCCTCGCCGATATTGCGCTGTTCACCGTGCTGTTCACCGATGGCCAGCGGGCAAGCGTTCCGGCACTGCGGGAGGGCTGGCGGCTGTCCGGCCGGGCACTGGGGCTGGGCATGCCACTGTCGATGATCGGTGTCGCCATTCCTGCGCACTACCTGGCGAACCTGGACTGGCCCACGGCCTTCCTGCTCGGCGCGATCCTTTCACCGACCGATCCGGTCTTCGCCTCAGCACTGGTGGGCCGCTCCGACATCCCACTGCGGCTGAGGCGACTACTCAACGTGGAGTCCGGGCTCAACGACGGCCTGGCGCTCCCGTTCGTGCTGATCTTCCTGGCCCTGGCCAAACACGAAGACTCCCATCTGGGGATCGTTCTGCTCGAACTGGTCCTGGGCCTGGCCATCGGGGTCGGGGTCGCCGCGGTGGTCGCGCTGGCCTGGCGCAGCAATATCCTGACCGCCGAACCGCGACTTCAACCGCTGGGCCCGGTCGCGATCGCGCTTGTGGTGTACGCGACCTGCCATCTCACCCATGCCAACCCCTACCTGGCGGCGTTCGCCGCAGGCTCCACCCTGGCGACTCTGGACCATGTCGCCGCCGAGACGTTCGAGCCGTTCGGCGATCTGCTCTCCGAGCTCACCAAGTTTGCCGCGCTGCTGTTGTTCGGGGCGCTGATTACCCCGGAGCGGCTGTCCCATCTGGGATGGCAAGACTGGCTGCTGGCGGTGCTGGCCATCGTCGCGGTGCGGCCGGCGTCGATGTTGCTGTCCCTGATCCGAACACCGATGCCGCGCGCCGAACGACTGACCGCAGCATGGTTCGGCCCGAAGGGGTTCGCGTCGGTGGTTTACGGACTGCTCGTCCTGCAGGCCGGAATTCCGAGCGGCGAGAAGCTGTTCGACCTCATCGCCGTCACGATCGCATTATCGATCATTCTGCATTCGTCGACCGACGTCCCGGTCGCGCACAAGCTGCGGATCGAGCCTCCCGACCACCTGCCGGCCGGTCACGACCCGGTTGTGGCCCCGGCCCCGGAAGGCGCGCCACCGCAGCGGCCATCACCCACCGGGCCCGGAGACCTCAACCTCTAGCCCCGCTCAGCCCCGGGCGGCGCGCTTGCCGGCGCGGTTGCTCTTGACACGCTTGGGGGCCGACTCGGTCTCACCCTTGACAGTGGCGGCGGTCTCGACGGCGGCCGGCACCTCCGCGCCGGGGGCGGTGGAAACGACCGCCGCGGCAGGCGACTCGCCAGTCTTGACGGCCACAGGGGCCTCGGCACCGGGGGTGACGGAAACAACCGCCGCAGCAGGCGGCTCGCTGACCTCAGTCACCTCGGTCTCGGCGCTCACGGCCGGCGGCGGTGCGGTCGCGGTCAGCGCGTTCTGGGTGTTCCAGATGGTCGCCTGGGTCGCCGTCCGGAAGCTGGGCACGAAGTTCTCGACGATGTCGGTCTCCGGATCAAGGATCGGCCCGGTCTGGACGCCGGCCCCGATGCTGAGGTCCAGCGCGGTGCCGGGCAGCCCCGACGGGCCCAGCAGGCCGTCCACAGCGACATTCCACGCGCCCTCCCAGTCCCCGCTGCCGAGGTTGGTGAGCCAGTCGGTGGCGATCTGAATCGACTTCTCCGCCAGCACGGCTGCACCTCCGAAGGCGGCACCGGCGAACAGGGCGAGGTTCACCGGGATGACCTCGAGGACCGCCACGGCCTTGGCGATGAAGTCGGTCACCACGAAGGCGCCCGCATCGAACAGCGCGCCACCGGCGGCGACGATCGGATCGACGATCGCGTCGGTCAGCACCGTGAACGCCTGACCGACATCGCCATTCAGTGCCAGCTGCAGGGCTTCCACGGCGGCTGCCGGGAAGTTCCATACCCCGGCGCTGGCCGCGGCCACCGCGTCGATAACACCGCTCAGCCCGGCGTTGACGTAGGTGAACAGGTTGGTGGTGAGCTGCCGGATGATCGGATTGGCCTGGTTGGTCAGCTGCGGCAGCAACCCGACCGAACTGTAGTTGCCGAGCGTGGCATCGTTGTACAGCAGGAAGTTCAAAACGTCCCCGCCGGTCTGGCCGAACCCGGCGAAGGGCCAGTTGGCCTCACCAGCCCCGGGGGTCGGCGCGTCGCCACCGTTGAAATAGGTGCCCAGCAGATAGTTCTGGCCCACCTCCAAGGTCCCCAGCAGCTGCTCGATCGGATTGTTGAATGCTGCCAGCGCCACGGTGGCAGAAGCGGGCAGGGCCGGTAACGGCTGATGGACGCCCGCTACCGCCACTGAACCGGCGCCGAGGACCGCCGCTGTTCCCGCGACAAGCTGCGAACGCAATGAGATGAGCACGTGAGGAAACCCTTCCGGTGATGAACCTGAGCGGCGCCTGAGAATCGCCAGCGTCGAGACCATACCTGACCGCGCTAACTGATGCTGAACTCGTAGTCCTCCGGGCCAGCGAACCCTGCGCCGACGATCAACGTCTGGTAGGCGGGTGTCAGCTCGTGCCCTTCGATCGGTGGGTGCGCTCCCGGGTCAGGGTCTGGCCGCGGAAGAAGGCCGGCGCCTTGAGGTTCCAGAAGATCATCAGCAGCACCCCGACGAAGAGGCTGAACACCCCGATGATGAACACCGTTCCGATTCCGGCCAGCGATCCGGTCGAACCGTACTCCGGGTTGGCCATTCGATAGGCCTCGATCAGGCCCACCGGGATGAGCACCAGGGCGCCGATGGCCGGCAGGATGACCTGCTCCAGCGCGGTGCGCCAGTGGTCGAATGCGGTGTCCCAGAAGTAGACCACCGACGAGATCGCCACCACGGTGTAGTAGGTCATGATCGCGATGCCCACGCTGTAGACGGTGTCCTCCACGATGCTGTCGCTGACCACGACCAGACCGCCGTAGATCGCCAACGTGGTCAGTCCGATGAACCAGGTCGCGAATGTCGGAGTCTGCCGGACCTCGTCAACCGAGGCGAATCGGCTGGGCAGCGCCTTGTAGGTGGCCATCGCCAGCAGGCCGCGCACCGTCGCCATCACGGTGGACAGGGTGGCCGAGAACGCCGACAGCCCGACGATCACGGCCGCAATCAGAGCGCCACCGGATCCGACCGCGTCGCGGGCCAGTCCGGAGAAGATGTCGTCGATATTGGCCGAATGGGTAAGGCTGCCTTCGCTGCTGTCGTCGATGCCGGCGTAGGCCAGTGCCGCCACGCTGAAGACCACGTAGGTGATCACGGTGATCAGGATGGCCGTCACCCCGCTGCGGCCGGACTGCTCCGCGGTGCCCTCAGTCTCCTCCGACATCGACAGTGCGGCGTCGAAACCCCAGAAGATGAAGACGGCCACCAGGAAACCGCCGAGCAGCGCGCTGAAACTGCTGATGGCGAATGGGTTGAACCACTGCCACGAGAACGGTTCGGCGGTCGGATTGCTGTTCTGGCGCATGATGTTGATGCCCAGGATCGCGGCGAACAGTGCCAGTCCGCCGAACTGGACGACGGTCAGCACCAGGGTGGTCCGCGAGGACTCCTCGGCCCCCCTGGCGACCAGCCAGGTCGTCACCACGATGAACACCGCGGCGATCGCAACCTTCAGCCAGTCCGGCGGATCCTCGATCGAGAACGCCACGGTGGCCGCGTTCACGGTGATCCCGGCGGCGCCGACGCCGGCCAGGATGCTCGACAGCATCAGCGCGAAACCGCCGATCCAGCCGATATGCGGCAGGATCGCCTTGGCTCCCCAGGTGAATACCGTGCCCGCATCCGGGGCGGCGTCGGTGAGATGTTTGTAGGCCAGCGCGATGAAATACATCGGGATGACGGCCAGGATGAACACGATGGGCATCTGATAGCCGGCCTCGTCGACGCCGTGCCCCAGCGCACCGGTCAGCGAGTAGGCCGGCGCGGTAGCAGCCAGACCGATCGCCACCGCGCCGATCAAGGAGATCGAGCCCTTCTTGAGGCCCTTGGATCTCAGTTCGTGCATTGGCGGGTCGACGACCGCCTCGTCCTGCGCCATGACGGCATTGTCGCACCTGATGCCTTCGCCGGCCGGTTGATCAGGACACGACGATTGCCGCGGTAAGCGCCAGGCCGAACACCACCGTCGGCGCCGCCATGGCGGCCAGGAATCCGAGCCCGAAGCGCCGACCGCCGGCGCCGAAGGCCAGCGCGGTCTTGACGATCAGGTTGGAGCCCAGCGCGGCGGCGATGGCGACCAGCGCGGTGTCGACGGTGATGTCACCCGCGGCGGCCAGCGTCGCGGCGGCGATCGCGCCGGCGTGGGCGTCGGCGAGTCCCGCGGCGAAGGCGGCCAGAATCGCGCCCTCGGGGCCCAGCACATCGGCTCCCCACCGGCCTACCAGGAGCGCGGCGACCAGCACCGCGGCCAGCGCGAGCGCGGGCCGAAGAGCGAACGGACGACTGGGCGGGATGCCCGCCGGGTCCGATGCCGAAGCGCCGTGGTTCCGGCCGGCGCCCCGATAGACCACCGCCGCGATCACCACCAGGACCAGCGCCGAGCCGAGTACCGGCGGCCACAGCCGGCGCAGTACCTGGGTGTCGACGTAGGCGGTGACGATGAGCAGTTGCACGAAGGTCCCCAGGCTGGCCACCAGCGCGCCGGCCAGCGGAGCGCGCAGGCCCGCGGCACCGCGGCTGAGCCGTCCCATCGACGCCGTGGTGGCACTGGCCGATACGAAACCGCCTGCTAGTCCGGTGACCAGCAGGCCCCGCTCGGGCCCCAACGCCCGCACCCCGATATAGCCGGCCCACCCGATCCCGGTGAGCAGTACGACCAGCAGCCAAACCTTTTCGGGGTTGAGGACGCCGTAGGGACCCAGTGCCCGGTCCGGCAGCAACGGAAGGACCACGAAGGCCACCACGAAGAATTTGATGGCGTCCTCGAGTTCGACCTCGGTGACGACGTCGCGGACGAAACGGTGAATCCGATTCTTGGACACCAGCAGACCGACGCTGAGCACGGCCAGTGCAACGGCGAGGGCGGGCCGGGAGTACGCCAGTGCGCCGAGCAGATAGGTCACCAGGGCCGCGATCTCGGTTGTCGTTCCCGGGTCGTCGGAGTTTGTACGGAAGTAGGCCAGCGCCATCAGGGCCCCGATGGCGGCCAGGCCCGCCACCACCGCCCACGCGCCGAACGACGCGGTGATCGTGCCGAGCAGCGCCAGCAGGGCGAAGGAGCGCGAGCCGGCCGGAATCCGCCGGTTGTGACTGCGTTCGCGTTCGAAGCCCAGCAGCAGTCCGATCGCCAGGGCGATCAGGAACGGCTGCAACTGCGGCCAACTCACGGGCGACCCCCTAGGGACCGGATGGTCTTACAGATAGGAGATCATGGTTTCGGCGGCGGGTGCCGGCACCGCGAGCACCGGCAACCACACCGCAACGAGGACCATGAGTATCCGGGTGAGGTCGGCCCACCGCCCGCGCAACCACACCGGAACAGCCACGGTCGTGGCCGGCGTCAGACCCCGAAGGCCTCGGCGGGGATCTCCCGCTCGCCGGCCCGGATGGCGGCGATGATGCGGGCGGCGACCACCTCCGGTTGCAGGCCCTCGCGCAGCCGCGGTGCGGTGCCGGCGATCGGGCGGTCGGCCAGCCCGGTTTCGGTGTGCGGCGGGCGGGCATCGGTCACGGTGATGCCGGCGGCGCGCAGCTCGCGGGTCAGCGCCCGGTCGGCTGCGGTCAGCGCAGCTTTGGACGCCGCGTAGGCGGCCATCCCGGCCAGCGGCTGCTCGGCGACGACGGCGCTGATATTGGCGATGAAACCGCGCGATTCGGTGAGCGCCGGGATGGCAGCCCGCATCAGCCACAGCGGCCCCAGGACATTGGTGAGAAACAGGTCCTCGATCACCTCGTCCCCGGTGTCGGCCAACGAACCGAACGCGACGACCCCGGCGGCGTTCACCAGACCGTCAATCCGGCCGCGGGCGGACAGCGCGGCTTCCACGATCGCCGCGCCGGACTCCGCGTCGCGGATGTCCGCGGCCACCACTGGGGCGTCGAAACCTAGGGACTCCAATGCTTTTCGATCCCGGGCCGCCAGGGTCAGCAGGGCCCCGCAGTCGGCAAGCTGGCGGGCGATCTGGCGGCCGAGACCACCACTGGCGCCGACCACCACCACGGACGCGCCGTCAAGGGAACGATCTGCCATGTCAACATCCTCGGGTCAGGGGTGCGGTACCCCATCATGCACGGGCCGGCTACCGCGCTGGGGTCGGGGGGATTTCAGCCGACGATGAACGATAGCCGTTTGGCGATCTTCGACACGGTGTCCAATCCCCCGGTCGCCACCGCAATCACCAGATCGAACAATTCGTCCTCGGCCGATCCCGGCACATGGTGCCCGTTGAGTCCGTAGAAAAGCGCCGTTGCCACGAACGCCGTGCGTTCGTTTCCGTCGAGCAGTGGGTGGTTAGCGGCCAGGGACTGCAGCAGCGCGGCCGCCTTCTCGTGGATGGTGGGGTACGCGTCCTCGCCGAAAACTGTGGCCTGCGGTCGTGCAACAGCGGATTCAAGCAAGCCGTAGTCGCCGACCTCAGCCGGATGGCCGAGGTGAGCTTCGGCGGCGGCAAGCACGTCGTCCAGGGTGAGGTAATCGATCATGCATCGGAGAGACGACGCAACAAACCATCGTGCTCTTTGACGATGCGGCCCAGCATCTCGTCGCGGCGCGCCGTCCGGCGGTCGAGGTAGTCGTCAACGGCCTTGAGGACCGCGGCGTGCATGGACATACCATCTCGTTCGGCGGCGGAACGCAGTTTGGCGGTCTGCTCTTCGGAGAGTCGCAAGGTCATGGCCACGGTCTGATGATACCAGCCTGGTATCACTACGGGTGAGACCTAACAACCGTCAGAAGTAGCGCGGGAAGCTGCTCCAGTCCGGGTCGCGCTTCTCCAGGAAGGCATCACGGCCCTCGACCGCCTCGTCGGTCATGTACGCCAACCGAGTGGCCTCCCCGGCGAAGATCTGCTGGCCGACCAGTCCGTCGTCGAGCAGGTTGAAGGCGAATTTCAGCATCCGCTGGGCCTGCGGGGACTTCCCGTTGATCGTCTGCGCCCACTGCAGACCCAGGGTCTCCAGGTCGGCATGGTCCACGACGCGGTTGACCGCCCCCATCTGGTGCATCTGTTCGGCGGTGTATGTCTCGCCCAGGAAGAAGATCTCGCGGGCGAACTTCTGGCCCACCTGCTTGGCCAGGTACGCACTGCCGTAGCCACCATCGAAACTGCCGACGTCGGCATCGGTCTGCTTGAACCGGGCATGCTCACGGCTGGCCAGGGTCAGATCGCAAATGACGTGCAGGCTGTGCCCGCCGCCGGCCGCCCATCCGTTGACCAGGCAGATCACCACCTTGGGCATGAACCGGATCAAGCGCTGTACCTCGAGGATGTGCAGTCGGCCGGCACGCGCGGGGTCCACCGTGTCGGCGGATTCGCCGGACGCGTACTGGTAGCCGCTGCGGCCCCGGATGCGCTGATCCCCGCCGGAGCAGAACGCCCACCCACCGTCCTTGGGCGAGGGCCCGTTTCCGGTCAGCAGCACCACCCCCACCTCCGGCCACATCCGGGCGTGATCGAGCGCCCGGTAGAGCTCGTCGACGGTGTGCGGCCGAAAGGCGTTCCGCACCTCGGGTCGGTTGAATGCGACCCGGACCGTCGGCTGCGGCACCCCGTCGCGCAGGTGGCGGTGATAGGTGATGTCGGTGAGGTTCTCGAATCCCTCGACGGGCTGCCACAGGGTCGGGTTGAACGGGTTCTGACTCACGGCGATGACGGTACCTCTGCTCCCAACGCCACCGTGAGCTCCAGGATCGTCTGCGGATCGTTGAGTCGCTCACCGTAGAGCTCCCGCAACTGGGTCATCCGGTACCGCACGGTTTGGGCGTGGACGAACAGTTCGGCGGCGACCGCCTCGCGTTGGCCCTGGTGCAGCAACCAGGCCCGCAGGGTCTCGGCGAGCCGCTCAGCGGTACTGGGCCGCAACGTGTTCAGCGGTGCCAACACCCGGCGGCGCAAGTCTTGGGCGGCCTCCGGGTCGGCACCGAGCACGATCTCGACGAGGTGTTCATCGGTGTCGACGACGCCTTGCCCTCCACCGACGAGATGGCGGGCGCGGATCGCGCGCTGGAACGACGAGTGCACCGCCAGCCACGGCCGCGCGGGTCCGACCACCGCCTCCCGACCGGCCAGGACCGACAGCAGCCTCGTTCGCCGGTCACCGTCCATATCGGGCACCAGCACGGCGACCCACGACTCCGCCGGGTCCAGCCCCGGAAGCTCGTCGGTACTCTGCAGCACCGGTGAACTCAGCTGCGTGGCAAGGCCGCGGGTCTGCGCCGCCGGCACCAGGACTGCCGTGAGTGTCTGCGGCACAGCCCAATTCGCCCGCTCAGCGCTGTCGCGCAGCACCTCCGGCGGCTCGCCGGCGAGCAAGTGCGCGGTGAGCAGGTCGAGGTGACGCTGCCGCACCCGGCCCGCAGTCGCCGACTCGTCGGCATGCCCGGAGACACTGGAGGCCGACAGTTCGTCGATATAGGCGAACACCAACTCCGCGAAGCGCGCGATGGTGGTGGCCGCCAATCCGGCGCTGACCGCGGCGGCCGACAGCTCCCGCCACGCCACCCTCGCACCGACCCGGAACGCTGCCAGCAAGGCATCGATGGACCGGCCGTTGCGAGCCTCGCCGCGGCCGAGTGCGTAGGCCCCGTCCACGGCGGGCGACAGCTGGGTCCCGGGATCGGAACCCTCGGCGCGGGTGGCCAGCCGCAGGAAGGCCCCCAGCGAGGTCTGCACGGCGTTCTCGATGTTCTGGCCCATCTGCCCGCTGAACGGGTCGGTGTAGGCAGGCACCTCGGCGATGATCGCCTCCACCGTGCGCTCGGCCATCCGCGGCAGCACCGCCTCGAGCGCCGTGACCACCTCCGGATCGAGCGCCAGCCCGGACAAGCGTGCCTGCGAATCCGTCATTTTTGTCTCCAATGAACAAAGACTTGGATTTTTTCCACACCCTCAAGTCAAGACTTTATCCCTAATAGCCATGCATGGTGGAGTTATGACGTTGACAGCGCCCCTGACAGCACCCCGCACCACCCCGACCGCGGCGCTGCGCGCACAGATGATGAAGCTCGCCGAACGGATCAGCACTCCCCTGCTTCCGGCCGACTACCTCGACGTGATCGACCCCCTGCGCTCCGGCGCCGCACTGCGCGGGCGCATCGTGGCCATCAACCCGGAAACCCGCGATGCCGTCACCCTGGTGATCCGACCCGGCCGCGGCTGGCGCGGCCACCTGCCCGGCCAGTACATCCGCATCGGCGTCGACGTCGACGGGGTGCGCCAGTGGCGGGCCTACTCATTGACCTCGCCCACAGGCCGGCCCGACGGCTGCATCACCATCACCGTCAAGGCCATCCCGGACGGCGTCGTGAGCAACTACCTTGTGCGGCGCGCCCGGGTGGGCACGGTTATCCAACTCGATCAGGCCGCCGGCGAGTTCACCCTCGACAGGCCCGCCCCGGCCAAGGTCCTGTTCGTCACCGCCGGAAGCGGCATCACCCCGGTGATGGGGATGCTGCGCAACCTGCCGGCGAACTCGGCGACCGACGTCGTCATCGTCCATTCCGCGCCGACCGCCGCCGATGTGATCTTCGGCGGCGAACTGCGCAGGCTTGCCGCCCAGGGCAGAATCCGACTGGCGGAGATCCACACAAATACCGACGGCATGCTCGACGTCGCCTCGCTGCAGGACCTGGTGGCCGACCTTCCCGAGCGCCACACCTGGGCCTGCGGACCCATCGGCCTTCTCGATGCCCTCGAAAGCCGTTGGGCCGCAGCAGGTCTCGCCGAGCGTCTGCGCACCGAACGGTTCCGGCCCACCGTCATCACCACCGGCGAGGGCGGCACCGTCACGTTCACCACCGCCGGCACCGCTGCCGAAAACGACGGCACCGAGAGCCTGCTCGACACCGGCGAAGCCGCCGGTGTACTCATGCCGTCGGGCTGCCGGATGGGCATCTGCTTCGGCTGCGTCGCCCCGCTTCGCCGCGGGGCGGTACGCGACCTGCGCACCGGGGCCCTCACCACCGCCGCCGAAGGCGACGGTGTCGTCATCCAAACCTGCATCTCCGCTGCCGCAGGCCCCTGCGATATCGACCTCTGAACTCTTCAACACCAAGGACTTCAACACCGAGGAAAGGACTACCGACATGACCGCAGTCCAGGAAACATTCACCGACCCGACCATGCATCTGACCGGGGCCGACATCGAGAACCTGGGCGCCGAACTGGATGCCATCCGCGAGCAGGTCATCGCCAGCCGCGGCGAACGCGACGCGGATTACATCCGCACCGTGATCGCCGCCCAGCGCAAACTCGAACTCGGCAGCCGCGCGGTTCTGCTGTTCTCGCTGTTCCCGCCCGCCTGGCTGGCCGGCACCCTAGGGCTGTCGGTCTCCAAGATCATCGAGAACATGGAGATCGGCCACAACGTCATGCACGGCCAGTGGGACTGGATGCGCGACCCCGCAATCCATTCCACCACCTGGGAATGGGATAACGCCTCGCCGGCGGAGATGTGGAAGCACTCCCATAACGAACTGCATCACACCTACACCAACGTCCGGGGTAAGGACAACGACCTGGGCTACGGCATCATGCGGGTCGATGACGAGCAGCCGTGGAAGCCGCTCTACCTGATCCAGCCGATCTCCAACGCCATCAACGCCTGCTTCTTCCAGTACGGAATCGCCTTTTACGACCTGGAGATCGGGCGATACCTCAAGGGCCGGGTCGAGAAGGACGACTTCATCAGCCGCGGAAAGAAGGTGCTGGCCAAGATCCGCCGCCAAGCGACCCGCGACTACGTGCTGCACCCGCTGTTGTCCGGGCCGTCGGCGCTGACCACGCTGACCGCCAACCTGACCGCCAACCTGGTCCGCAACCTGTGGACGCACTCGGTCATCATGTGCGGACACTTCCCCGAGGGAGTCCAGACCTTCGCCAAGGACTCCATCGAGGGCGAGACCCGCGGCCAGTGGTACCTGCGGCAGATGCTCGGATCGGCCAACATCTCCGGCAGCCCCGCGATGCATTTCATGACCGGCAACCTGTCGTATCAGATTGAGCATCACCTGTTCCCCGATCTGCCGAGCAACCGGTATCAGGAGATCGCCCCCAAGGTGCAGGAGATCTTCGGGCGCTATGGCCTGACCTACACCACCGGTCCGCTGCCCAAACAGGTCGCCTCCGCCTGGCGGGAGATCATCCGGCTCTCGGTACCGAACCGACCATCACAGAACGCCAAAGGAGTCCAGCAATGACCGAACTGAAGAATCTCGACCTGCACGGTGAACGGGTCGTCTACGTCGACGAAGGTAGCGGCGAGGTGCTGCTGCTGTTGCACGGGATGGCCGGCAGTTCCCAGACCTGGCGATCGGTGATCAAACCGCTGTCGCGTCGGTTCCGGGTCATCGCACCCGATCTGCCGGGTCACGGCGAGTCCACCAAGCCGCGCAGCGACTACTCGCTGGGGGCGTTCGCCGTGCTGCTACGCGATCTGCTCGACGAGCTCGGCGTCACCCGCGCCACCATCATCGGGCACTCCCTCGGTGGCGGCGTCGCCATGCAGTTCCTCTATCAGCATCCCGACTACGCCCAGCGGCTGATCCTGATCGGCAGCGGGGGCCTCGGCCCGGACGTGGGCTTGACTCTGCGACTTCTGTCCGCCCCGGGAGCGGAACTGATCATGCCGATCATCGCGCCCCGGCAGGTGCTCACCGCTGGCGACCGAGTCTGGTCCTGGCTGCGCAAGGCCGGCATCGAAGCCCCACGTGGCGAGGAGATCTGGCGTTCCTACAGCACCTTCTCCGACGCCCCGACCCGGCAGGCCTTCCTGCGCACGCTGCGCTCCGTCGTCGACTACCGCGGCCAGGCCGTCAGCGCGCTGAACCGCCTCAACACCAAGACCGAATTGCCCATCATGGCGATCTGGGGCGAGAAGGACGCCATCATCCCGGTGAAGCACGCCTATGCCGCGCAGCAGGCCCGCCCGGATATCCGCCTGGAGGTACTTGCCGGTGTCGGACACTTCCCTCAGGTGGAGCGTCCCGCCGAGGTGGTGGAGCTGATCGAGGATTTCATCGCCGCGGATATCGGTATCGCCGTCGAGCACGCCGGCGTGCAACGACCCTCTCAGGGAAGCGAATCCGAGGAATAGAGCTCCCGAACCCGGAGTCGCTGGATCTTGCCACTGGTGGTACGCGGAATGGCGGTCTTGGCAACCAGCACCACGTCGTCGAGGGAGAATCCGAACACCTGACGGACCCGGGTTGTCACCTCGGCCTGTAGTCGCCGGCGTCGCTCCGGATCGCTGACTCCGGTGGCCAGCACCGCGACGACGCGCTCTGCGCCTCCGCCGCCATCAGGAACGCAGAAGACAACGGCCTGCCCCGGAACGACATCCGATAATTCCTCGATGCTCCGCTCGACGTCGTAGGGCGGCAGGTTACGGCCGCGGATGATCAGCATCTCCTTACTGCGGCCCACCACGAACAGTTCGCCATCGCAGAGGAATCCGCGATCGCCGGTGTCATGCCAGCCATCCGGTGGGGCGCTCACCGTGCCGTCCGGCTGTTGGTAGCCGATCATCACGGAGGGGCCGCTGATCCGGATCTCGCCGACCGTCCCGGGAGCCACCTCCACACCGTCGGTGTCCACCACCGACAGCCGCATGCCCTCGATGGGCGTACCGCACGACACCAATGGCGGGTGCGCGTCACCGGCGGCCAGCACCCGGACCCGGCCGAAGTTCCCCGGACCTTCCGGTGCAGGTGCCAGCGCCAACGTCGTGGCGAGCACCGACTCTGCCATCCCGTAGCAGGGAATCAGCACATCGCTGCGAAGCCCAAGGGGCGCAAAGCTGTCCGTGAAGTGCTGCAGCGTGGCATACGGGATCGGCTCCGCGCCCACATAGGCATAGCGCAGCGCGGCCAGATCGATCTCGGGCGCCCCTGCGGCGGACCGGGCCAGCGCGTCGGCGGCAGCCCGGTAGGCGAATGTCGGGCCCGCGGTGCAAGTGGAACCGTGATGGGTCATGTGTCGTGGCCACGACAGTGGGTCGCGGAGGAATCCGAGCGGTGTCATCAGAGCGATCGGTGCCCCGTAGAGCAGCGGACCGAGAACCTGGATCAGTCCCATATCGTGGTACATCGGCAGCCAACTGAACACCCGGTTGACGCCGCGCCGGGTCCCTATCGCGTGCCCGATCATCGCCATGTTGTTCGCCACGTTCCCGTGGGTCAGCAGGACCGCCTTCGGGGCCGACGTGGAACCCGACGTCAGTTGGATGTGATGGAGGTCCGACGGCAGTGGCGGAATCACGTCCAGGCGCGAAACCGGTTGCAATTCGGCCAGTTCCGCATAGTCGACCAGTCCAGGGTGCGGCGCCGCGGCGGCGGTTCTGCGGTCGGTGAGCACCAGTTTGGGGTTGACCACGCGCACAGCGGCCCGCAGATGCGCCACCCCCGCCGAGTCCCCGCGTGAGGGTGTCGGCGGGGGCGCGACCGCACACGGCACCGCCCCGAGCAGCAGAACCGCGAGCAGTGTCGTGAGGTAATCCTCGGTGTTGGCGGCCACCATCAGAACCCGGTCGCCGTGGCCCAGACCTCTCGCCGCAAGTCCCCCGGCGCGGTCCCGGACCCGCTGGGCCAGTGCGGAACCCGGCAGCATGGCGAGATGTTGGCGGCTATCGTAGAAGTCGATCTGGCCCAGTTCCCCACGCAGCAGGTGGTCGTAATCGATCGCGCCGGTAGCCAGGGCCGGCGCATTCGCCAAGACATGCGCCAGAACGGCCGGTGAAAACTGGGTCATGCGTCGCCGGAACGCTCGGCACGCCCGGCAATGCGGTTGCGGATGTAGTCCGCGACATCACCGGCCGCGCTGAACGAGAACGCGGCCTCCTCCTCGATGAAGACCGAGAAGGTGTCTTCGAGTTCGGTCATCAGTGCCATCAGCACCGCCGAGTCCACAGGCAGGCTGAGCAGTGACGTCTGGGCGTCCAGTGCGTCGAGGTCGACCTGGGCCAGATCCTCGGGCGGCAGCAGCTTGGTCAGTCCGGTGCGGACTGCGTCAACAACGTCGGCGGTTTCGGGAAGTCGGCTCACGGGGTCTGCTTTCATCGGCGGAACGCGACGGCGGGGTCGATATGGGTGACGCGGCGCAGGGGTAGCAACGAGCCCAGGACAGCCATCACGGCGGTGGCCAGGGCCATCCCCGCCAGCATCACCGGGGTGACGGCAATGGTCACATCGCCCAGTCGGTCGCGGATGAGGAACTGCGCGGCATACGCCAATGCGGCGCCGACCAGATACCCGAGTGCGGCGATCAGGGCGGCCTGGCCCAGGACGGCGCGAACCAGCTGGACCGGACGTACTCCCACCGCGCGCAGAACGCCGAAATCGGTCATCTGTTCGTTCGTCGCCGACAGAACAGTCAGACCGATCAGGGCCACGCCGACCAGGGCGGCGATCGCGATCATGGCCTTCAGCGGGCGTCCGATCATCGAGATGATGATGTCGCGACTGTTCTGGGCGAACTCGGCCGATGTCAGGGCGTCGGCACCGGGCACCCCGTCGCGGATCGCCTGCACAGCCTGCTCGGGGGTGTACCCGGGGGCGGGTTGGACCAGGAAATAGGACACCCGGTCACCCGCGCGCAGCAGTCGCGCCGCATCGGGTTGTGAGACGAACGCGTAGAAGTTACCCAGTGCCGCAGTCTGGTTGGACAGGCCGACGACGGTGAAGTCGCCGTCGACG
>LFFF01000040.1 GCA_001510415.1 Actinobacteria bacterium casp-actino6 | reverse complement strand
CTACAGGCCCCAATCCTCGACGGCGCGGCGGCGACCACCCTGACTCCGTCGGCGTCGGCCATCGACATCCAGCCGGCCCCCGCGCCGGCCGGCCCCGCCCCGGCCACACCCCCGCCCTATCACCTGTGGCCAGAAATCGCGGAGGGGAGCTACGGCTGTGTCCGGGTCTCCCCGGACGGGACACGGGCGGTCAAAGAGATCCTGCCCGGCCCTGACGGGGAACCCGGCCAGTTCGGACCCTACGAGGCGGAATTGGCGGCCATGATGGGAAGGCTCGGGCATTCCCCGTGCGTGTACCGCGCCGATGACACCCACCTGGAAATGGACTTCGTCCCGGGAAAACCGATGTGGGCCAACTACAGGCCGGACGAGGACGAGGCGGTGATGAACGCAGCCCAGACCCGCAAACTCGCTGCCGCCCTGCGCGATCTGCACCTGATGGGATATTCCCACGGCGACATGCACGTCCGCCAGGTCCTCGTCGACGGCGACGACGTCACACTGCTCGATTTCGGCTCCGCCCGACCCCATGGCGAGAAGGTCGTCTGTTGCATGCACGATCTCAACAAAATCGGGCTGCTGGCCAATTGGGGCAACGACGAGCTGGCCGATGACCCCTACATCCAGCTGGTCGCCAAACACCTCCGCCGCTACCGCGACGTCAAAGGCGTCTCCAAAGCCGCCCGCGCCCAACGCGACAGCATCGCCACGGACTACCTACGAGAACTGAAGGAACTGCCATGACATCAGAGAACCTGAAGAAAATGATCCGCCGCAAAGAACTCGTGCGCCTTGGCAACGAAGAAGCTCTGCAGGAGGCCGACGAGATCGCCGCCGCCGTCGAGCGCGCCGGCGGACTGACCAACCTGGAGGTCTACGCCCTGTGGGGCCACACCTGCAAGCCCACAGCCGAGGAAATCGCCGCCGCTGAGCGGCGCCGCGAAGAACGCGCAGCGTTGGCCCTCAACCCCAGCCCCAACCTGATCGCCATGCGCCGCCACGACGAACTCCTCAAACTCGGCACCGAGGAGGCCCAACGGGAGGCCGAACAGATCCTGCGCGCCATCGTCCGCGCCGGAGGCATCACCGGCGCGGAAGCCCAAGTTCTGCTCTCCGGCGACTAGCAGCGGCGATGAGCTACCTCATCCTCGCTCTGGAGAACGGGCGTCTAAGCATTGCTGCTGAGCTCGAGTTACGGGCTGGTGGGCCGCTTTCATGATCCGGCTCGCCCTATCGGCCGCGACGGCGTTCGAGCGCTTCGAGTATCAGACGAAGGTGCTCGACGATGATCCCGAAGTCCCGGCTTCGCGTCGATGAACATGAGGACTCTTCGGCGGCGTTTCTCAGGTTAACGCGGGCTATCTCGAATTCGTGGCTCGCCGGCTCCTCGACGAACTTCACGAGATATTTGAGGGCGACCCGGGTGCGTTCCGCGAAGCGTCTCTGGGGTTCCTCGTCCGTGTCTTCCCCGATCTGGCAGTCCGGAATGACTGCTACCGCGTCGATCATCGCGCGCAGGAGCATGACGATGAGCGCCTGCCGTGGCAGCTGCGGGCCGGCTGTGTCGGCCGACACTGCAGATGCGAGATTTTCGCGCGCGTGGTCGAGTTCTTCCGGTGTCCAGGGGCCGTTCACGAAGGTGAGGACATGGTCGAAAGCTGTCTTCACCGAGTCGGAGAACGGCGTCTGGGGCCACTCGGAGTATCCCGCGCTGAGGGTAAGGGCTCCAGGCCCAGGCGGTAGCCCTTCTAGATCAGGCTCCCGCCCTTGTCGGGCAACTGCGCGCTGCTGCGGACGCCATCGAGCAGGGCACTCCCGCGGCCGCCCTCGGGGAGGGCGCGGACAACTGGTCCGACGCCGTCCGATCGGTGCTGGATGAGGCGGCGGCGGCCGGAATCGAAGATTCCGCGCTGCCCGCGGTGGTGGATCACCTGCGCGCCCTGTCGGAGGAGCACGCCCAGCAGCAGTCGGAGCGTCGCACCAACGCCGAGTTGGCGCTGCAGATGATCGACCTGCTCCGCAAAGCAGGCCAAACCGAGAAGATCGCCGCGCAGCTCGCTGTTCACGGATTCGCCTCGATCGAGGAGGTCGAAGAGGCCGCAGGCGTCCACCCGGCCCCGCCGTCGGCGACCACCGATGTCCCCGAGTCGGACACCGCCACCGTCGATGAGCCCGAACCTGCCGCGCACGAGGAGGAGACGCTCCCCGTTCGGGCAGATCAGGAAGCTGACGTCGCGCCGCCGACCTCGCTGAGTGCCCCGCCCGCCGACGGTCCGCCGACCCCGGCGGCGGAGGACGCCGAGACGGCCACTGAGCCGGCCGCCCCTGAGCAGAAAGCGACCGCTCCCGCCGCGCCTGCCCCGCTGGCCGCCGACGTCAGCTCAGCGG
The DNA here is from genome assembly GCA_001510415.1 of Actinobacteria bacterium casp-actino6. Lineage (GTDB taxonomy): Bacteria > Actinomycetota > Actinomycetes > Mycobacteriales > Mycobacteriaceae > Mycobacterium. Next base: position 16,995 of record LFFF01000040.1, on the reverse strand, counting down.
CGCCGGAAGTGGCGACGACGCCATCGTCGGCGGCCGCTCCGCAATCCCGTCCGCCGGTGAACGAGTCGCCGGCGACCCCGGCGGTCGAGAAGCCCCTGGAGTCGACCTCCTCACTGGACGAGTGGCCCTGGGACGAGGGTGATCCGCCGATCATCGGCCGTCTTCTACTAGAAGGCCGCGAAGCCTTGGCCTACCACACAGCGGTTGCTGCGGCCGAGACCGAACACCGCCGGCAGTTGCTGCTGTTTTCCTGCGCAGCAGCGCATTGCGCGCCTGAGGCGATTGAGTTGTCACTGCTTCCCGCCGATTCTGATATCAAGTCCTTCGACTCCAACGAGTCCCTGCTGTTGTTGGCCGCCTCCCTGCGGGCTGGTCTGCGGCTGGGCTATGCCCCTCTCGGACTGCAGTCGCTGCTTGAGGCCGCCGATGCCGCAGTAACGGACTCGACGTTGCGGGATGTGTTGCAGGCTGCCGCCGTTGCGGTGCAGCGCGGACACGGCCGCCGCCAGGCCGCGGCGGGGCCGAGTGCGGAGGAACTGGCGTCCCGGTGGACTGATCTGGGGGCCAAGGTCGGCGGCGAACTTGCGAAGCTGCGGCAGAAGAATTTGAAGTTCCAGCGGGGCTCCAAGGTGCTGCGGCACCTGGGTCGGGAGGGGCAGCCCCTTGCCGCCGCGCTCGCGCGGGCCGAGGAGCTGACCACCGAAGGGATAGTCAGCGCTTCTAGCCCCGAGTGGGCCGGGATCGAGGAGGTCGCCGAGCAGCTGCGCGACCAGGGCGACCGGGAGCGAATGCTGCTGGCAGCAGAAGACGCGGTCAGCACCCCCCAGCAGCGGACCCGCCGGCCGATCGACGGCCCGGTCAAGGTTCAACTCGACGAATTGCTGCGGGATATCGGTGACCTATTGTCTCGGCTGCTGGCGGTGCGGCGCTCCATCCTGAACGCCGGCGACCTCACCGACATCGCCGTCAGCGACGACCTGGAACGGGCAGTCAGTCACGTCCCCGAGCATCCACTCGCGCACTCGGTGGGCGAGGCGGCCGTGGTCAACCTCGTTCAATGGCTGCGGACGGAGGACCTCGATCCCGCCGCCCAGTCTGTGCAAGACGTCCTCGCCGCCGCGTTGCTGGAACTGTTCGAGATCCCCCGCGACGACAGCGGTGCTCTGCTGCGCGCCCCGACGACCGCGGAGCTGCATCTGGTGCTGTCTGCTCGGGATCCCGACGAGGTGGTGGCCGGCTATCTCGAGAGGGGCAACATCGCTGCGGCCCGGGAATTCATCGCGACCCGCGGGCTGGAGGGTGCTGGCTACGAGGATCAGATGCTGAAGGCGACCAAGATGGCCAAAGTCGCGGTGGACAAGGCCCACGGGGAAGCAGAGGAAGGAACAGCCCGCCTGCGGGCCCTCTACAAGGACGACCTGGCCCGGGACCTGGGGGAGAGGACCTTGCAGATCGTCGAGGCCCCCCGCAATGCCCGGTTCGACCGCGCCATCGAGGGACTCCAGCAGATCACCGCGGAAGCGGAAGCGGCGCTGAGCGCCGAGCGGGAACTACTCAAGGAGCAGGTCGAAGAGCTGAGTTGTGATGAGGCCAGCAAGCAGCGGGTGTTGCAACGCATTGAGGCCCACGACGAACCGCTGGCGGTGTACTTCCTGAGCGTGTTGCGGGCCGGCGGGACACTGCAGGAGGTTGAGCCGCCGGCCGGGGACGACTTCAGCGAGTTCGCCCCCCGCGTGGTCGATGTCGCCGCCGCCGCCCAGGCCGCGGGCAATGATGTGATCGCCGCGGTGCGCGAGGAGTTGGGGGCCAGTGCCGTCCCCTCCGATCGCTTGTTGCGGGACGGCTTGCTGGCGTGGCAGAACCTGAAAACGCGCAAGCGTAGTGGTGATGACTTCAAGCACTCCTTGGGCAGCTTGCTGCGCATGGTGGGGCTGATCCCCAAGGCGCAAGGCTGGTACCGCAGTGATGTATCACGCACCACCGCCGGGGGTTACGCCACCATTCGCGTTGCCGCTGATCCGGTCGATCGGTCCTATGTGCCCCAATTCGGCAGCCAAGCCCTCGAGTACGACATCACCTTGGCCTGGGACACGGCAAGCCCATCTCGGCTGATGGATTTCATCAGCGAGGGCAACCGGAACCGGCCCAACATCATCGTCTACTTCGGGGCGTTGAGCATGGCTGAGCGGCGCCATCTTCGGACCCTGACCCGCACCACCGCGGGGGGGAAGAAGTTCTCGCCGTTGGTGATCGACGAGGCGGTGACCGGCTGGCTGTCGCACCTGGCTGAGCCGGGATGGCGGTTCACCCAGCGGGTGACGCTGCCGTTCACCACCGTGAATCCCTACCAGCCCAACGCTGCCGGGGAAGTGCCCGAGGAAGTGTTCAAAGGCCGCGACGATGAGCGGTCTCGCATCGAGAATCCGACCGGGTCGATGTTCGTCTACGGCGGCCGCCAGCTCGGCAAGTCCGCGCTGCTGCGCCGCGTTGAGCACCTCTACACCAGCCTGCGGGCGCCCGAGCCCGGCGGTGTCATGGCTGGCAGGGCTGCGGTGTACATCGACTTGAAGGCCGCCGGTATCGGGGAGGCGCTGGAACCGGCGCAGCTGTGGCCGCTGTTAGGGGAACGGCTCCACAAGGCCGGTGTGCTGTCCACCAAGAGCCCGCCGCGCAGTGCCCGCGATGTCACCGGCGGAATTCTGGCGTGGCTGAACTCCGAGGAATCCAATCGGCTGCTGCTGCTGCTCGACGAGTCCGACAACTTCCTGACCGCAGATTCCAACTCCGGGGAAGGCGCCCTGGGTGGCTTCCCGGTACTCAACGCCCTCAAAGACGTGATGGAGCAGTCCCGCCGCCGATTCAAGGCGGTCTTTGCCGGCCTGCATCAGGTGCAACGATTCTTCGACGCCTCCAACACCCCTGTGGCTCACGGCGGCGACGCGATCTTGATCGGCCCGCTGCGCACCCATGATGCTTGCGAGTTGGTCCTGGACCCGATTGGGGCGCTGGGGTACCGGTTTGAGAATCCGGAGTTGGTGTGGCGGCTGCTGCTGGTCACTAACTATCAGGCCAGCCTGGTCCAGATCGTCTGCGATGCGCTGGTGCGGTATCTGCAGAAACGGCAGATCCCCGAATCGGGCGCCAGGATGGTCATCACCGCCGAGGATGTGCGCGATGTGTGCGCAGATCCGAAGGTGCGCGAACTGATCGCCCAACGCTTCCGGTGGACGATCAACTTGGATTCCCGCTACCGCGTCATCGCTTTAGTGGTCGCGCTCAACAGCATCGGCGCAGACCCCGGTATTCGTTTCACTGTCGATGATCTGCGTGAGGAATGCGAGGTGTACTGGCCGGACGGATTCAGCCCGGATGAGTTGTCGCGCACCGAGTTCGAGCGCTATCTGGTCGAGATGCAGGGATTGGGAATCCTGCAACACCACGGTTCTGATCTGTGGGCCCTTCGCAGCCCCAACGTCATCCAAATGCTCGGAACCCGCGACCGGCTGGAAAAAGAACTCGGGGAAGCTGAAACCCACCTGGAGCGGCCGCTGGAATACAACCCCACCATGGCCCGCCACATCATCGGTGATCGGCAAGGTGTTGCCTCTCCCCGCTCACCGCTCACCGCTGACCGACTACGAACTGACTCTGCTGCTCAAGGAATCACCCACCGCCCAGGTGGTGTTCGGTTCGGCCGCGCTGGGAATCGAGCGGGTCGTGGAGGTGATTCAGCGGCAGGCCCAACGCGAGACCGGACATCCGGCAATCGTCGTGGACTCGCTGCAAGCCCCGGACCTTAAACGTGCCGGCGCAGGCGGAAAACGGACGCATGTCATCGTCGATCTCCGCCGAGCCAAGCCCGACGGTAACTTGGCTCACCTCTGCCGAGAAGCCGCGGCCCGGAAGAGTGTCACCGCGACGGTGGTGGTGGGCCCTGCCTGGATAGCCAGCCTGGACAACCTCGATGAGATACCGGTCCACACGCTGCGCCGCTGGTCGACTGCGGGCCTGCGCGCTTGGTACGAGTCGCCGTTCGAAAGCCCCGCTGATCGTGCGCGGCTGCACCGGGTGACCTCGGGGTGGCCCAAACTCATCGAGGAAGTGATGGGCGACTACGCCAAGAACCGCTCCCCGCAAGACTCCCTGGAGCAGCTGTCGGCCCGGCTGGCCACCCCCGAGCGGGCCAAAAAGATGCTGGCCGACAGCGGTATCGACCCGCAGGTCGCCAAGGCCTGGGTGAAGTCCGTGCTTTTCGAGGGCCGCGACGCCGCCAGCATCGAGCAACTGCCAGTGACGGTGGAGTCCATCAGCGAAGCACTCGGCACAGACGGCGCCCAACTGCTGAGCCGGCTGGAAAGCCTCGACGTGGCCGACCAAGACGGCGACAACTGGTACCTCGATCGGGTGATCCTGGCCGCCGCCGCCACCGTCTATCAGGAGCCTGAGTAAGTGTGGACGAACGAATCTGGGCGCTACCCGGCCCGCGCACACTGATCACCGACGCCCTCGGCGAACTCAAATCCGACCGCCACGTCTTCATGGCGCTGCCCGCAAGCATGGTCGCCGATCCGGCCGTCACCGACAGCCTGTGCGACGCGGTGGCCACAGAGGCCGGCCGGTTCACCACCGTGCGCCGAATCTTCTCCGACCCTGACGCTGACTCACTGCTCGACGTCGTAGCCCGCGCGGTGGACTTCGACGACCCGCCGGCCACGGTGCCCGAACTGCTGAGCCACCACCACGGGGCCGGAGCAACCTTCGTCGTGGTCGCCGCCGACCACCACGCCAGCCGACAAGCCGAGTTGCCGAAGTTCCTCGAACGCATCGAGCAGGAAACCCACAGCGCCCCCACCGACATCGGGCTCTCGCTGGTGGTCATCGGCGGGCGCAAACACCTGCCGTCCTTCCGCGGCGGGGACGACTCGGAAGTCTCCCTGGCCACGCTGTGGTGGTGGAATCGCATCGCCCGCTGGGACACCGCCGCCCACATCAGCCACATCGACGGCCCCCCGGCCGAGGCCCGCATCCTGGCCGACGTCCGCAGCGAGACCATCGTTGAAGTCGCCCGCTGGGATCTCAGCCTGGCAGAACGGCTAGCCCAGGACTGGTCCGGCGACCCTGACGAACTGCCCGACCACCTCGCCGACCCAGAATGGGTCGAGCAGCCCCCCGACAGCCGCGAGCAGTGCGGCCCCCGCCCGGCCGAAGGACAACTCGGCCTATGGGACGCCGGCACACTCGACGGCTGGCATGACCACTACTCCCCGGCCCCCGGGAGCCAGCGGCTGCGCCGGCGGGTCTGGGCCGCCCAGGCGCGCATCGTGCTGCCCTGGATTGAAGAGCGCCGCGAAGTCCTGCAGGAACGGGCCATCGCCAAGATGGGGCGCAAGCGCTTCAACGAGGCGCTGGAGCTGATGTTCGATCCGCCCTTGACCGACGCCGGACAGGTCGAGATCAAAGACCTCTACAAGGTCATCGACGGCTGCCTCGGCAAGCACGAACCCCGCATGCGTTCGACCGCCTGGCGGATGCGGCACTCCCGCAACAAAGCCGCCCACCTCGAGCCCCTCGCCCTGGGCGAACTCGGTGAGCTGGTCGACGCCTGCCGCGACCTGCACTGAATGCACCTGGCTAGGTGTCGGAGAGATCCAGCACCAGGGGGACATGGTCGGACAGGCCGGAGTCGATCCAGTCTTTGTCAGGCCGGGACGATAGAATCTGTGCGTACGGCGTGAGTACATCAATGATTGACGCTGGCTGTTGCTGTATGTACGGTGTAAGTACCTGCGAGTGAGGTAGTGATGACTAAAGAGACTGTGTCGACCAAAACCAGCCGTGACCAGCGCTTCAACTTTCGGGCAAGCGCCCATCAGGAGCTGCTGATTCGGCGTGCCGCCGAGGCGGCGGACAGCACGATCACCGATTTCATTCTGGGCAGCGTCCTCGAGAGCGCTGAGCGGGTCTTGGCTGACCGAAAGTGGTTCGTCGCGAACGACGAGCAGTGGGCGGAGTTCCAGAGCCTGTTGGATGCCCCGCTGAAGCCGATGCCCAAGCTCGATCGACTTTCGCGCCGCGAGAGCCCGTTCGATGAGAGTGATGCAGCAGCGCTTTGACCGCGACGCTTCGTCCGAAGCCACGTCAGCCCGAGAAGCTGGCCAAGGCACACGACCGCAAATTATTTGAGTCCGGCGCCGCTGAACTCGACGAGTGGCTCAAGAAGTACAGCTGGCAGAATTTGCGCGCCAACAACGCGACGACCTATGTGAGCGCGACCAGTGACGATCGCGTGGTGGGCTACTACGCGCTGACCGTGGCCGGCTACGAGAAAGCGGCGGCCCCGGAACTGATCGCCAAGAGGGCCCCTGAGACGGTTCCCTGTTTCCTGCTGGCGCGATTGGCCGTCGACAAGGACTGGCATGGATGCGGCCTGGGGTGGGGTCTGCTCCGCGATGCAATGGAACGTGCGTTGCTGTTGTGCGAAACCGTTGCAGCACCAGCTCTGTTGGTGCATGCCCGCGACGATGAGGCCCGTGCTTTTTACGCGCACCACGCGGAGTTTCTTCAATCACCGGTTGACCCGCTGCATCTCTTCCTGCCCATGAAGGCGATCGCGGACCGGTTTCGATAAGTCAGCGTTCAAGCAGCGCGATGACGCTAGCCGCCCACTCCGGCAGCGAGGTCTCCTGAAGCACCGGCTCGGGTTCAGCCAGACTGTCGGCAGTCCACAGCCAGAAGCGGTGCTCGCCGGGCTCGTCCGACAACCGGCGAAGTTCAGCGGCGGCGTCCTTGTCGAGGCCTCGGCGAATCTTGCAGATAGCCAGACAGGCGGTCAGCAGTCCCTCGGCAGCCCCGCGCCGTCCACGCATGGACAGCAGCCGGCGCTCGGCTTCGGCCGGATTCTCCGGGGTGAGCAGAAAGGCCAGTGCCTGTTCGAATTCCAGCCGCGAGGGACTGAACTCCACTGCCTTGCGCGCGAGTTCCAGGGCGGCGGAGCGTTCATCACGCAGCGTCAGTGCGATGACATTATCGAGAACCTCGACGGGTCTCATGCCGCCGAAGACCTCGTCACTGAGCGAGGGCTCCCTGGTGCGGCGGGCAATGGCGCGAACGACCATGGCCTCCGAAACTGGCCGTTCCCGGATGAGCGTCGCTGCCACACCAACAGCCCCAGCAGTCGCCTCGGGCTCTGAGAGGTAGGCCAGTTCCCAATCCAACGAGGAGCGCGCCCAGTCGTCCAGGGCCGTTCTGGTGAAACGGTCAACTAGCCAGCGAGTGGCATCAACCCCGCCCCGGACAACCCGGTCTTCGGGATCGACTTCCACGCGCTCGGCGTTTCGCTTCCAGGCAATGACGTGTGCCAACGCGCCATTTTCGATCCAGTCGCCGATCGCATCCGAGATCGGCCCGGCAAGACAGCGGGCCAGGAGTTCGTCGAGATCGACGTCTTCCGGCACCAGGGGGAACCATTCCTGCAAGGTCCGGGGGATCTGGCGAACTCCGGCGCGGCCTCGCTTCACCGCAATGTAGGCCCCGACGATCTCGATCACCATCTGCCGGCGGATACGAGGTCCGAAGTGTGTTCTCACGATCGCGTCGGCCGGGATGCCGCGCTCGCCGAGCCGCGCGAGCGCCGAGGTCAACCACACCACGCGGCGATGCGCCGACTTGGACCACGCCGGCTCATCGAGAAGTGTCTGGGTGACGATTCGAAACAGCGCGGCCGTCGGCCACGTGTGTGCTGGCGGTTCGGAGAACGAGGGGATTCCGACGTGGGCAAGGTCGAACTGCCGGGCGGCGGTGTCGAACTTGGAGCGCTCGATCGCGTTGTCTAATGCCAGTTCGCAGGCCCCGTGCGGCTCGCACATCGTGTGCCCGGTCTCGCCGCACTCGCTGGCGAAGTACGCGAAAGCATGGATGGCGAATTCATCGAGCTCGAGTGGTTGCGGATTCAACGGTGGCTCGCAGACAGATCAACCGTAGGCACCCAACAAAAGTAAGTCATCTCGCCAGGGGCAGCCGCTGAAGGCCTCACCCAGTGCGCCGCGCCGGGCCGTCTGCGGCCGGGAGCGGTTGGGGGGCGTGCGGGTTCGGGCCTCGTCCGCACGGCGATCCGGGGATTTGCCCCCGCTCTAGACTGCCTGTTCATGGGGGATTTCGACGCGCTGTACGCGAGCCTTTCCGAGGACGATCGCATCCGTGGGTTGGAGTTTGAGCGGGTCTGTAAGTGGTTTTTGGAGAATGATCCGGTCTATTCGCATGAGTTGAAGAGGGTGTGGTTGTGGAGGGACTGGCCGGGTCGGTGGGGTGGTGATGCCGGGATCGACCTGGTCGGCGAGGACCGCAACGGCGAGCTGTGGGCGATTCAGGCCAAGGCCTATAAGCCGAAGTACCGGGTGTCGAAGAAGGACGTCGACAAGTTCCTGTCGGAGTCCGGCCGCAAGGTGTTCTCCTACCGGATGCTCATCGCCACCACGGATCTGATCGACCGCACCGGGGAGCGCACGATCCAGCAGCAGGAGAAGCGCAGCAGCTTTTTCCGGCTGAATGACCTGCGTGCCGCCAGCGTGGACTGGCCGGCGTCGCCGGCGCAGCTGCGCCCGGCCAGGCGGCGCAAACCCGCCCGGCCCCGGCCGCACCAGAAGAAGGCCATCGGCGATGTGGTGACGGGGTTCGGGACCTCTGATCGTGGCCAGCTCGTCATGGCCTGCGGCAGCGGCAAGACGTTGACCAGCCTTTTCATCGCCGAGAAGCTGCAGAGCAAGCGGACCCTGGTGTTGTTGCCGTCGCTGTCGCTGCTCAAGCAGACACTCAACGAGTGGCGAGCCAACGCCGCTACCGACTTCGTTTCCTTGCCGGTGTGTTCCGACGACACCGTCGCCAGCACCGAGGATGCGGCGATCGCCCACACCGCCGATCTTGGTGTGCCGGTCACCACCGACCCGAACGAGATCGCGGCGTTCTTGCGGCGCAAGTCCGGCCCGCTGGTGGTGTTCTCCACCTATCAGTCATCGCCGCAGATCGAGGCGGCGTTCAAACTCGGCCGGGTTCCGGGATTTCAACTGATTGTGGCCGATGAAGCGCACCGTGTGGCAGGTCCGGTGTCCTCGGACTTCGCCACCGTGCTCGACGATCGAGCGATCAGAGGCGACCGTCGATTGTTCATGACGGCCACTCCGCGCTATTTCACCGGCCGTGTCCTCAAGGCCGCCCAGGAGGCCGACTTCGAGGTCGCCTCGATGGACGACCAGGAGAAGTTCGGCTCGGTCTTTCACCGGCTGTCCTTCGGGGAGGCGATCGAGCGCGACCTGCTCACCGACTACCAGGTAGTGATCGTCGGGGTGGATGACGCCACCTACCGCCAGTGGGCCGAGAAGGGGGCGCTGGTGACCCGCGACGGCAAGACGATCGACAACGCCGCAACATTGGCCGGGCAGATCGGGCTTGCCAAGACGATGCGGAAATACGATCTGCGCCGGGTGATCTCGTTCCACTCCCGCATCAAGCGGGCACAGGAGTTCGCCCGCGACCTGCCGGAGGTCATCGCCTGGATGCCTGCCCGGCAGCGGCCCAAGGGCCGGCTGTGGTCTGATGTCGCCACCGGGGAGATGCCCGCCGGGGACCGCTACATGCTGCTGCAGCACCTCGGGCGCCTCGACGACGCTGAGCGCGGACTGCTAGCCAACGCCCGCTGCCTCTCCGAAGGAGTCGACGTCCCGACACTGGACGGGGTGGCGTTCATCGACCCGCGCCGCAGCGAGGTCGACATCATCCAGGCGGTGGGCCGCGCCATCCGCAAGTCCGAGACGAAGGCCGTGGGCACCATCGTCATCCCGGTGTTCATCGACACTGACGAAGACCCCGAGGTCGCCTTGGACTCATCGGTGTTCAAACCGGTGTGGGACGTCATCAAAGCCCTCCGGGCCCACGACGCCGAACTCGGCGAACGACTCGATGCGCTGAGGCGGCAGTCGGGCCGCTCAGGTGGAAAGCCGCGCCTGCCCGACAAGATCCACCTCGACGTGCCGGCCACCGTCGGCGCGGCCTTCGCCAAAGCGTTCGATGCCTACCTGGTTGAGACGACCACCGCGCCGTGGGAGTTCTGGTACGGGCTGCTGGAGGAGTACATTGCGCGCAATGGCAGCGCCGACGTGCCTGTCGAGGGTGTGCTGGACGGGTATCGACTCGGGGGCTGGTGCAGCAATCAGCGGTCGCGTTACCAGGTGGGAGAACTGGGACCAGACCAGATAGCCCGACTTGATGAGCTTCCTGGCTGGACGTGGAACCGCAACGAGGGACGGTGGGAAGCCGGACTCAGCCACATGCTCGAGTATCTGAAAGAACACGGAGACACCCTCATCTCCGCCGCCACCCACTACAACGGATATCCACTTGGTGATTGGGCTGCGATTCAGCGGCGCGACGCTCGTGCCGGGAAGCTGAGCCAGGCCCGACGGGAGGCGTTGGATGCCATTCCCGGCTGGGTGTGGGGACTTGAAGACGAGCGGTGGGAGAACGGCTTTCGCCACCTTCAGCAGTACATCGACGAGCACGGTGATTCCCGGGTCAAACAGCCCTATAAGTCGAGCGACGGCTTCCGACTCGGCGCCTGGGTCAACTTCCAAAGGACGCGCTATGCCCAAGGAAAGCTGGAAGTTGAACGTGTCAAACGCCTTACGGCACTTCCCGGCTGGGTTTGGACCGCCCTGGAAGCCCGATGGAACGAGGCGTTCGAGAAGCTCACACAGTTCGGCCAGGAGTACGGTCACGTCGGCGTCCCCATTGACTACCCAGTCGACGACGATGGATTCAACCTGCGGACCTGGTATGCAAATCAAAGGGCGAAGTTCCCCCGCCTGAGCGCGGACAGACAGGAACGGCTCAGAGCGCTCCCGGGCTGGGACACAGTGACCAATGACGGAAAGTGGGAGTTCGGCTTCCAGCAACTCCTGGCCTATGTACGGGACTGCGGCGACGCGAAAGTCGAGCGTTCACACACTGTTGGCGACTTCCCGCTCGGCACCTGGGCGATGACTCAGCGACTGGAGTTCAAGAGGGGACAACTCAGCCCTGACCGCGTGAAAAGGCTTGCAGCACTGCCGGGTTGGGATTGGGATCGTCGGGGTGGCAAGTGGGAGGAGGCATTCTCACGCATCAGCGGATACATCAAGATCCATGGACATGCGCCACCGAACGATTACGAAGAAGACGGCCACCGCCTCGGCTCTTGGGCCGCACAACAACGCCTCTACAAGAGAACCGGCAAGCTGTCCCCGGAGCGCATCCGACGTCTAGACGGCCTACGAGGCTGGGATTGGTCCCCGCCTCGCGGGGCCGCGGCCCGCAACTTCCGTCGAAAGAAGACATGAGAGCCACATGGGAGATTTCGACACGCTGTACGCGAACCTCGCGGCGGACCCACGGATGCGCGGCAAACAGTTCGAGCACGTCTGCAAGTGGTTCCTGCAGAACGATCCGACCTACCGGGCAGCGCTCCGCAGGGTCTGGCTCTGGGATGACTGGGAGCACAAGTGGGGCGCTGACGCCGGAATCGACCTAGTGGCCGAAGACCAGGACGGACGGTTCTGGGCAATACAGGCCAAGGCATACGACCCGGCGTACTCCGTCACCAAGGCTGACGTCGACAAGTTCCTCTCGGAGTCCTCGAGGAAGCTCATTTCCTATCGGCTCGTCATCGCAACGACAGACAAACTGCACAGGATCGCCCGGAAGACGCTGGAGGAACAAGACAAGCGCGCGTCGTTCATCGGGTTAGCCGACCTCGTCACCGCCGAGGTCGACTGGCCGACATCCCCCGAACACCTGCGCCCCGCCAAGCCTCGCAAGCCGGCCACGCCGCGCGATTACCAGAAAGAAGCAATCCGCGACGTCGTCGACGGATTCCGGGGTGCCGACCGCGGCCAGCTCATCATGGCCTGCGGCACCGGCAAAACGCTCACGTCGCTATTCATCAAGGAGAAACTCGATGCTGAGCGGACCCTTGTGCTGCTGCCGTCCCTCTCTCTGCTCAAGCAGACCCTGGCGGTATGGCATGCCAACGCCGCGCAGCCATTCGATTTCAAAGCGGTCTGTTCCGATCAGACGGTGGTGGCCGCTGACGACGAACCCGTCGCGCATACCGCCGAGTTGGGGATCCCGGTCACTACCGACCCCGCTGAGATTGCGGAGTTCCTGCAGCGCCGCTCCGGTCCGCGAGTAGTCTTCTCCACCTACCAGTCCTCCCCGCAAATTGAAGCCGCGTTCACACTGGGCCGGATACCGCAGTTCGATATCGCCATAGCTGATGAATCCCACCGTGTGGCCGGCGACGAGTCCACCGTGTTCGCAACGATCCTCAACGACTGCGCCATCAAGGCCAAGCGCCGGCTGTTCATGACGGCAACGCCGCGCTACTACACCGGCCGGGTCATCAAGCAGGCTCGGGCGGACGCCGAAATGACGGTCGCCTCAATGGATGACCACACAAAATTCGGGGAAGTCTTCCACCGGCTCAGCTTTGGAGACGCCATCCGCCGCGGGCTGCTCACCGACTATCAGGTGGCCGTCATCGCCGTCAACGACGACGAGACGTTCTCCGAACTCGGCAATCGGGCACTGGTCAACCGTGCCGGTAAAACCACCGACGCCCGTACCCTTGCGAGTCAGATCGCGCTAGCCAAGGCGCTGCGCACCTACAACATGCGCAGAGTCATCAGCTTCCACTCACGCGTCGCCCGCGCCAAGCAGTACGCCCAGGAGATGCCGAAGGTCATCGACTGGATGCCACGCCGGCAGCGGCCGGACGGCCCACTGTGGACCGGATACGCCTCCGGGGAGATGAGCGCCGGAGAACGGCATGTCCGACTCCAACGTCTACGCCAACTCGATGACGGCGAGCGCGGCCTGCTGACCAACGCCCGCTGTCTGGCAGAAGGGGTTGACGTTCCCACCCTCGACGGCGTGGCGTTCATTGACCCGCGTGGCTCCGAGGTCGACATCATCCAGGCGGTAGGGCGGGCCATCCGCCTGGCGGAGAACAAGACCGTGGGCACCATCGTCATCCCGGTCTTCGTCAAGACCGGCGCCGACGCGGAAACCGCATTGCGGGACTCATCGTTCAAAGCGGTGTGGCGCATCGTCAAAGCCCTACGCGCCCACGACGAAGACTTGGCCGAGGAGATCGACAGCATCCGCCGGTCACTCGGCCAGGGCATCGGCGGCACCCGACTCCCGGCCAAGATCCACCTGGATGTGGCCTCGTCGATCAGCAACGACTTTGCCTCGGCGTTCGATGTGATGCTGGTCGAGCAAACCAGTGCCCGCTGGGAGTTCTGGCTAGGACTACTGCAGAGGTACGCCGAAGAAACCGGCACCGCACGTATCCCCATCGGGCAAGTCATCGAGGGCTATCCGCTCGGCCAATGGGCAGGCGCACAGCGGATGGCCTTCTCGAAAGGCGCGCTGAGTGATGAGCGGCGCCAGAAGCTGGAGGCCCTTCCCGGGTGGGCGTGGAACATCCTCGATGACCAGTGGGACACCTGGATGCGGCTCATGCGGGACTTCGCTGCTGACCACGGCCACACCAACGTGCCGTACCCGTACATGGTCGGTGAGTACAACCTCCGAAATTTCGTCGCCACACAACGCGGCCTGTACCGGCAAGGGAAGCTGTCCCAGGAACGCGTCGAGGAGTTGGAGGCCCTACCGGGATGGGTGTGGGACGTCCTCGAGGACAACTGGCAGCGCAATTACGAGCTGCTGAAGGTGTATTCCGACCGGGAAGGCCACGCCTGTCCACCGCGGACATTCGCACCGGACGGCGTCCAAGTCGGCCAGTGGATCGGGGTACAGCGGGGTAAACGCGTCCAGATGAGCCCGCAGCGGCGGGCACTGCTGGAAGCATTGCCGGGATGGTCCTGGGATCCCTACAACGACCGGTGGCGGCGCAAGTATGCGGCGCTGGTGGCCTTCGCTCGACGGGAGGGGCACGCGCGCGTGCCGAACTCGCACCGCGAAGGGGACGTGCATCTCGGCAAGTGGGTGACCCATCAGCGCAGCAGTCGCGACAAACTCACCGACGAGCAGCGTGGGCTACTCGAAGCCCTCCCCGGCTGGACCTGGGACGCCCGTTCTGAGATGTGGCAGCGTAAATACGCTCTGCTGCAACAGTTCCAGCGCAGAGAGGGCCACGCCCTAGTGCCACAGGGGCACATTGAGGACGGTGTCAAGCTGGGGACATGGGTCCTAGAGCAACGCAACCACGAGGACACAATCAGCGAAGAACGACGCAAACTCCTCGAATCGGTACCGGGATGGAGTTGGAACCCGCACGAGGACTCCTTCGAGAAGGGCTACCGCGCATTACGCAGGTTCGCTGTCCGGGAGGGGCACAGCCGGGTTCCTGCGGAGCACGTCGAGGGCTCTTTGGCACTTGGCGTGTGGGTGGGCCAGCGGCGGGCAGAACAGAACTCGATGACCGCCGAGCGTAAACAACGACTCGAAGACCTTCCGGGTTGGAGTTGGGATCCCGTCGCCGATTCCTGGATGGAACACCTCGAGGCGTTACGGGTCTACACCGCGCGTGAGGGCAACTCGATGGTCCCCACCGATCACGTCGAAGGCGGGCTCAAGCTCGGGCAGTGGGTTCGACTGCGTCGCAAAGACGAGGCAAAAATCAGCCCCGCGCGCAAGGCACTTCTGGAAGCAATCCCGGGCTGGTTCTGGGGCACCAAGTCCGACTACATGTGGAATCAACGGCTAGATCTGCTGAAACAGTTCGTCGCCCGAGAGGGCCACGCACTGGTTCCCGGAGACCACATCGAAGACGGCATCAAACTCGGAAGCTGGATTCGGGAACAAAGATCCGAGAGGGACAACCTCCCCCAAAGGCGGATCGACAAGCTGGAGTCGATACGCGGCTGGTCCTGGTCGGTCAGCCAGGACGCGTGGACGCAGAAGTACGAGCTGGCGCAACAATTCGCTGCGCGAGAAGGCCATGCCCGAATCCCGCAAAGCCACATAGAGGACGGAATCGCCCTCGGTTCTTGGATCGCGGTACAGCGCTCCGCCCGCAACAAGCTCACGGAGCAACAGCGCAACCGTCTCGAAGCGCTACCGGGCTGGGTGTGGAAAGCCAGGTAGGGAACGCGTTGCCTGGCAATGAGATGCAGCGTCCCGATGGACGGCCGCACCAGGTGCGAGACACCCGGTCCGCGAAAGGAAAGACTTGCTGGCGATTTGGCGGGATTCAGTTGAGGCCGAGGGCGGCGCGTATTCGTGCCGCGCTCATTTGGCCTGGCTCGCCGGTTTCGGGAGGGAACGAGTCCAGCAGCCGGATCAAGTCGGGCCGGCGGGTCGGGTCTTCTGCGCACTAGCGTGGGGTGAGACCGCCCAGGGCGGGAATCGACTCATCAAGCCAGGCGGCTTCGTATTTGAGGATGGTGTCGTGCACGGCGGCAATCACGGCAGGATCCGATAAGAGCGGGTCGGGCGGGGGAGGCGCCGAGTCGGTCGGGGGGGCCAGGCTGCTGGCCGGTGTGCGTTGGTGACTCAGGAGCGTGGCCGCCGGATCCAGTTCACGGAGAATGGTCAGGGTCCACTCAAATCGTCTGTCGCTGTTGGTGTTCACCCGAAGGTGGTCGCCGTCGAGGGTAAGGGTGACCCGGATGGCGGGAAGGCTGCCGCCGGCGTGCTCTTCAACCCATCGGGGGGCGGTGGGGTCGTCGTCGGTGCGGCGGTAAATCCGATCGAGGCCGGGGCTGATCGCCGCCGGGTCGCTGATGCGCACGGTCGCTTCGTGGGTCACCAGCGGCTCGCCCTCAGTGTTGTGCAGGGTCGGGGGAGCCAGCCGCGCCGAGAGCGCTTCGAGCAGTGGCGCCGGGCCCACGTTGTCGTCGAGCAGCGCGATGAGTTCGTCGCGGGTGGTGGTCGATAGCGGTTCTAGGCCGCCGAAGATCTGCGTCGTGTCTCCGGCGGGTAGCAGGTGTGCGCAGTACAGTTGGCCGGCCCGAACCTGTCTGCTGGCTGAGCGCTCCTGGACTGCGGTGATGTCGCCGGTGCGCACATCCCGCATCGTCATGCCGGTTCCGGGTTCGACGTCGACGATTTCGTATATCGAGCGGTCGATGAGCTCCCACTGGGCGGCGAGCAGTTGCTCGTCGTCGGGCAGCAGATGGCCCCGGGTGGCGAGGAAGTCGTGCAGGCCTCCGGCCTCGAATAGAGCGATGTCGTAGATCAGCGGATCTTGAACCGCCCACTGCAGCGCCTGATCGCCGCCGCCGGCGGGGGCGGCCCGGATGCGGGCGAACTCAATGACCAGCTCCGAGCCAGGGCCTTCGGCGAGGTCCATGCAGGCCTTTTGGTAGAGCCACTCGGCGCGCCGTTCCAGGGGCAACTGGTCAAGTCGGCGGAGGTGGCAGACCTTGTACTTGCGGCCCGAACCGCACCAGCAGGGTTCGTTTCTGCCGAGTTTCGGTCCCGGATCCGGGAGGAATTGCGTGACCAGGCCAGCCAGTCCGTGACTGTCGTCGTCGAGGCCGCCACGGTGCAGCAACTCCAGGGCGGCAGGTGCATCGCCGCGGTCGCTGGCGAATCGGGCCAGCGAGGCCAGCGTCGGGCCCCACCGCGGATCGAGTGTGTTGGAGAAGGTGAATGCCGCTTCGGCGGCGGCGGCGTCGCCAAGAAACTCGTGGGCTTTGCCGCGCAGCCACGCCACCGCTGGGCGCGCCGGACGTGGCGCCAGGTCTGTGATGGTTTCGGTGAACAGGCGCAAGGCGTGGGCGCGGCTGTGATCGCTGCTGGCGTCGGTGGCGAAGAGGACTGCCCCGGCGACCGCAGGATTCGTCAGATAGGTCAGCGCCGCGGCGATGGCGGCGGGGCTGAGGTCAGACTCCGGTGCGTTTAGCCTCGATCCACCGACAATTGTTGGTTCGTCAGGTTGTGGGAATGAGAAAAGTGCACTCTGAGCGCGGATGTTTGGGTGTCTACGCAACAATCAAC
>LFFF01000039.1 GCA_001510415.1 Actinobacteria bacterium casp-actino6 | reverse complement strand
CGAGAGTGTTGTCAGAGCGCGTCGGATCCCCGTTCGCCGGTCCGGACCCGGACGATGGTCTCCACCGGGCTGACCCAGACCTTGCCGTCACCGATTTTTCCGGTGCGCGCGGCGGTGACGATGACATCCACCACTTTGTCGACGGTGGCGTCGTCGACGACAACCTCGACCCGGACCTTCGGTACGAAGTCCACCGAGTACTCCGCGCCGCGGTAGACCTCGGTGTGCCCCTTCTGACGGCCGTAGCCCTGAACCTCACTTACCGTCATGCCGAGGACGCCCATCTCCTCCAGACCGGTCTTGACGTCTTCGAGCGTGAACGGCTTGACGATCGCAGTGATCAGCTTCATATTCCCTTAAACCTCCGAGCCCTGACGAGAGAAGACCGAACTGGTGCCGGCAACCGTGAAGTCGTACGCGGTCTCCGCGTGTTCGGCTTCGTCGATACCGGACGCCTCGGCCTCGCCGTCTAGCCGCAGTCCGATGGTGAATTTCACGAGCAAGGCCAAGATAGCCGTGACCACTGCCGAGTACCCGAGAACCGCGAACGCGCCCACTGCCTGCCGCCACAACTGATCGGCACCGCCGCCGTAGAACAGTCCGTCCACGGCCGCCGGCGCCTCCTGGGTGGCCACCAGGCCAACCATCAGGGTGCCGACCAAGCCACCGACCAGGTGCACGCCGACCACGTCCAACGAGTCGTCGAAGCCGAACTTGAACTTCAGTCCGACTGCCAGCGCACACAGGATGCCCGCCGTGGCACCGATGGCCAGCGCTCCGAGCACGTTCACCGAGGAACAGGCCGGGGTGATGGCCACCAGTCCGGCGACCACGCCGGACGCCGCACCCAGCGAGGTGCCGCGGCCGTCCCGGATCCGTTCGGTGAGCAGCCAGCCGAGCATGGCCGCGGCGGTCGCGACCGTCGTGGTCACGAACGTGGTGCCGGCGATACCGCCGGCGCCGAGCGCGGATCCCGCATTGAATCCGTACCAGCCGAACCACAGCAGGCCAGCGCCGAGCATGACGAACGGCAGGTTGTGCGGACGCATCGGGGATCCGGGCCAATCGAGACGCTTGCCCAGGATCAGGGCCAGCACCAGCGCGGCAATACCGGCGTTGATGTGCACTGCGGTACCACCGGCGAAGTCAATCGCTTTGAGCTTGTTCGCAATCCAACCGCCGGTCTCCGACGTCACACCGTCGAAGGCGAACACCCAGTGCGCCACCGGGAAGTACACGAACGTCGCCCACAGCCCGGCGAACAACAGCCAGCCTCCGAACTTGAGCCGGTCGGCGACCGCACCGGAGATCAGCGCGACGGTGATGATGGCGAACATCAACTGGAACGCGACGAACACTGTCATCGGGATGGTGCCGGCCAGCGGAATGGTCACCTCGGCGACTGCCTCGATACCGGCCGCCGGGTCTTCGATCACCTCGATGAAGGCGTTGCCACCGATCAGCCCCTTGAGCCCGAAGTACTGGCTCGGGTCGCCGAACAGGCCGAACTTGTCGTTACCGAACGCGATCGAGTATCCGTAGATCACCCACAGCACCGTGACAAGGCCCATGGCGCTGATACTCATCATGATCATGTTGAGCACGCCACGGGCGCGCACCATGCCACCGTAGAAGAATGCCAGTCCCGGTGTCATGAGCAACACCAGCGCGGCACTGACAAGCAGCCACGCGGTGTCACCGGTGTCCGGCACCCCCATCACTGGGTATTGGTCCACTCGCAGATCCCTCCTTCAGATCGCCGTACCCCGACGACTCAGGTCAGAACATTGCGCAGTGGTTGTTTCCGGGGCCACACCCCGGTGTTTCACGGAGATGAACGGATGACCGGCTTTCGTTTCGCTGTTGTTACGTGCTGGCGATCAGCCGAGCAGTGCGTCGACGAACGCGGCCGGTTCGAAGGGTGCCAGGTCATCCGGCCCCTCGCCGAGACCGACCAGTTTGACCGGCACACCGAGTTCCTGTTGGACGCGGAACACGATGCCGCCCTTGGCGGTTCCGTCCAGCTTAGTCAGAACCACCCCGGTGATGTCCACGACGTCGGCGAACACCCGGGCCTGGGCCAGCCCGTTCTGGCCGATGGTGGCATCGAGCACCAGCAGCACCTCGTCGACGGCAGCACGTTTCTCCACCACCCTTTTGACCTTGCCGAGCTCGTCCATCAGTCCGGTCTTGGTGTGCAGCCGACCGGCCGTGTCAATGACGACGACATCAGCGCCGGCGGCGATCCCCTCGGTCACCGCGTCGAAAGCCACCGAGGCGGGGTCGGCCGCCTCGGCGCCGCGCACCACCTGCGCGCCCACCCGGGCCGCCCAGCTCTGCAATTGGTCGGCGGCGGCGGCCCGGAAGGTGTCGGCCGCACCGAGCACCACCCGGCGGCCGTCGGCCACCAGCACCCTGGCCAGCTTGCCGACCGTGGTGGTCTTGCCGGTGCCGTTGACACCGACCACGAGCAGCACGGAGGGCTTGTCGGCGTGGGGCAGCGCTTTGATCGACCGGTCGAAGCCCGGATTGAGCTCCCTGATCAGCACCTCGCGCAGCACCGCGCGGGCCTGGGCCTCATTGCGCACGTTCGCACTCGCCATCGCGGCGCGGAGGTGCTCGGTGACCGACGCGGTCGCCGTCGGGCCGAGATCGGCTACCAGGAGGGTGTCCTCGACCTCATCCCAGGAGGCTTCGTCGAGGTCGCCCCCGCCGAGCAGGCCGAGCATGCTGCGCCCGAAGGCGTTCTGCGATTTGGCCAGCCGCTCACGCAGTCGCTCCAGCCGGCCGGCCGGCGGGGCGATGGAGTCGATATCGGGCGGGGCCGGGGCGGCGGCGACGGTCGGAACGACCTCATCGGAGACCGGGATGTCGACCGGGATGTCGATCGGGATGTCGATGTCCGCGGGCTCCTCGATGAGCTCCGGTTCCGGTAGCTGGACCTGGGAGATGGGGCGTTTCAGCGAATCCCGCGGGATGGCGGCGTCATCCCCGACACCCGGCAGTCCGGTGGTGTCCAGCACCGGTGCCGGGCCTGACGATTGTGTGAAGGTAATACCCGATGAGGCGGTGTAGCCGCCGGAGCGGTCGACGGGTGTGGGAGCCTCGATGGCAGTGTCCACGCCGCCGCGCAGGCTGACCTGGCGCCGGCGATAGAGCACCGATCCGACGACGAGGGCGATGATGACGAGGACGGCGATGACCGCGATGGCGATCCAGAGACCCTGGGACACCGTGTCATTGTTCCAGGGTTCCCGGACGCAGCCCCCGCACCCCGGTGAACCCACCCGGGAACGCCGCTGATGACGATGGCGACCCGCAAGCTGCGGCATATCGACGCCTGCCTGACCGGGCCGGTGGAGTTCGACGGGGTCACCACCGGCTTCGAACGGTTCGATCTGCCCTACAACGCGCTGACCCAGACCAGCCTGGCCGCGGTGGACCTGTCAACCGGCTTCCTGGGGGTGCCCCTGCGGGCACCGGTGCTGATCGGGGCGATGACCGGCGGAGCCGACCTGGCCCGCACCATCAACCGCAACCTGGCCGGCGCGGCCCAGCAGCTGGGTATCGGCATGATGCTGGGCTCTCAACGCATCATGCTCGGCGACGAGCCCGCTGCGCGCCGCGCGGCGGTCAGCTTCGAGGTCCGCGACCTGGCACCGGACATCCTGCTCATCGGCAATATCGGCCTGGCTCAGGTGTCTGACACGCTGGCCCCGGCGCTGCGCACGGCACTGGCGCGGGTGGGCGCGAATGCCGTTGCCGTGCACATCAACCCGCTGCAGGAGGCGATGCAGGACAACGGCGACACCGATTTCACCGGCTCGTTGGACAGGCTGGACCGGCTGGCCGTCGATCTGGACTACCCGGTGATGGTCAAGGAGGTGGGCCACGGAATAGGCGCCGCCGCGGCGGCACGACTGCGGGGCATGCCACTGGCCGCCGTCGACGTCGCCGGGGCCGGCGGCACCTCCTGGGCACGGGTCGAGCAACTGGTCCGCTATGGGGAGGTACGCCACCCGGCGGTCGCCGACTGGGGTATTCCGACCTCGCAGGCCCTGATCGAGGTGCGCCGCGAACTACCGGGAATGCCAGTAGTGGCGTCCGGCGGGATCCGCTCCGGGATGGACGCCGCCAAGGCATTGGCGATGGGCGCGGACGTGGTGGCACTCGCCCGGCCCCTGTTGGCCCCGGCCATCGAGTCCACGGATGCGGTGGTCGAAGCCCTGGGTGAATTCATCGAGGAAATGCGGATCTGTTTGCATGGCTGCGACGCGGCCGATCTGGAGGCGCTTCGCCGTGTCGGGGTGAGCGGCTGAGCCGCATCAGAACGGCGGCGGCCGGGTGCGCTCGGCGACATGGGCATCGTTGAGCGCCCGTTCCCGCTTGATCCGGCAGGCCTGCTCCACGACACGCGTTCGTCGGCGCAAGGGCATCTTCCGGGTCCGTTCCGCGGATTCCACAGCCGGGGGGCACGACGGCAGTGGGGCCGTGGTGGTGTCCCAGCCGGGAAACAGCACCCGACTCCCGGGAACGGTGACGTAAACCCTCCCGGCGGGCGAGGTCCAGCGAATGGTGCCGTCGGGAAACTGCTGGTCAGACCAGCCGCGCTCGCCGGTCCAGAACGTTTTCAGGAGGTGATGTTTTCGGCACAGCAGCCGCAGACCCGAGG
Source organism: Actinobacteria bacterium casp-actino6 (assembly GCA_001510415.1). Classification (GTDB taxonomy): domain Bacteria; phylum Actinomycetota; class Actinomycetes; order Mycobacteriales; family Mycobacteriaceae; genus Mycobacterium. The sequence goes on along the minus strand of LFFF01000039.1, from coordinate 14,725 downwards.
CATGCGTCGGCCCGATCGGCCAGGCGACGGCGTGGTCCACATCGCAGGCCTCGGCGGGCTGATCGCAGTGCGGAAAGCGACATGTCAGATCGCGCATCCGGACGAACTCGTCGAGCGCGGTGGACGGCCGGTACTGGGGTTCGGGGTCATCGGACGGAGGGCGCAGCTGCCGGACCGTGGCGCCGGCCCGGATCAGTTCGGCCAGCAGCGGAGCCGGAATGGCCCCGCCCCCAGCGATGACCGAGGTCGATGGCGGGCAGACCGGTTCGGGTTCCGGATCGCCGGCCAGATAGTCGAGGAGGCTCATACCGCGGGTAAAGGGGCGCGACTCCCGCCGGCCGGACAGGTTGGGGTCGGCATCGCCCGGTGGAGCAGCGGCATCGGTGAGCACGTGGATGACGATCGCGGAGGCGGAACCGGCGCCGTCTGCAGCATCGCACGCGGGCGAACCGCACTGGCAGGTCAGCCGGTCAGACCCGGCGGCGAGTGCGCCGAGGGCATCTGCGCGGCGCTGATCGACGGTACGAGGGTCGGCGTCGCACACCCCGTGCGCCATCTGGGTCAACCGCTTCTTCAGGATCGCGGCATCGGTGGAGAACAGCCTCCCCCACATCGCGCTAGTCCCGGATTCGTCATCGCGGCCGCCGATCTGAACCTCGCGACTGCGAGCCCGGGCGCGGGTGCGCCGCAACGCTGCGGGATCGACCCGGTCGACAAGGCCGTCGATGACCTGCTCCAACTTGTGGTCCGACAGCGGGCCCCAGTTGCGGCAGTGCTCGGCGATGGTGCCGTCGATGGCGGCCAGTGCGTCCTCGTCTTCGACGAGCAGGGTGCGCCAGGCGATCGCCGAGACGACACGGTAGCCCAGCAAACCGTCGGAGAACATCTGCGCGACCCGGGGCAGCCGACGGGCCAGGGTGAGGCCGAGGCGCATCTGAGCTGATGCGCGTCCATGACTGATGCTCAGCGCGGCCGACACCTCTGCGGCAGCCGCATCCCAGGAGTCGCACGCCCAGTCGGCACGGTCATCGTCGCCGCAGCGGCGGCGGGCCAACTCTGCGACGGCGGCGAGTCGCCGGGCGGCGGCCGATGCTTCGGCGCTCGCCCACTGCTCGATGGCGGCGACCACCGCCGCATCATCGGCCGATCTGAGCTCGTTATCGAACATGCGTTCGAGTATAAATGGGCCCTAAGACAATTCGGAGTCCAGCTACGTCTGGCTGGTGACCAGGTCCTCACCGCGCATCCGCTGGGAGATGACCGCCGTGATGCCATCGCCCTGCATGGAGACGCCGTAGAGCGCATCGGCGATCTCCATGGTCGGCTTCTGGTGGGTGATGACGATCAACTGGGATTGCGACCGTAGCTGCTCGAACAGCCCGATGAGACGACGCAGGTTCACGTCATCGAGTGCGGCCTCCACCTCGTCCATCACGTAGAACGGCGAGGGTCGGGCCCGGAAGATCGCCACCAGCATGGCCACCGCGGTCAGCGACTTCTCGCCGCCGGAGAGCAGCGAGAGCCGTTTGACCTTCTTGCCGGGCGGGCGGGCCTCCACCTCGACGCCGGTGGTGAGCATATCGGCGGGGTTGGTGAGCAGCAGCCGACCCTCGCCACCGGGGAACAGTGCGGCGAACACCTGGGTGAACTCGCGTTCCACGTCGGCATAAGCCTCGGTGAACACCTGCAGGATCCGGTCGTCGACGTCGGCGATCACGTCGAGCAGGTCCTTGCGGGCGCCTTTGACGTCCTCGAGTTGGGTGGACAGGAAGTTGTAGCGCTCCTCCAGCGCGGCGAACTCCTCCAGAGCCAGCGGGTTGACCCGGCCCAGTTCGGCCAGATCGCGTTCGGCCCGCTTGGCCCGGCGCTCCTGGGTCGGCCGATCGAACGGCATCGGCGCTGGCGCGCTGACCTGCTCGCCGCGCTCGCGGGCCTGCTCGTACTCGGCCATCTCCAACTCGGATGGCGGGAGCGCAATCTGAGGCCCGTACTCGGCGATCAGGTCATCACCGGTCATGCCGAACTGCTCGAGCACCATCTGCTCGAGCTGTTCGATGCGCAACGAGGCCTGGGCCTTGGCGACCTCGTCGCGGTGCAGCGAGTCGGTCAACTCGCCGATCCGGGCGTTCAGTGCGGTGACCTCCTCTCGGGTGGCGGCCATCGCGGTGGCCCGCTGCTGGCGCTCGGCGACAAGGTGATCGCGGGACCGGGAGGCCGCGGCAACCACACCGGCGAGCCGCCCGGCAATCCGTCGTCCGCTGTCGGCAACCGCAGCGGCCACCTCCGAGGCGTGTTGGCGGGCGGCCCGTGCCGCGCTCGCGCGAACCCGCGACTCGCGTTCGGCCGCTGCCGCGCGGCGCAGCGAATCTGCCTGCCCGCGAACGGCATTTGCGCGTTCCTCGGCGGTGCGCACCTCCAGCCTGGCCTCCACCTCGGTGGCCCGGGCCGCTTCCGCGGCGGCCTGGATCTGCTGACGCTCCCCCGGTGTTGCCTCCACGACCGCCTCGGATTCCTGAGCGGCCTGAAGGCGGGCCTCGAGTTCGGCGAGCTCCTCGACGGTCCGGACCCGACCGGCCTCGAGTTCCTCGCGCTGAGCCTGGAGCCGGCGCCACTCGTCCTCGGCGGCGCGAACCTCCTGGCCCAGCCGGCCGAGGTGTTCGTAGATCGCCGAGATGGCGGCGTCGGACTCGTTGAGCGCCGCCAGTGCCTGCTCGGCGGCGTCCCGGCGGTCGGACTGCTCGGTCAACGCGCCCGCCAGCGCGGCTGCCAGCTCGGCAACCTGGTTCTCTGCGGCAGCGAGGTCGGCGCGAGCCTGTTCAATCTGTCCCGCGATCTCCAGGGTGCTGGGCTTGCGGTCGGATCCGCCGTCGACCCAGCCGGCACCCACCAGATCCCCGTCGCGGGTGACGGCGCGCAGCGCCGGGCGGGCCGCCACCAGATCGAGCGCGGCGGCGAGATCCTCGACGACGGCGACCCCGGACAGCATCGCCGTCATCGCACCCTGCAGTCGCGTTGGCGCCTCGACGAGGTCGGCCGCCCAGCGGACACCGTCGGGAAGCGCCGTGGCCTCGGGTACCGCCGCGGGCCAGTCCGCGAGCACGATCGCGGCACGGCCGCCATCGGCGTCCTTGAGCGCCTGGACGGCTGAGCGAGCGGATGAGAAGCCGTCGGCTGCGACCGCGTCGGCAGCAGCCCCCAGTATCGCCGCAAGCGGCGTCTCGTAGCCGGGGCTGACCTTGACCAGTTTGGCAACCGTTCCCAGAAGCCCTGTGCCACTTCGGTTTTCCACCAGCCAGGCCGCACCGTCCTTGCGCTCCAAGCCGACCGCGAGGGCGTCGATGCGGGCCCGCAATGAGGCGACCTGGCGTTCGGCGGCCCGCTCGGCGGTCTGCAGTTCGGACACCCGCTCGTCGGCCAGGCGCAGCGCCGCCACCGTGCGCTCGTGGTTCTCGTCGAGGCCGAGCTCACCCTGGTCGAGTTCGCCGACCCGGCCCTGGACGGTTTCGAACTCGGCCCGGGCCGTCTCGGTGCGGGCGGCGGCCTCGTCGATGGCGATGGTCAGCCGCGCCACGCCGTCATCGATGGACTCGACCCGGGCGCGGCCGGTCTCGACCCGGCCGGTCAGCCGGGCCAGGCCCTCCCGGCGGTCAGCCTCGGCCCGGACGGCGGCCAGGTGAGCCCGCTCGACTTCGGTGGCCGCGGTCTCCTTCTCCGCCAGTTCGGCGCGGGCGGCTGCGAGCCTGGCCTTGGCCTCCTCGAGTTCGGCGACCAGTTGCCGCTCCTGCTCGGCCACCTGCTCGGCCTGGGCCTCCAATTCGTCGGGATCGGGACCGGTACCGGCCGCCGGTTCGGCATCCAGGTACTGGGCCCGCTCGCTGGCGATACGGACCGTCGCGCTGACCCGCTCGGCGAGCGCCGAGAGCCGGAACCAGGTCTGCTGGGCGGCGTCGGCGCGCTCCGACAACGAGGCCACCGCGGCTTCGTGGGCCGCCAGCGCCGCCGAGGCCTCAGCCAGCCGGGCAGCGGCCACCTCGTGTTCGCGACGCAGGGTGGTCTCGATATCGTCCGCCCCGGCGAACTCCGCGCGGCGGATCACCAGGTCATCGGCGGCCAGCCGCAACCGGGCGTCACGAAGGTCGGCCTGGATGGTCGCCGCCCGCCGGGCCACCTCCGCCTGCCGGCCAAGCGGCTTGAGCTGGCGGCGCAACTCGGTGGTCAGGTCGGTCAGCCGGGCCAGATTTGCCGACGTCGCGTCCAGCTTGCGCAGTGCCTTTTCCTTGCGCTTGCGGTGTTTGAGGACGCCGGCGGCCTCCTCGATGAAGGCCCGCCGGTCCTCCGGGCGCGATTCCAGGATCTGGGCCAGCCGGCCCTGGCCGACGATGACGTGCATCTCGCGGCCGATACCGGAGTCGCTGAGCAGTTCCTGGATGTCCAGCAGCCGGCAGGTTTGGCCGTTGATCTCGTACTCGCCGGCCCCGTCGCGGAACATCCGGCGGGTGATCGACACCTCGGAGTACTCAATGGGAAGCGCGTTGTCGGAGTTGTCGATGGTCAGCGTGACCTCGGCACGGCCCAGCGGCGCCCGTGACGAGGTGCCGGCGAAGATGACATCCTCCATCTTGCCGCCGCGCAGCGTCTTGGCGCCCTGCTCGCCCATCACCCAGGTCAGGGCGTCGACGACATTGGATTTACCCGACCCGTTGGGCCCCACCACGCAGGTGATCCCCGGCTCGAAGCGCAGAGTCGTCGCTGAGGCGAAGGACTTGAAGCCCTTGAGCGTCAGACTCTTGAGATACACGTCGGGCAGCGTACCGGCGGGCCGATCGGTGCCGCCGCTACCCCGACCCCATCCGCACTAGCTCCGGGTGTCGGCGGCCGAGCGAGGGCTGTATTCACGAACGGCCGCCCGCGACGCGATCCAGGTCCAGCCCGGCTCCCGCTCGGGGGCGTCTTCGGCGACGACGGTGAGTCCCGCGGCGGCGGCATCGGCGAAGTCGTCGTCGATGTGCACGATATTGGTGAAACCCTGGTGCTGAAGCAGCGATGCCACCGCGGCGGCGCGGTAGCCCGACCCGCAGTAGACGTAGACGGGCTTGTCCCGCGGGATCTCCCCGAGCCGGTCGGCGACCTCATAAAACGGCATGAAGACAGCCCCGGCGATGTGACCGGACTCCCACTCCAGGACCTGACGGGTGTCCAGCAGGCAGATATCCGTACCGGCGGCCAGTGCCCCGGCGACGCCGTGGAAGTCGACCTGCTCGAGGCGTTGCGCCCCGGCAGGGTCCTCCAGCCACACCTCTGGTCCGCCGGTGGCCTGGCCGACGGCGTTGTCGATTCCGACCCGGACCAGCTCGCGGTGCGCGGCGTGCACCTGCTCTGGGGTGGATCCCAGCAGAGTCACCGGGGTGCCCCACGGGAGCATCCAGGCCAGGTAGTTGATGAAGGGGCCGTCGAGATCGAAGTTGACCGCGCCGGGGACGTGGCCGGCCGCGAACACCTTGCGGGAACGCAGATCGACGACCCATTCGCCGTTGGTGATCCGCTCACGCAGCACGGCGGGATCAGCGAGCTCGGGCATCGACAGGTCGAGATCGCGCGGGCCGGCGGCGTTGGCCGGTCCCATGTGTGCGTAATAGGCCGGGAACACGTCGAGGCCGGCGAGCAGATTGGCCACGAACTCCTCTTCCGCCTCGGTCAGAGCGGGGTTGATGGTCTTCTCGTTGCCGATGGTGGACGACAGCCCCTGTGCCTGGGTGGCGGCGCAGAAAGACCCGAAGCCGTGCGTGGGATAGATCGGGGTTGCGTCGTCGAGGGTGTCGGCCAGTCGGCGCACCGAGTGCCATTGGTCGTGGGCCTGTTTGACGGCCAGATCCGGCGCGACCAGGTCGGGCCGGCCGACACTGCCGTACAGCAGGGAACCCCCGGTGAACACCGCGCCCAGGTGATCGCCCTTGCGCACTGCGAAGGACACGTGGTGCGGGGTATGCCCCGGGGTGTGGATCACATCGACGGTCATGTCGCCGACGGCGAAGGAGTCGCCGTCGCGCACGGCCATCGCATCGAAGGCCAGTTCCACATCTCCCGGCACCACATAGGTCGCACCGTGCCGGCGCGCGAGTTGCAGACCACCGGTGACGTAGTCGTTGTGGATGTGGGTCTCCGCCACGTGCGTCAGTGTCAGGCCGTGCTCGGCCAGCAGCTCCTCGATGCGGTCGAAGTCCCGCTGCGGATCGACGACGAGGGCGCGAGCACCGTCATGGGCGATATAGCTGCGGTCTCCCAGACCACTGGAATCCAGGGGGATGACATGGGGCGCTGCGGTGTCGGACATGGTCTCTCCAAGGTGCGATCGGTATCGTCTACTCCCTATCGACGATACCCCCACCGGTACCCGCCCGGAATCAGCGTTCGCGAAAACCCGTCAGCGGCTCGCCCGCCGGACCGATATCGGCGACGACGTTCTCCACCGTGCCCGGGGTGGTTCCGCCGCGCAGCAGGTCCAACAACCGTTCACAGGCCTGCCGAGGCCCCTGGGCAACCACCAGTACCCGCCCGTCGCGCTGATTGGCCGCGGATCCGGTCAGGCCCAGTTCGAGCGCCCGGGACCGGGTCCACCACCGAAAGCCGACACCCTGAACGTGACCGTGCACCCAGGCGGTCAAGCGGACCTCGTCGCTCACGACGCCGCTTCCACGATGTCGAACGTCACCTCGGTACCGGATTTCAGGGTTCGCCCCACGGTGCAGACCTGGTCGACAGCGCGGGTGACGACCAGCAACAGCCGCTCCCGGTCCTGCGCGGACAGCCCGGACAGGTCGATCTCCAGCTTCTCGGTCAGCAGCGGATAACGCTCCTGATCACGGTCGGCGTCGCCGGAGACCCGGATGACGGCCGGGTAGTCGTCACCGAGTCGGCGGCGCAACGGCTGGTCGCTGCTCAGGCCTGCGCAACCGGCGAGCGCGATCTTGAGCAACTCGCCCGGGGTGAAGACGCCCTCGTCGGTCACCGAGCCGATCAGCACCTCTGCGCCCCGGTCGCTGCGCCCCGTGTAGCGGCGGACCCCGGTGCGTTCAACCCATAGCTCGGTCATCGGCGCAGACTACCGGCGCGGCCGGGGCTGGCACACCGGGCAGTAGAACGAGGAGCGGTTCATGAACTTCTCCCGCCGGATCACCGCTCCGCAGCGCCGGCAGTTGCGGTCCGCACGGCCGTAGACGTTGAGCGAACGGTCAAAGTAGCCGGACTGCCCGTTGACGTTGACGTAGAGCGAGTCGAAGGACGTGCCGCCCTCCCGCAGCGCTTCGCGCATCACCTCGGCCGCGCAGTCGAGCACCTCGCCGAGTTGGCGTCGGGTGAGCTTTCCGGCGATGCGCGCACCGTTGACCCGTGCCCGCCACAGCGCCTCATCGGCGTAGATGTTGCCGATCCCGGACACCACGGTCTGGTCGAGCAGCTGTCGCTTGATCTCGGAATGCTTGCGGCGCAACACCGAGACGACGGCATCGCGGTCGAACCTCGGGTCCAGCGGATCGCGCGCGATATGCGCGACCGGCGCGGGGACCGGGCTGCCGTCGACTGTCACCAGGTCGGCCAGCTGCCAACCGCCGAAGGTGCGCTGGTCGACGAAGCTCAGCGCGGTGCCGTCATCGAGCACAGCCGCGATGCGCAGGTGCCCGGTGTTGGTGATCGGTCCGAGCAGCATCTGTCCGCTCATCCCCAGGTGCACGACCAGCGCGGCCTCATCGTCATCGAGGTTGAGCCACAAGTACTTTCCGCGGCGGTCGGTCCCCGTCACCCGCGCCCCGCACAGCCTCGACTCCAGGTCGGCGGAGCCGGCCTCATGCCGGCGCGCCGCGCGTGGATGCAGCACCGCCACCTCGGTGATGACCCTGCCGGCAACGTGCTCCTGCAGGCCGCGCCGCACGACCTCGACTTCCGGGAGTTCAGGCATCCAGTTCGGCGGCGACTACCCCGCCCGGCGCCGACTCGGAGTCCAGGGCCGTCCAGGCCTGAGCGGCGGCGTCAGTCTCGGCGGCCTTCTTGGTCCGTCCGGTCCCGGTGCCGCAGATCTCGCCGCCGACGTACACCACCGCGGAGAACCGCCGGTCGTGATCGGGTCCCTCGGAGCTGACTTCGTAACGGGGGACACCCAATCCGCGGTCGGTGGCGAGTTCCTGAAGGCTGGTCTTCCAGTCCAGGCCCGCGCCCAGGGTTGCCGCGGTGTCCAACAGCCCGCCGAACAGTCGCAGTACCACCGCACGGGCGGTCTGGATCCCGTGTTCGAGATAGATCGCGCCGAGCAGCGACTCCATCCCGTCAGCCAGGATGCTGGACTTGTCGGCGCCGCCGGTGGTGACCTCGCCCCGGCCCAGCAGCAGATACTCGCCCAGGCCCTCCTCGGTGAGTTCCCGCGCCACCCCGGCCAGCGCCTGGGTGTTGACAATGCTGGACCGCAGCTTGGCCAGATCGCCCTCGGGGCGGTCCGGGTGCCGGTGGAACAACTCGTCGGTGATGATCAGGCCGAGCACCGCGTCGCCGAGGAATTCCAGGCGCTCGTTGGTCGGCAGGCCGCCGTTCTCGAAGGCGTAACTGCGGTGGGTCAGTGCCAGCGTCAGCAGATCTTCGGGCAACCCGACGCCTAGTGCGTCGACCAGTGCGCGTCGGCTCATGACGGCTTGCCCTCCGAGGCGTCGCGATCGGTGGGCAGCATCTCGGCGAGCTTGGCCCATCGCGGGTCGATCTGATCGTGATGATGACCGGGCCCCGCGGCGGACAGCGCGATACCGCACTGCGGGCACAACCCCGGGCAATCCGGCGAACAGAGCGGTACGAACGGTAGCGCCAATCCCACCGCATCGATGATCGGCTGCTCGAGGTTGACGGTCTGATCGATGACGCGACCCACCTCGTCGTCCTCGGTGGTGGACTCGGTAGCACTGTCGGGGTAGGCGAACAGTTCGGTCAAGACCACCTCGACCTCACCGGTGATCGGTTCCAGACAGCGCGCGCACTCCCCCCGGGTCGGGCCGCTCACCGTCCCGGAGACCAGCACGCCTTCGGACACCGACTCCAGCCGCAGATCGAGATCGAGATCGGCGCCCTGGGGTATCGCGATGAGGTCCAAGCCGATTCGAGCCGGACTGGGCACGGTCTGCTGGATGGTCCGGATGGAACCCGGACGCCGTCCCAGCCGGGACACGTCCAACACCAGAGGCGAACGTGTGTCGGGCCGGTTTGCCGCGTTCCGAGGCGTCGCCATAACGGCGATCCTAACTGCGCGGCCGGCGACCTCTAGTGCTGGACGTAATCGTGGGTACCGGCAGCCGTGCGCAACTGGTGGCGACCCCTGCTCACGGAACGCAGGGTGCCGTTGAGGTACTCCTCGAACTGGGCCAGCTTGTTGTCGACGTAGATATCGCACTCCCCGCGCAGCCGGTCGGCCTCGGCATGGGCGGTGTCGATCAGCCGGGTCGACTCGGCGTTTGCGGCCTGGACCACCTCGGTCGCCGAGACCAGCCGCTGCTGCTCCTTGATCCCTTCCTGGACGGCGTTCTCGTAGGAGATGTTGCCGCTCTCCACCAGGCGGTCGGCCTCGGCCTTGGCCCGGGTGGTGGCCGCCTCGTAATCGCGCTTGGCAGTGGAGGACAGCCGGGCCGACTCCTCGCGGGCCTCGTTGAGCATCCGCTCACTGTGCTGGCGGGCCTCGGCGACCATCCGGTCGGCCTGGGACTTGGCGTCGGCCAACAGTCGGTCGGCCTCGCCGCGGGCGTGGCTGAGCACGGAATCGGCTTCGGCGTTGGCGCCGGACACTGCCGACTCGGCGTGCTCCTTGGCCTCGATCAGCATGGAGTCGCGGGCGTCGAGGACGTCTTGGGCGTCGTCGAGTTCACCGGGGATCGCATCCTTGATGTCATCGATCAGTTCCAGCACATCTCCGCGGGGGACCACGCAGCCGGCCGTCATCGGCACACCGCGGGCCTCTTCGACGATCGCGCTCAATTCGTCGAGCGCTTCAAAAACTCGGTACACGGCGCCACCCTCCAGATCTCACATTGGTAGTGACCAGTGTGCCTGCTGTTACGCCTGTGACTGCGCTGGTGCGACGGTGTGTCGCCAATCAGCGCCCGGCGAGTTTGGCCCGCAGCCGCCGGTTTACCGACTCCGGCAGTAAACCCGAGACGTCGCCGCCGAGTCCGGCGACCTCCTTGGCGAGCGAGGAGGACACGAACGAGAATTGCGGTGTGGTGGCCACGAAGAAGGTGTCGACTCCGGCGACGTGTTTGTTCATCTGCGCCATCTGAAGCTCGTACTCGAAATCGGTGCCGGTGCGCAGGCCCTTGACGATCGCGGTGAGTCCGCGGGCCTTGACGAAATCGACCACCAGGCCCCGCCCGGACTCCACCCGCAGGTTCGGCAGATGCGCGCAGGCCTCCTCGATCATCGCGATCCGCTCCTCCGCGCTGAACATGCCCGCCTTGTTCGGGTTGGTCAACACCGCGACGATCACCTCGTCGAACTGCGCGGCGGCACGTTCGAAGACATCGAGATGCCCGAGGGTGACCGGGTCGAAGGATCCGGGGCAGACCGCGCCGCTCATAGGGCACGACGCTAGCAGCAGCCGGCCCCCGGGCCCCCGCCCGTTTCGGCGGCCTCCAGCCGGGAGTCGCCGTAGCGGCGCGACGGCCACACCAGCCAGTCCCCCGGCCACGCCAACTCCGGCGCCGAGGCGGGCCGCTCCACCACCACCACGCTGCCCGGCCGAACCCATCCGTGCCGGGCCAGCGCCGCCAGGACGTCCTGCACGGCATCGGCGGCGAGGTCATAGGGCGGGTCGGCCAAAACCAGATCCACCGGATCCGGGGCGCCGGCGGCCAACACCGCCGCCACCGGGCCGCGGCGCACCACCGCACCGGGCAGTCCGAGGGCACCGATATTGCGGGCGATCACCTCGGCGGCGCGCCGGTCGCTGTCGACGAGCAGGACCGAGGCCGCCCCGCGCGACAGTGCCTCCAAGCCCAGCGCCCCGGAGCCGGCGAACAGGTCCAGCACCCGCAACCCGTCGAGATCCAGGCGGGCGGCCAGCACATTGAACAACGCTTCGCGCACCCGGTCGGTGGTGGGCCGGGCACTCGGCGGCACGGCCAGCCGGCGACCACCGGCCACACCGGCGACGATCCGGGTCATCGTTTAGATCGTTCCGGCCGCGGACGTCAGATCAGCGTGGACCAGTAGTCCCAGAACCGCACCAGGATCAGCAGTGCGATCGTGGTGAACCAGAGCGTCACCAGCGGCCACCGCCAGTTGTAGAGCGCCCCGGCCACCGGGTTGCCCGCCAACGGCCGCAACGCGATCGGTGCCACCACCGCGAACAGCGGGATGGTCACCGACCAGACCACCATGCAGTACGGGCACAACGCGCCGATGTCGTAGAGGCTTGAGTAGACCAGCCAGTGTACGAAGACGACGCCCAATCCGGTGCCGACCGTCAGGCCCACCCAGTACCAGCGCGGCAACGGCACCTTGGCGATCGCCAGCACCCCAGTCACGATCACCACGGTGAACGCGACGATGCCGAACGTCGGGTTGGGCGGACCGAAGATCGAGGCCTGCGGGGTGTTGATCACCGAACCGCAGGCCAGTACCGGATTGATGCTGCAGGTGGGAACGTAGTCGGGGTTCTTCAGCGTTTCGATTTTCTCGATCAGCAGGGTGGCCGACGAGACCAGACCGATGATGCCGGCGATCAGGATCGACCAGGCGCCGGCACGCCCCACCGGAACCCCGTCACGGGTACCCACGTCGGACGGCCCGGCCTGGGCCGGGGCCGGCGTGGTCACGCTCACGGCGCCTGGGCCGGGGCGGCCGGAGCGGGCGACGGGGTCAGCTCCAGACCGGGTACCGGACCGACGATCTGACGGACCTTGGCGATCAACTCATCGGGATTGGCCGGGCTGATGTCCTGACCGTTGAGCCGGATGGTCGGCGTCGCGGTGATCTTGGCCGCCGAGGCCAGGCCCTTGACCATGTCGGTGTAGCGGTTCTTGTTGATGCAGTCCGGGACGCCGCCGGTGACGCCGGCCTGCCGGGCGGTCTCGATCAACGCGGCGTTGTCGGGGCCGGTACCCGAGCCCTCCATGGGCTGCTGGGCGAACAGCGCGGAATGGAAACGGCTGAAGGCTGCCTTGTCCTCGTCGCCGACACAGTAGGCAGCGTTGGCCGCGCGGGCCGAAAATCCCTTGCTGGACTTATCCAGGATCGCCACCATGTAGTAGTCGACGGCCGCTGCGCCGCTCTCGATGATCTTGTTCACCGCGGGCCCGAAGGTCTTCTCGAAGTCCCGGCAGTGCGAGCACTGGAAGTCTTCGTAGATCGCCAGCACCGCTTTGGGCTCGTCGGTGCCGTCTTTCTTGATCAGCTTCTCCGATGTCATCCGCACGGCCTGGGTCTCGCCGGAGAACTTCTTGTCGTTGCCCATGACGATGTAGAGCACCAAACCGACGGCGAACAGCACGACGAGCGCGGTCAGGCCGATCTTGATGGCCATGTCACGCTTGCGGTCCTGAGCCCTCAGGTCATAACGGGCCGAGCTTTTCTTGTTGGTGGCCACTGTCGGCTGATCCTCGCTGTTCGGTCACTATTGGCGCTTCTAGAGTACCGGCGGCCCGCCATGCCCCGGCTCAGCAGTGCGTTCAATCGTGGGACAGGTGCGCCCGCAGCGCCGAAATCATCTCGGCGTTGGCCCGGGCGACACCGCCGCCGAGCACGTTGAGATTGAGAAACGCGTGGATCATCGAGGTCATCACGCGGTGGTCGACGGTCACTCCGGCCTCCCGGAGTTTCACCGCATACTGCTCACCTTCATCGCGGAGCGGGTCGAACCCGGCGGTGATCACCAGCGCCGGTGGCAGACCGCTCAGGTCGTCGGCCAGTAGCGGGGAGACGACCGGATCGGTGCGTTCCAGGCCTGAATCCTTCAGGTAGCAGTCGGTGAACCAGTCCATATCGTGCTTGGTCAGCAGGAACCCGTCGCCCAGCAGCGAGCGCGAGCGGGTCTGCCCGCGCTGATCGGTCGCCGGGTAGATCAGCCACTGGAGCGACGGCATCGGGTCTCCCGCGTCACGGGCCAGCCGGCAGACCACGGCACTGAGGTTGCCACCGGCGCTGTCGCCGGCGACCGCCACCCGGCGCGGGTCCGCCCCGAGTTCGCCGGCATGCTCGCGGGCCCACCGGTAGGCGGCGTAGGCGTCATCGTGGGCGGCCGGCGCTGGGTGCTCGGGTGCCAGCCGATAGTCGACGGCAAGCACGTGCACACCGGCGTCGCGGCAGATCAGCCGGCAGGCGGAATCATGGGAGTCGAGATCGCCGAACACCCAGCCGCCGCCGTGGAAGAAGACCACCAGCGGGGCGGGCTGACCGTCGGCCGGCGGGCGGTAGTGCCGGGCCGCGATGGTGCCGGCCGGTCCGGGTATCGACACCGGCCTGATCCCGGCGACCCGGATGTCGCGCTCGTCGAGGGTTTTGGTGAGTGCATTGTTGCTGACCCGGGTGGCGACGGCGTCGTCAGCGACCACCAGACCGCTGATGCCGGTGGCCTTCTGCGCGGCGAGCAACATCTGCAGTGACGGGTCCAGAGTGTTGCCGTCGATGGTGATCGCCCGACCGCCGGACAGCAGCCGTTTGGCACCGTCGGGCAGCCTCGGGATCAGTTTCACACCCAACCGGTTGCCGAGGGCCAGCGCCCGCTCCTTGACGGTTGTCATGGGCCGGAGCCTACGCCCGGCGGTGCCAGCGGTCCGCGGCGGCGTTCTCGTACTATCCTCTGCGAAGTCGGTGACACCGGCCCACCGGAAAATCCTCAAATGCACAGGCAGGTGACATGACACCGACGGCCGCAGTTCCCACCGTCACGCTCAACGACGACCACACCATCCCGGCACTGGGCCTGGGGGTCGCCGGTTTGGCGCCCGCCGACGCCGAGGCCGCGGTGACCGCCGCACTGGGGGCCGGCTACCGGCTGATCGACACCGCCACCGCCGGCGGCAACGAGGAGGCCGTCGGACGGGCGATCGCCGCGTCCGGGATTCCCCGTGAGGAGTTGTACGTCACCACCAAACTGGCGACCGCCGATCAGGGTTTCCAGTCCTCGCAGGACGCCTGCCGGGCCAGCCTGGCGCGTCTGGGCCTGGACTATTTGGACCTGTACCTGATCCACTGGCCGGCCGAGGAGAACGGCAAGTACATCGACGCCTGGGGCGGGATCATGAAGTCCAAGGAGGTCGGGGACGCCCGGTCGATCGGGGTCAGCAACTTCTCACCCGAGCACCTCTCGAACATCATCGAACTGTCCTACTTCACCCCCGCCGTCAACCAGATCGAGTTGCATCCGCTGCTCAACCAGGCCGATCTGCGCGCCGTGCACGGCGAGTACTCCATCGCCACCGAGGCCTACTGCCCGCTCGGCACCGGGACGCTGCTGGGGAACCCGGCCGTCGCGACCGTGGCTGCGGCACATGGCAAGTCGCCGGCCCAGGTGCTGATCCGCTGGAGTATCCAACTGGGCAACGTGGTGATCCCGCGGGCCTCCAACCCGGCCCATATCGCCGAGAACATCGACGTGTTCGACTTCGAGTTGACGGCCGCCGAGATGGACACCCTCAACGGCCTCGACGACGGCACCCGGTTCCGGCCCAACCCCGACGCCTGAGGTCACCGGCGATTCAACTGC
>LFFF01000038.1 GCA_001510415.1 Actinobacteria bacterium casp-actino6 | reverse complement strand
AGAACGGTGGCGAACGGCTCCTGGTTCTGGCCGATCCCGCCGCTCCAGATGGCCTCGATTTCGGCGACATCGCGAATCGCCGGGGTCCGTGCCGCAAACCGCGCGTTGCCGGCCATCAGGACGTCGAGCGCTTCGTCGGGAGTTTCGGGCCGGGGTTGGGGGACCGCCGTCGACGTCGGGGTCTGGGTCTGGGTGGTTTCAGCGCCGCTGCAGGCCGCGGCGGTCAGTGCGACCACCGGGAGCGCAGCCAGCACATAGCGGCGGGACCGATTGACGTCACCGAGCGAGGAGGAGTTACTCATTTCGGCAATGCTGACATACTCGGGCGGCTGATGACGCCCCTGACCAACGTCCAGCCGACCAGCGTGCCCAACGCAATCGAGATGATGGCCGCCCCCGCGACACTCAGGGTCGCCTGGTCGGCGTAATCCCCGGCGGCGCCGCGGCTGACCGACATGAAGGTCAACTGGCCCGGAACCAGGGACCAGAATGCCGCCAGCCAGAGCACCATCGCCGGTGGCGCATCCTTGATCCTGGCGGCCATGATGGCGAACGGGATGGCGACCATCGCACCGACAAAGCCGGAGTGCGCGGCGTTGAGCATCAGCCCCGCCAGGCTCTGGGCTCCCATGGCTACCGCGATGGTCAGCAGCAGCCAGACCAGCGATCCGCGCGGAGCCGACAGATAGAAGTACAGGCCGATCGCGATCACCAGGATCGACACATAGAAGGACCATGCGCCCATCGACGGCGATTGCGGCTGGGGCGGCACCCGGCCCGCGATCTGCACTCCCATCACGACGCCGTAGACCATCAGACCCAGTTGGGCCACACCGTAGATGACCCGACTGGCACCGGACATGATCTTGTTCCCGGCCAGTTCGATGGAACCGACGACCAGTGCCATGCCAGGCAGGGTCGCGATCAGCGCGGGGCTGATCACCGGCAGCAATCCGTCGTCGGCGGCGTCGGCGACAAACCAGGTCGCCAAGAGCGTCACGACCATCGCGGACAGGGTCGGCAGGATCGGCCCCAGCCCGGGCAACGGGCGGCTGATCTGCATGATGGCGCCCACCACCAGGCCCAGGAACGCGTGCGCCAGCAACGCCTTCCACGTTGGCTGGAGAACCATCCCGAATCCGACGGCGGTCAGGGCGTAGCCCAGTGTGGTGGTGACCGCACCGAACCGGGGAGGCTGCCGACGGGCGGCATGGACCGCCGCAACCGCCTCGGTGGGGTCGATCGCCCCGGCCTCGGCGAGGTCGGCGATCTGGTCGATGCGGGCCGCCGTATCGAACTGACCGGAGGGCTGAACCGAGCCCTCCAGACGCAGCCGAAACGTCTTGCCGCCGATCTGGATCAGCAGCATGGTGGGGAACGCAGCGACCTCGAGTGGTTCGGTGGTGTACTTCGCGGCGATGTCCACCAGTCGCGTCTCGACGACTTGGATGGGTTGGGCAACCTCGATCAGGCCGGCGCCGATTTCGCGGAGCATCGCCGTGATGTCATCGAGGTCGTAGTGATCCGGCGCGGCGAGCGCCGGCGGGGAAGTCTTGAGCAGCATGCCGTCATCATGGCGACCGCTGTGGCCGGAGTCACCATCCGGAAAGCGCATTGAGGTCAATCTTTGCGGAACTGATAGCGTCGAAATCGTGGGAGCCCGGGTATCTGTCGGCCGTGTCGGCGGTCTGGCTGTTGCGCTCGGTCTGGGTGTTGCGGTCTTCGCCGTCGGGCCGGGAACCGCCGCCGCCACCCCCGACGCGGGGTCCGACACCAGCTCCGCGAGCTCCGCAACCAGCACACGATCCGCCTCGGCTGCCCGCGGTCAGTCAAAGCGCGCCGCGGCGCGGGCCACTCCCTCACCGGCCGCCGCCGAAGGTCCGGGAAGGTCCGCGGTCCCGTCGGCCGCTGCGGCGGCTCAGATATCCCGTCCCGCCAGGGCGATCCGGCGCCCCGAGATCCGTGACGTGCCCGCCCTGCCGGTGGCGGCGCCTGCCCAGACGGTCGCCGATGAACCCGGCCGGGTCTCCCGACGGGGCGCCGCGTCGGTCACCGTCAACGTGCCGCAGGTCCCGGTCAGCCAGGGCTGGTCGTTCACGGTGTCCCCGGATTCGATCGCCGAGGTCGCCGCCGACTACGTGGCCGACGGCAGCGACCCTGCCGACGCACCCCGCTTCTTCTTCGGCGACCTCGCGGTCACCAGCCTCGATACCCTGGCCGGGGCCGACCTCCCGGCCGAACGGGCCCGCCTACAACTGGGCAACCTGGCGGTTTCCGGCTACTTCGGCGGAATCTGGTTGCGCGACAACCTCCGGGAGGCCCCCGTCGCCGCGGCGCCCGATATGACGGCCACCACCGACCTCACCGTGTCGGCGATCGGGATCCGGCTCTTCGACGTCCTGGCCACCGGCCTGATGGGCGCGGCGGCGACCAGGACCGACTGGGTCGCCCGGACGGCGGCGCACGCCTCGGTCCCGGTGCTTCTCGCCCTGTACGGCTACAACCGCGGCTATCTGGAGTTTCTCCTGGAGAACCCACCCGCGGGGGTGCCGTCCATGCAGGACAGCCTGAGCTGCGACGGATTCCTGGACTGCAACTCGACCGCTTTCCCGCTGGAAATCGGTACCCGCTACGACGCCGCGCTCGAGCGCCTCGATGATCCGCCGAGCCTCGGATGGCAGGAGATGCGGCTGTGGACCGCCGCATTGGAGGGCGCGACAGGCGCCGGCCGCGGCGTGTGGGAGACCATCGCCGGAGCCGGTGGATTCTCACCGGCCTCCTATCAGGCACTGGTCGAGTTGAGTTCGGCCTACCTGATGGTCAGCAAGGCGGCCGTGCTGTCCAGCATGCTCGGCTACGCCGGCGGCGACGCGGAGCTGGCTCGCAGTTCGTTGCGCCTGCAGGCCGGTCTGTGGATCTGGTCCGGTGCCTATTTCGCCGGTCTGGCCTCCAGCGCGCCGGCCGGGACGATGCCCGCGATCGTGGTGACCTGACGCGGGCTCGGTTCAGGCCGGGCCCAGTTCGGTCGCGACTTCAACGAGGGTCTCCCCATCGCACAGGCCCAGATCACGGGCGATACCGGCGGCGGCCGACGCGTCGGCTACCAGGTGCAGTGGGATGCCCTCGGCGCGGAGTTCCTCGGCGCGGGCGCGCAGTGCAGTGTTGCGATCCTCGTCGTCATCGCCGACCTGCCGGATGACGATGAGCGCCACACGGCCGGGGAACTCGCGGGCCATCTCCTCGTAGGTCAGCGCGTCGCGTTGACCGCTGTCGCCGATCAGGACGAATCGCATACCCGGGTAGGCCTCGAACAGCCGCCGGATGGCCGTCCGCTTGTGCTCGGCTCCGCTGCGGCGCAGATACCGTTCGGTCGGACCCCAGTCGGTCAGGAACATCGGACCGACGGGGAAGCCGCGTAACTGGACGAACTCCTGCAGGGTCGGATAAAAGGACCAACTACCGGTCGACACGTAGAAGAACGTCGGCGCCGGCTTGCGGTTACCGGCCCGGGTGGGGATGCCCCGGGCCAGTCCCCGGTAGAGCGCGGACATTCCGGGGATGGCGGCCCGCTCACTGGCCTCGCGCAGCACCGTCCGGGCCACCATCGCCGCACCCTCGGTCAGACCGGTGAGCAGGATCGTGTCATCGATATCGGAGATCACCAGAAACGGCGCCTTGAGTGACGGTTTGATCACTCGTCCGGTTCCGGATGCGGACTCACCGTCCTCGATGGGCGTGGTCACCGCATGGGCGGCGTGCCAGCCCGCCCGCAGATTCGGCACCGGCAGTGAGAAGTTCGCGAATCCGTGGCTGTCGGTGACCTCGGTGGCGCTGCGTTCGCCGATCCGCAACTCGACCTCCGCACCGACGATCCGCAGCGCGGCATGCCGTTGCAGATTGGACTGGGCGACCTCCCAGTAGGGGATCCGGCTGTCGCCGGGCAGTTCCGGGATCTCGGTCACCCGCACCCGAACCTTGGCCACGTCGTCGGCCACAAAACCCCGGTAGACGAGCACCTGCATACCCCGGAAGACCCCTGATGAGATCCGCTGTTCGCGCCGGCGTCTGGTCAGGTTGCTTTCGATCCCCGCGACGAAGGCGGCGGTTTCCGGGCTGCGCAGTTTGGAATTCAGCTCCGACGCGATCCGGCGGGGAATGCTTGCCATCCCAACAGCATGGACCGGCGCGCCGATGCACGCAGCAATTACGGCGCCAATCGGCTGCCGCAGCGCTGAACATCACCTATCTGAACTAGGTCAACCACCTCGAGTTGAGATTGGTGGGGTATCGGCTCGCGGACGCTGCACCATCGTCTAGTCCAACTCGAGGAAATTCCGCGGCGACTCGCGTAAATTGCATCCTCAAGCAAAAACAGCAAACTAGAAGAGAGACTTTTCATGACTATAACTAGTGCTGACGGATTTCCCATACCTGACGAGCAACCCATCCAGGGCAGCTTCTCCCGGCGCAGGGTACTGGGCGGGATGGCCGCCGGCGCGGGTGTGGCGGCGGCCTCGGTATTCGCCGCGGGCTGTTCCAAGGAGGGCGGCAGCGACGATGTCGCCAGTGGAGGTGGCGACGGTCCGCCCGGATACGGCACCGGGATCAACGAAGGCTTCGACGGCAAGATCGAACTCGACGTGCGGGATTCGGTGGCGGACTGGAAGCCGTTCGAGTTGAAGAAGGCGCCCGACGGCGCACCGAATGTGCTGGTGGTGCTCTACGACGACACCGGCATGGCGGCATGGTCGCCCTATGGCGGGCGGATCGAGATGCCGGTCATGCAGAAGCTGGCCGACAACGGCCTGATGTATTCGCAGTGGCACACCACCGCCCTGTGTTCCCCGACCCGGTCCTGCTTCCTCACCGGACGCAATCACCATGTCAACCGGTTCGCGGCGATCACCGAGGGGTCCAACGGGTTCCCCGGTGCGGCGGCCCGACTGCCTGCGCAGTGCGCAACGATCGGGCAGGTGCTGCAGGACAACGGCTACAGCACCTTCTGGATCGGCAAGAACCACAACGTGCCCGAAGAAGATGTCTCCAGCGGCGGAAGCAAGTCGGAGTGGCCGCTGCAGAAAGGTTTCGACCGGTTCTACGGCTTCCTGGGCGGGGAGACCAACCAGTGGTTCCCCGACCTGGCCGAGGACAACCGGTTCATCGAGCAGGAGTACGGACCGGAGGACGGCTATCACCTGTCCAAGGATCTGGCCGACCAGGCCATCCGGATGCTGCGCGACCAGAAGTCGTCCAATCCCTCCAAGCCCTGGTACATGTGGTTCTGCCCGGGCGCCAACCATGCGCCGCACCAGGCTCCGCGGGAATACATCGACAAGTACAAGGGCAAGTTCGACGACGGGTACGAGGCCTACCGGGATTGGGTGCTGCCCCGGATGGTCGAGAAAGGCGTGATGCCGGAAGGCACCAAGATGACGCCGATCAACCCGCTTCCCGAGGACGTTGCAGTATCCAACGATGCTGTGCGGCCGTGGAATTCGCTGAACGCCGATGAGAAGAAGCTGTTCTCCCGGATGGCCGAGGTGTTCGCGGGATTTTCGGAGTACACCGACGCCCAGGTCGGGCGGATCGTCGACTACCTCGAGAATACCGGGCAGTTGGAGAACACCATCATCTTCTACTGCGCGGACAACGGCGCCTCCGGCGAGGGATCGCCCAACGGCTCGGTTAATGAGAACAAGTTCTTCAACGGCTATCCCGACGAACTGTCGGAGAACATGAAATACCTTGACACCCTGGGCAGCCCGGACACCTACAACCATTATCCGACCGGCTGGGCGACAGCGTTCTCCACGCCGTTCCAGATGTTCAAGCGCTACTCCCAGTTCGCCGGCGGAACCTGCGACCCGATGGTGATCTCCTGGCCGAAGGGCATCAAAGCCAGGGGGGAGGTGCGCCATCAGTACCACCACGCCACCGATGTCGCGACAACCGTCCTCGACGTGGCAGGACTGCAGATGCCTGATGAGTACAACGGCATCAAGCAGTACCCGATGAACGGCGTCTCGATGCGCTACAGCTTCGAGGCCGCCCCCGACGCACCCACCACCAAGAAGCGGCAGTACTACGCGATGCTGGGTACCCGCGGAATCTGGCAGGACGGCTGGAAGGCCGCTGCACTGCACGCGCCGATCAGCGGCAAGGGCAACTTCGACGAGGACCGCTGGGCGCTCTACAACGTCGCCGAAGACCGCTCCGAGTCCACCGACCTCGCCGAGCAGTATCCGGACAAGCTCAAGGAGCTCATCGACGTCTGGTTCGAGGAAGCCAGGAACAATTATGTTCTGCCCCTAGACGATCGCACCGCGGTCGAACAACTGGGCAATGCGCGGCCTCAGGCCGAACCGCCGCGGGACCGCTACATCTACTACCCCGACACCGCTCCAGTGCCCGAGGGGGTGGCGGCCAGCGTGCGCGGCCGGTCCTACAAGATCGTCGCCAACGTCGATGTCCAACCGGATGCCGACGGCGTGATCTTCGCGCACGGCTCGCGGTTCGGCGGGCACACCCTGTTCATCAAGGACAACCGGCTGCACTACGTCTACAACTTTCTCGGCATCAAACCGGAGCAGGATTTCGTCTCGCCCCCGCTGGCCCCTGGAAAGCGCTCGCTGGGCATGGAGTTCAAGCGGGAAAAAGCCGGCGAGTACGGCGAATCGCTGGGGACGACGACGTTGTACGTGGACGGAAACGCAGTCGCGACCGGGCCGATGCGGGCGCAGATCGGCAAGTTCACCTTGTCCGGAGACGGATTGTGTGTTGGCTACGACAGCGGCGACAACGTCTCCGAGCAGTACAAAAACCCAGGGCGATTCAGCGGCGGGACCATCCAGGGGGTGGCCATCGACGTCAGCGATAAGGCCTACGTCGACCTGCAGAGAGATGCGGCAGCCGCGTTCGAGACCGACTGACCCGACGGCTCAGGCCAGGTAGCGGCCGAACCAGTCCTGCAGACGACGCCAGGCGTCTGCCGCGGCGGCCGGGTTATAGCGCTCCCTGGTGTCATTGAAGAAGGCATGGTCGGCATCGGGTTCGGTGACAAGCTCGTAGACCAGTCCGGCACGGTCCAGGGCGGCCCGCGCCGCCGGCTCGGATGCGTTCACCCGGTCATCGAGGGCGGCGTAGATACCCAGTACGGCGGCGTTCCTGGAGCCGGCGAAATCGGGGTCCTCAGGCACCGGGCCGTAGAACGGCACCGCGGCCGCGAGCCGCGGCTCACCGGAGGCCAGCAGTTGCCACACCAGTCCGCCGCCGAAACAGAACCCGACGACGCCCAGCTTCCGGTCGGGCACCCGCCGCTGGAGTTCGTCGAGACCGGACCTGAGGTCGGCGATGAAACGCTGCGGGCTGATGGCCGACAGCGCGGCCGTCGCGGCCGCCGGGTCCTGGAATGTCGAGGAACCGCCCTCGGCCGAGAGCAGGTCGATGGCCAGGGCCGAGTACCCGGTCCCGGCCAGCCGCGCTGCCACCGAGCCGACCCAGTCGTTGAGGCCCTTGTTCTCGTGGATCACCAAAACAGCTCCGCGCGGGGCCTCGGCCGCCGACCAGATTCCCTGCAACTGCCCCTGCGGCCCGGCCCACACGACGGACTCGGTCGGACGCGCGGTCTGCATTCCCGGGGGCGGACCGGCCGGTGTGTCGGTCGTGCTCACCGCGGGCGACGAGGGCGAGCGCCCGTCGCCGCAGGCGGCGATCAATGCACTGGCGGCGGCGGTACCCACTCCCATCATCGCCAGTCTGCGCAGCGCCTCCCGACGCGACAGCAGGCCGTCGACATGGTCGGTAGCGATCTCTTCGGCGACGTAGCGGTGCAGCGGTTCCATCTGGATCAGTATGCGCCGGTTTCAGTCGCGCTTCTTGCGATCCTTCGGCGGCGGCACATTGGCCACCACCGGAAATTCGCCGGTATCCCCGATTCGATCCTGGGCGATCTCCAGGACCCGGTCACGCACCAGATACCAGCCACCGATCAGGGCGGGAATGAGGAGCAACAGGCTGGCGATGGTCCACGTGCCGATCGGATAGTTGAAGCCCATCAGCACCAGAACCGTGACCAGGAACACCAGGGTTGCGTACCCGGTGTACGGCGCGCCCATCATCCGGAACGAGGGCCGGACCATCCGGCCCTGCTGCGACCACCGGTACAGCTGGAGCTGGCAGATCACGATGGTCGCCCACGACGCCAGGATGCCCAGCGAGGCCACATTGAGCACGATCTCGAAGGCCCGTTCCGGAACGATGCTGTTGAGCAGCACACCCAGCAGTCCGATTGAGGCGGTCAGCAGAATTCCACCGTAGGGAACGCCACGCCGGGACATCCGGGCGGTGAACTTCGGGGCGCTGCCGTTCATCGCCATCGACCGCAGGATTCGGCCGGTGGAGTACAGCCCGGCGTTGAGACTGGAGAAAGCCGCGGTCAGCACCACGATGTTCATCAACGGGCCGGCCCCGTCGATTCCGATCTTGGCGAAGAAGGTCACAAATGGGCTCTCGTCGGCCGAGTAGGCGGTGTAGGGCAGCAGCAGCGCCAGCAGGAACAGGGAGCCGACGTAGAACAGGGCGATGCGGGCGATGACCGAGTTGATGGCGCGCGGCATGATCTTCTCGGGCTCGGCGGTCTCCCCGGCGGCGGTTCCGACGAGTTCCACTGCGGCGTAGGCGAACACCACGCCGGAGGTGACCAGCACCAGCGGTATCAGACCGGTTGGGAACCAGCCGCCGCTCTCGGCCATCACGCTGAATCCGGTCAGGTTTCCGTCGATGCGATAGCGCCCCGCCAAAAAGATGGTGCCGGCCACCAGGAACGCTGTCAGGGCGACCACCTTGACCAGCGCCGCCCAGAATTCGAACTCGCCGAAGATCGCCACCGACACCAGATTCACGCCCAGAACCAGAGCCAGGGCGATCAGCGCGATCAGCCACTGCGGCACCGCGTCGAACACCGACCAGAACCGGAAATAGATGGCGATCGCGGTGGAGTCGACGATGGTGGTCATCGCCCAGTTCAGGAAGTACATCCACCCCGCGGTGTAGGCGGCCTTCTCGCCGAGGAATTCCCGGGCGTAGGAGACGAATGATCCCGAGGAGGGTCGGTGCAGGACCAGTTCGCCCATGGCGCGCAGGATGAAGAAGACGAAGATCCCGCAGACCCCGTAGACGATGAACAGCCCCGGGCCTGCCTCGGCGAGTCGGCCCCCGGCACCGAGGAACAGACCCGTGCCGATCGCGCCGCCGATCGCGATCATCTGCAGCTGGCGGGGTTTGAGGCTCTTGTGGTAACCGGCGTCCTCGGCAGTGAGGCCGGCAGGCTCGGTGGTCTCGTCGGAGACGGCGGTCATCCGTCGATTCCTTCCGATGTCTGTCCGCCGGCGTCATGCGGGGGAGCCGGCATATCCCGGAAGGTGAAGACGAAGCCGAACACCGCTATGCCGGCGGCGATCGCATATCCCACCGCCGAATACCAGCCGACGTGCAGATAGGCGGTGACGGCCACGATGCCCATCGCCAGGAAGACCATGGACATCCCGATCAGGGGTGTCTTGGCCTTGAAATCGATCAATCGCACGGAACGGACCCCCAACCTTGGACAAGTTTGAACAAGTAAACAGCTTCCGGTGCGGCTAGCCGGGTCAAAGCGCGAAATCGTTTTCACGGCCGTAACACGAACTTCCGTGCACTGCGCACAGGGTCGGGGTGTGGTGGGATGACTCGCTGTGGGCATCAAGGTGGCGCTGGAGCATCGCACTAGCTACACGTTCGATCGGCTGGTGGAGGTGCATCCTCATGTGGTGCGGTTGCGGCCGGCCCCACACAGCCGCACTCCGATCGAGGCCTACTCGATGGACGTCGAACCGGCCGATCACTTCATCAACTGGCAGCAGGACGCCTTCGGCAACTTCCTGGCCCGCCTGGTTTTCCCCACCCCGACCCGAAACCTGACGATCAACGTCGGGCTGATCGCCGACCTGAAGGTGATCAACCCGTTCGATTTTTTCATCGAGGACTTCGCCGAGACCTTTCCGTTCAGCTACCCGAAAAGCCTGCGCGACGATCTCGAGGTCTACCTCCGGCCGGTGGACGAGGGCGATGAGGGCTCCGGACCTGGCGCCCTGCTGCAACAATGGGTAGCGGGCTATTCGTTCACCTCGGGAATGCGCACCATCGACTTCCTGGTCGAACTCAATCGCGCCGTGAACGAGGCGGTGGGATACAGCGTCCGGATGGAACCCGGTGTCCAGACCCCCGACCACACCCTGGACACCCGGGTCGGATCCTGCCGCGACTCGGCCTGGCTGCTGGTGTCGATCCTGCGCCAGATGGGTCTGGCCGCCCGGTTCGTCTCGGGTTATCTGGTGCAACTCACCTCCGACGTCCCTGCCCTGGACGGTCCGTCCGGACCGGCTGCGGACTTCACCGACCTGCATGCCTGGACGGAGGTGTACATCCCCGGAGCGGGGTGGATCGGACTCGATCCCACCTCCGGGCTGTTCGCCGGCGAGGGCCACATCCCGCTGGCCGCCACCCCGCACCCGTCGTCGGCCGCTCCGATCACCGGCGCCACCGGCCCGACCGAGACCAGCTTCGACTTCTCCAACACCGTGACCCGGGTGCATGAAGACCCGAGGGTCACGCTGCCGTACACCGACTCGGCGTGGGCGGCGATCACCGCGGTGGGGGAGCACGTCGACAGCCGGCTTGCCGCCGGTGACGTCCGGCTGACCATGGGCGGTGAGCCGACGTTCGTCTCGATCGACAACCAGGTCGATCCGGAATGGACCGTCGACGCCGATGGTCCGCACAAGCGCAACCGGGCGGCCGCGCTGGCCGGGCTGCTGAAGGCGGCCTGGGCGCCGAAGGGTCTGGTGCAGTACGGCCAGGGCAAGTGGTACCCGGGGGAACCGTTGCCGCGCTGGCAGATCGGGCTGCACTGGCGCCGCGACGGCAAACCGTTGTGGAACGACGAGACGCTGCTGGCCGGCCCGTGGGACAGCGATGCCCCACCGGTTCCGCCCGCCGCCGCCGAACAGCTGTTGTCGACGCTGGCCGCTGGACTCGGCCTGCCCGCGACCCAGGTGCGTCCGGCCTACGAGGACCCGCTACTGCGCTTGTCGGCGGCGGTACGTCAGCCGGCGGGCGACGCCGTCGACCCGGGTGACGATCTCGAGTCCGACAGTCCTGAGGACCGGGCCGCTCTTCTCGCGCGGCTCGAGAACCCGGCCGACCAGCCGGCCGCCTGGGTACTGCCCCTACATCGGCGCGATGACGACAGCGGATGGGCTTCGGCCGATTGGCAGCTGCGGCGGGGCCGGATCGTGCTGCTCGACGGTGACTCCCCGGCCGGGTTCCGGCTGCCGCTGGACTCGATCAGCTGGCGACCGCCGCGTGAGCGGTTCCACGCCGATCCGGTGGTGGCCGACGGCGAGTTAGCTCTCGATCCGGATCAGGCCGAGGCGGTTGTCGAGGACGCCGACACGGCGCCCACCACGGCTGTCGTCGCCGAGGTCCGAGACGGTCTGTTGTTCGTATTCATGCCGCCGACCGACGCCCCGGATGATTTCGTCGACTTGATCGCGCGGGTCGAGGCCGCCGCGTCCGCGGCGGGCTGCGCTGTCGTCGTCGAGGGCTACGGTCCGCCGCCGGACGGCCGGCTGCAGTCGCTGTCGATCACCCCCGACCCGGGAGTCATCGAGGTCAACGTCGCCCCTACCGAAAGCTTCGCCGAACAAAACGAGCAGTTGCAGACGCTGTACGAGAAGGCCAGACTGGCGCGACTGTCGACCGAGTCCTTCGACTTCGACGGCACTCACGGCGGCACCGGCGGCGGTAACCACATCACCTTGGGCGGCATCACCCCGGCCGACTCACCGCTGCTGCGCCGGCCGGACCTGCTGGTCTCGCTGCTGACCTACTGGCAGCGCCATCCGTCGCTGTCGTACCTGTTCGCCGGACGGTTCGTCGGAACCACATCGCAGGCGCCCCGGGTGGACGAGGGGCGGCCGGACGCGCTCTACGAACTGGAGATCGCCTTCGCCGAGATCGCCCGACTAGCGAAGACCGCAAGCGTCGCCGACGATGGTCGCTCCGCAAGCATCGCTAACGATGGTCGCTCCGCAAGCGTCGCTAACGATGGTCGCTCCGCAAGCGTCGCTCCGTGGATCACCGACAGGGCGCTGCGTCACCTGCTCACCGACATCACCGGTAACACCCACCGCGCGGAGTTCTGCATCGACAAGCTCTACAGCCCGGACGGCCCACGCGGCCGGCTGGGACTGTTGGAGTTGCGCGGCTTCGAGATGCCGCCACACCCGCAGATGGCGATGGTGCAGTCACTCCTGGTCCGATCGCTGGTGGCGCGGTTCTGGGACGAGCCGCTGCGTGCCCCGCTCATCCGGCACGGCGCGAACCTGCATGGCCGTTATCTGTTGCCGTACTTCTTGATTCACGATATCGCCGAAGTTGCCGCAGAACTCCGGGCAACCGGAATCGAGTTTGACACCAGCTGGCTGGATCCGTTCACCGAGTTTCGCTTCCCCCGGATCGGCACGGCCGTTTTCGACCATGTCGAGATCGAGTTGCGCGGCGCGATCGAACCGTGGTTCACCCTCGGCGAGGAATCGTCCGCGGGCGGTACGGCACGCTATGTCGACTCCTCGGTGGAACGACTCCAGGTGCGCACCATCGGCGCCGACCGCCAGCGACACCTGGTCACCTGCAACGGCTACCCGATCCCGATGTTGGGCACCGACAACCCCGACATCGCAGTGGCCGGAGTTCGTTACCGGGCCTGGCAACCGCCCAGTGCGCTGCACCCGACCATCACGGTCGACACCCCGTTGCGCTTCGAATTGGTCGACCTGGCCACCGGCACCTCCCGCGGCGGCTGCACCTATCACGTCTCCCATCCCGGCGGTCGCGCCTATGACACCCCGCCGGTCAATGCCGTGGAGGCCGAGTCGCGGCGTGGGCGGCGGTTCGAGGCGCACGGGTTCACCCCCGGCCGCATCGACCTGGCCGATCTCAAGGAGAAGCAGGCCCGGCAATCCACCGATATCGGCGCGCCTGGCATTCTCGATCTACGCCGGGTGCGTACTGTGCTGCACAACTGATGGGGTCGCCGCCCGGACGCCGTCCGGGGCGAACGCGATCTTAGCCTGAAGCCAGCGTCGAAATCGGGAGGTGAGGTGTCGTCGGCCGTCGATTCTGACCTCGGTCAACCCGTCCAGGACGCCGACCAACTGCTTGGCGGCTACCGGGCAGCCCGCGCCCAGGGCACTCTGTTCGAGCTGCGTGGCAGCCAACCCGCCCCGGCGGTGTCCGGACTGACCGGATACGACGAGTTCCTCGACGATACCGGCGAGATCCGGCCCGTCTGGCAGGAGATGGGCGACCTGATCAGCCAACGCGGCCGGGCAGGACTGGATCAGATGCGGTCCATGGTCGGTAGCTTCGTCGACAACGAGGGCATCACCTACCGCGAAATCGAACGCGATGGCGATACCGGCGGCGATGAGGAATCCGCCGTTCCCGGGCCCTGGCCGTTGGATGCCCTTCCGTTGCTGATCTCGCCCACCGACTGGGACGTCCTGGAAGCCGGCCTCGTGCAACGCACCCGGTTGCTCGACGCGGTGCTCGCCGATCTCTACGGCCCGCGCCGCGCCCTCACCACCGGCATCCTGCCCCCCCAAGTGGTATTCGCCCACCCCGGCTACATCCGCGCGGCCCGCGGTATCGACATCCCGGGCCGCCATCGGCTCTTTATGCACGGATGCGATGTCAGCCGGGCCGCAGACGGCTCCTTCCGGGTCAATGCCGACCGGACCCAGGCGCCATCCGGCGCCGGCTACGCCCTGGCCGATCGCCGCGTCGTCGCGAACACGATTCCCGACATCTACGAGCAGATCGGCCCCCGCGCGGCATCCCCGTTCGCGCAGGCGCTGCGCCTGGCGTTGATCGACGCGGCCCCCAAGGCGGCCGAGGATCCCGTTGTGGTGGTGCTGTCGCCGGGCAGCTACTCAGAGACCGCCTTCGACCAGGCCTACCTTGCCTCACTTCTGGGCTTCCCGCTGGTCGAGAACGCCGACCTGGTGGTGCGGGAGGGCAAACTCTGGATGCGCTCCCTGGGCACCCTCGAGCGGGTGGATGTTGTGCTGCGGCGGGTGGACGCCGACTACACCGATCCGCTGGACCTGCGAGCCGATTCGCGGTTGGGAGTTGTCGGTCTGGTCGAGGTGCTGCGTCGCGGTGCCGCGACGGTTGTCAACACCTTGGGCAGCGGCATCCTGGAAAGCCCGGGACTGATGCGGTTCCTGCCCGACCTCGCCCGGCTGTTACTCGATGAGACGCCCCTGCTGCCCACCGCGCCGATGTACTGGGGCGGATTCGACCGGGAGCGCTCGCATCTGCTGACGCATCTGTCCTCGCTCCTGGTCAAATCCGTGCTGGGCGGCGAGACGATTGTGGGACCGACACTGTCCGCCGAGCAGCAGAGCTTGCTCGCCGCGCGCATTCAGGACGCGCCGTGGCAGTGGGTGGGCCAGGAACTGCCGCAGTTCTCCTCGGCCCCGTCCGACCACTTCCCGGGCGGCCTGTCCGCGGCCGGCGTGGGTATGCGACTGTTCACCGTGTCGCAGCGGGACAGCTATGCCCCGATGGTCGGCGGACTGGGCTACGCACTGGCCCCGGGTTCAGCCGCGTACACACTCAAAAGTGTTGCAGCCAAGGATATCTGGGTCCTCTCGCCGGCCAGGACCGAGGCCGAGGTGACGGTGTCCTCGGTCGAGGCACGTCCTGAAACGCTGTCGGTTCGGCCTCGCGGCGCTGGGGTCGTGAGTTCCCCGCGGGTGCTTTCAGATCTGTTCTGGATGGGCCGGTACGGCGAGCGCGCCGAGCAGATGGTCCGGCTGCTGACCATTACCAGGGAGCGCTACCACGAGTACCGGCACCAGCAGTACAACGATGCCAGCGAGTGCGTACCAGTTTTGCTGACGGCACTCGGCGAGATCACCGGCACCGACACCGGGGCCGATGGTGACTCCGCGGAGATGATCGCGGTCGCGCCAACAACGCTATGGTCGCTGACCGCCGACCGGCGCCGTCCGGGTTCGCTGGCTCAGTCGGTGGAAATGCTGGGACTGGCCGCTCGGGCAGTGCGAGACCAGATGTCGAACAACACCTGGACGGTGCTGGCATCGGTGGACCGCTCGGTGCTGAACCTTTCGGCCGCACCGCCGGAGTCGAAGATCCGCGGCGACTCCCTGATGGCGGCAGCCCATGCCAGGACGCTGACCGGGATGCTGGCGCTTTCCGGGGTGGCCGAGGAGTCCATGGTGCACGACGCGGGTTGGGCGATGATGGACACCGGGAAGCGGATCGAGCGCGGGATCGGACTTTCCGCCCTACTGGCCTCCACGATGGCCACCGCCCGGGATTCCGCCCCGGAACAGACGATCATCGAGTCGGTGCTGGTGGCCTGCGAATCATCGGTCGTCTACCGGCGGCGCACCGCCGGGCAGTTCACTGCGGCTGCGGTGGCCGACCTGCTGCTCCTCGATGCCGAGAATCCGCGGTCGCTGATCTACCAACTCGAGCGGATCCGCGCGAACCTGCGATCCCTTCCGGGCTCCTCGGGCTCCTCGCGCCCGGAGCGACTCGTCGACGAGATCAGCGCCCGGCTGCGCCGACTGGATCCGGCCGATCTCGAAGAGGTCGGCCCCGACGGTGAGCGCATCGAGCTGCGGGTCCTTCTGCGCGCCGTGCACAGCGCGCTGCAGGAATTGGCCACCGTCATCACCGACACCCACCTGACGGTGCCGGGCGGAATGCAGCCGATCTGGGGGCCCGACGAAGTTCGGATCATGCCGTGACCACCTTCCCGGAAGGCCCGATTCCGACATCCGCGGGGCGGCTCTACCGGATCAACCATCGCACCACCTACCGCTACTCGGATGTGGTCACCAGTTCCTATGGACGCGGTTTCCTCACCCCACGGGACTCCGGTCGGCAACGCTGCCTGTCGAATCAGCTCCTGATCGACCCGGAACCGGCCGACAGTTCGACCAGTCGCGACGCATACGGCAACATCAGCTCGTACTTTCACGTCACCGAGCGCCACCGCGCGTTGACGGTGATCAGTGATGCCGTCGTCGAGGTGGACCCACCGCTGCCCGATCTGTACGGCGCGGGTGCGGCACTGGCCCCGTGGGAGGCTGCCCGCCCGGCGGGTATCGACGGCGCGTTAGCTGCTGAGTTCGCGCTGGATTTACAGCCCCCCGAAATCGACTCCTCGGTAAGGGATTACGCCGCACCGAGCTTCGCGCCGGGACGCCCGCTCATCGAGGTGATACGCGACCTGAACGCGCGGATTTTCTCCGACTTCACCTACCGCTCCGGATCCACGACGGTGTCCACCCGGGTCGGTGCGGTCCTGAAGGCGCGGGAGGGGGTGTGTCAGGACTTCGCCCGGCTGGCGATCGCCTGCCTGCGTGCCGAGGGGCTGGCCGCGAGCTATGTATCCGGATACCTCGCCACGGATCCGCCGCCCGGAAAGGACCGGGTGTTCGGAGCCGACGCAACCCACGCATGGGCCTCGGTGTGGACCCCGGAGAACCGATGGCTGGGGCTCGACCCGACCAACGACCAGCTCATCGACGAGCGCTACATCACGGTCGGGTGGGGCCGTGACTACGCCGATGTCCCACCGCTGCGCGGGATCATCTACACCGATTCCGAATACAGCGTCATCGACGTGTCGGTGGACGTGGCCCCGTTCGATCCGGATGCGTCCGGTGCGTGACTTCACCTGCCCCAACTGCGGACAGCATCTCGCCTTCGAGAACTCCGTCTGCCTGTCCTGTCACAGCCCGGTCGGCTTTTCCCTGGAGGCAATGGCCTTCCTGGTCATCGCACCCGGCGGCGGAGCCGGACAGGATGGCACCGTCGACCCGCAGGCCTATCAGCTGTGCGCCAATCGGCATCTGGCTGAATGCAATTGGCTGGTTCGGGTCGAACCGATTCGACAGCTGTGCGCCTCCTGCATCCTGACCCGGACCCGGCCACGGGACGACGACAGCGCGGCTTTGGCCTCCTTCGCCGAGGCCGAGCAGGCCAAGCGCCGGCTCATCGCCGAACTCCACGAACTGAACCTGCCGGTGTTCGGGAGGCATATCGACCCGCAGTACGGCCTGGCATTCGATCTGCTGTCCAGCGCCACCGAGCCCGTCCTCACCGGGCATGACGACGGTCTGGTGACCGTCGACCTCGCCGAGGGCGACGATGTGCACCGCGAACAGATGCGCGTCGAAATGGACGAGCCGTACCGCACCTTGCTGGGACACTTCCGACACGAGATCGGCCATTACTACTTCTACCGGCTCATCGGACCCGCACCGGAGTATCTGCGTCGATTCACCGAACTGTTCGGCGATCCGACGACCGACTATCAGGCAGCCGTGGACCGCCATTACTCGATGGGGCCTCGCGTCGGCTGGGAGCAGGATTTCGTGTCCTCCTATGCCACCATGCATCCGGCCGAGGATTGGGCCGAGACGTTCGCGCACTACCTGCACATACGAAGCACACTGGACACCGCAGCCGCCTACGGCCTCGCTCCGGCCAGCGCCACCTACCAACGAAGAGTTCTGGGCCCCAGCGCCTTTGACACGATGATCGACACCTGGCTGCCGCTGGCGTGGTCGCTGAACATGGTCAACCGGGCGATGGGCAAGCCGGACCTGTATCCGTTCGTGCTACCGGTGCCGGTTCTGGAGAAAATGAGGTTCGTGCACACCGTGGTCGACGGGACCGCGGCCAGCGCCCCGGTGCAGCCACCGTCAGTCCATGGCTGAGGAGCCCGGGCTGAAACTCATCGGGCTGCGGGTGACGTTGATGCGCGGCCCTTCGGGGTTGCTCTCCGCCAAGACGCCCGGACTGTTCACGGGCAGCGGCGGGGGAGCAGCGGCCGACGCGGCCGGTTCCGCAGGCCCGGCGACCTCCGCCGGCAGCGGTGGCTGCTCGTCGGCCGGCGTTTCATCGATCGCCGAGGAAGCCGGCGCCGGTGTTGACGGCCCGGGCGCGGTGGCGGTGGCCGCTGCGCGGCTGGGACCGGGCCCACCGGTGGGGACGGTCTTGGTGCCCAACGCGGGCCGGGTCGGGATCTCGCCGGAGTCGGCAATCACCAGCGCGACAGCTACCACCAGCGTCGCTGCGGCTACCGAGATCAGCGCCAGCAGCGGTCCCGGGCTGCGATACCAGGGCGGGCCACTCGGCTTCGGCTCACGGTCGACTCGGAGCTCATCCCAGTCCCAATCGAGGTCGTCACCGCCGGCATCGCCGATCCACCACGCGGCGAGGTCCTCTTCCGGCACGGCCTCGCGGTGGGTCATGGTCCACGATGCTAATTCGCAGCCCTGCGCTGCGCTCGGCAGCCTGCGGATTCCGTACCACCATTACTGCTGTCCGGGCGCGCCCGACGGGTTCCGCACCACCCGGGATGAGGGCCGGCCGGCACTCCGCCCGCAAATCAGTCCCGCGGGCGCCGACGGCGGACGAGGATCAGGCCGACGAACATCAGGGCCGACGCCCCGGAGCCCGGACTGACCGTGTATCCGAGGTCCTGCAGGATCGCGATCTCGAGCGGGCTGATCACCCTGACACCCGGCCCCCGGCTGATACGGGCGTTCATCAGTTTCCGGTTCGCGCCTGCGAAGGTTGAGTCGTTGAGGTGGGACAGGGAACTGCCGGACTCCCACGGGCTGGGCGTGTAGAGCGGGACCAACCCGCCGTACGCTGCGACGGCATTGGATCCGCCGAAGTACAGCCCGCCGTTGCCGCCGATGAGATTGGGGTTGTAGGCGCTGTTCCAGGCGAATCCGTCGCCGATTGCGGCGGTGCCGTTGGAGGTCACCAGGTAACTGTCGAAGACCGTCCAACTCTGACCGGAGTTCGAACCGGGCTGATCCACATAGGTCAAGAACCCCAGGGTGTGCAGCAACTCGTGCATCGCGATCGACTGGAAGTCGTACTGGTTGCCTGCCACGGTGTCGCCAAACGCCCAGCCCGGCCCGAAGTTCCAGCTGATCGTTCCGTCGGCGGCCGCGCCGTTCGCGTCGGCACCCGACAGGATCTTGTTCTGCGCCACCGTCTGGAGGAAGCCGGGGTCGGAGCTGATCAGGTCGCTTCCGGCCGAGGCCAGCGTCGATGAGAACGGCGAGAACTCGCCCGTGACGGTGTAGGTCAGGGTGACCGGGGAGGTGACCACCAGGGTGGACGCCAACGTCGTTGCCACATACTCCAGGTTGCTGCGGGCCGCTGAAGACCAGAACTGCGATCCGGCGCCGTAGATGAAGGAGAACTGCACCAAATCGGCGAGCGCGCCCTGGCTCACCGCGACAGTGCCGGAGGTACTGGCGGACCGGAACAGGTTGAGCAAGTTGATGTGGAAACCGGTGTCGGTGGCGGCGGCGATGAAAGAGTCGGTGCCGGTGAACCCCGGGCCCGGGGTGTAGGTATAGCTGCCGTCGGCATTGACCACGGCGCTGCCGTACCGGGGAGCCTGAGTGATGCTGTAGACGAGCAGGTCGCCCTCAGGATCCACCGCACCGATGGTTCCGGTGATGGGGCCTTCGCCCTGACCGGTCAGCTGGACCGGGCTGACAGTCGGGGCCTGGTTGAAAAAGGTTCGGCGCAGCAGAAGTACCGCACCCTCCAGCAGCTCCCGGATCGGGGTCAGCACGCCCGAGAACAGATCGGCCACGGTGACCGCGGCGGTGCCGGGGGCCGCGCTCATGGCGGCCAGTGCGACCGGCACCGGGCGCGCCGGTGCAGGATCGGACGACGTGGGGTCGGCCGGCACCGCCAAGGCGGCGATGGACGGCCCCGGGTCCGCAGCGACCGTCGC
>LFFF01000037.1 GCA_001510415.1 Actinobacteria bacterium casp-actino6 | reverse complement strand
GCCCGGCCGGCCCGAGCCGGCGATCGACTCGATGCGCCGGGACTCCCCGGCGGCGGCGCTGTGCTGGGACGGGTTGGGTCGGCTGCTGGTGGGCTGGTCCGACTCCACCGTGATGGCCCGTCCTATAGGCGGTGCCGGATGAACCGGCCCGCAACACCGGTACTCGAGACCCGCCGTCTATCGGTCACCTACGGCCGCCGATGCGCCCTGCAGCCGACCGATCTGGCGGTGTGGCCGGGCGAGGCGGTGGCGATCGTCGGGCGCAACGGGAGCGGCAAGTCGTCTCTGCTGCGAGCGCTGTGCGGTATCGAACCGGCAGCGCGCGGCGAGGTGGTCCTGCATGCGGAAAGTTGTCATCACACCGCCAGGACGGTCGAGGTCGCTTACGTTCCGCAGCGCTCCGAGGCGCGCTGGGATCTGCCGTTCTCGGTCGGTCAGGTGGTTGCAGCGGGGCGCCTTCACCACCGGTGGTGGCGCCGTGGCAGCCACGGCGACAGGGACGCAGTGGGCACCGCACTGGCGGCGGTGGGCCTGGACGATCTCGGTGATCGCGCCGTCAGTGAACTGTCGGGAGGCCAGGCGCAGCGGGTCCTGCTGGCTCGGGCGCTGGTCCAGCAGCCGGACGTGCTGCTGATGGATGAGCCGCTGGCCGGGTTGGACCTGGAGACCGTCGACACCGTGCTGGCACTGATCCAACGCCTGACCGCCGGCGACCTGGCGGTGTGCTGCGTCCTGCACGAGGTCGACATCGCCCGCGGGAGCTTCAGCCGGGTCGTCGCCCTCAGCGGCGGTGCCGTGGTGGCTGACGGACCGGCGGCCAGCGTGCTCGACGCCGACGGGATCGAGAGCATCTTCCTGCGCCGGGTTGCGGCGTGAACTGGTCCGGGTGGCTCATGGAGCCCTTCGAATACGACTTCATGGTGCGCGCAGCCGTAGCGACCATCGCCGTCTGTATCGCCGCGCCGGCGTGCGGGGTATGGGCGCTCTCGCGGCGCCTGGTGTACCTCACCGACGCGATGAGTCACGGGATGCTGGCAGGGGTGGCCGGTGCGGCCATCATCGGGGGCAGCCTGCTGGTCGGCGGCTTGATCGCGGCGTTGGCAATGGCACTGTTCATCTCGCTGCTGGTCGTCCGGGCCCGGGTGCCCGAAGACGGCGCGATCGGTGTTGTCGGCCAGGGCTTGTTCGCACTGGGAGTCATCGGCGTTTCCCTGCAGAGCGAACCCCGGGCGCTGGCCCACGTGCTGTTCGGAAATCCGCTCACCGTGAGTCGGTTCGACGTGATCGTCGACGTGGCACTGGTGGTGATCGTCATCGGGACACTCGCCGTGATGAAGCCCGCGCTGCTGGCGACGACGTTCGATGCGGTGCACGCACGCACCGTGGGAATGCGCGTCGGGCTTATTGATTCGGCGCTGCTGGTGGTGCTGTCGATGACCGTCGTCGCCGGCCTGGTGACCGTCGGCGTACTGATGGCGGTGACGTTGATCGTCGCGCCGGCGGTGACCGCGCGAATGCTCGGCCGTTCGCTAAACGCCATGTTCGCCATCGCGGTCGCCTCGGGCCTGATGGCCGGGGTGGCGGGTCTGCTCGTCAGCTACCACGCCGGTCTGCCGACCGGTCCCACGGTCGGCCTGCTGGCGGTGGCGCAGGTATGCGTAGCGGCGCTGTGGGCCCGCCCCGCCCGAGCGTTGCGGCGAAGCCTGATTCCAGACAGGGCCTCTGCGGCCGCTCACTGAAGAAGGGAAACGAATGTTGTTGAAGCGAATTGCACTCGGCGCGACTGGGTCTGCCGTAGCCGGCATGGTGGCGCTGACGGTCTATTCGGCCGGTCTTTCAGCACCCGCGGCCGCCAACGAAGCCGACCCGTCGGCTCCGCACGAGTCCTCGGTCACGGTCGACCGCGACCCGCATTCCAACTCGCCGGTCATGCCGACAAGCATCTGTGCTGATCCCACGCTGGCCTGCGAACCGGGGGAGACCCACTGACCGCAGACGGCCCCGGAAAGTTGTCTGTACCGGCTTCGGCCAGCAAACCCGATTCACGGCCGTTTGCGCAGTCATCGTTTATTCATCGAATATGTCCAGGAAACTACCGGAACCAGACGGGTCCAATGGGTTCTCATTGAAGCTTGATTCCATTGAGCCACAGCACTATTCGGACTGCTAGGGCATCGACCGGAACTCGGGTTCGCTAATCCGCTGGTCGTCGGTTCAAGTCCGACCCGCCCTACTAGTTCCTGGTAGATCCGGTTTCTTCCCGGTGGGACGCCTCTTGGCGCCCCGGGTCATCGCTTATTCATCGTTTATGTCCACGTGCGGCTCTTGTAGAGCCGATCTATTCAGTCTCGACCGGCGATCGCGGGAACAAGAGCGATTTGTCCGGACCGCGGGCCTTATAACGGCTTGGTCGCGCGATCGAACCCCGTCGCCCCACGACGTTCTCCTTGTGCCAACTGGCCGGTGCTCAGAAATCGTATCCGGGATCGGCGTCGAGAATCTTGGCGAACATCGCGGTTAAGCCGCTGAGGTCGGATCTAGCTCGCGCAGTGTGACATGCGCCATGTAACTCGGACGAATCGGTCTTCTCCCAGTCGAGTCCGCTTCCGCGTTCGGCAAGTAGAAAGTCGAAGAATTCGCGGGTGGCGCGGCCATTGCCATCGCGGAAGGGATGCGCAAAGTTCGCGTAGTCGTACAGATATGCAATGGTGCCCGACAAACCCTCCCCGGAGACCGCCTTGAGTCGGTCTAGACGGTGAATCTCTGCGGCTACGTGATCCATGGGCTGAGGGATATTGGCCGGTGGGCAGAAGGACTCGGTGCCCTTTTCAATCCCGACGGTCCGGAATTCTCCGGCCCAGTCGTACACATCCTGAAAGAGCTGACGGTGGATCGCTCGAATGAAGCGAAGATCGTATGAACGATCGCCGAG
Source organism: Actinobacteria bacterium casp-actino6 (assembly GCA_001510415.1). Classification (GTDB taxonomy): domain Bacteria; phylum Actinomycetota; class Actinomycetes; order Mycobacteriales; family Mycobacteriaceae; genus Mycobacterium. The sequence goes on along the minus strand of LFFF01000037.1, from coordinate 17,090 downwards.
AAGGCCTGGGTTCTCGCGAAGTTCGATCAGCCGTGTCTCGACGAGATCGTTCTCTGCGTTCTGTAGCTCGTTGAATGTTGTGGCGCCTACTCGGTTTCTTAGGACGCGAGTGCCAGGGATGAAGTAACCCAGCCAGTTTCGTTCGAGGTCGCCCGTGTCCCAGGGGTACGACACTCGTGGCTCGGTTACTTGATGTTGTAACGGCGACGGACGCGATCGCCGAGTTCCGCAGCGGTGATCGTTCCGCGTGCGTACGCGTCTTGGTCGTCGCGGGTGGCGTTGGTGCTGCGCGACCCTTCAAGTTCGGTGCTGCGGCGGATTGACTTAACGACCTTGACCCTGCGCTCGGCCTTCTGCACCTCGCTCATGTGCACACCACCGCCTTCAGTCGACTTGGTTCAGGATAGGTGACCGGACAGACATTGGGGCGGATGGTCGACCGCTCGCTGCCGGCCGGCAGGGACGATCGGATGACGGCATTCATATCAATCTCCGGATGTTATCCATGGTGGTTTGCAGGTCGACAGCGATCTGCTCCGGCGCCACGCCGAGGTTGATCTCGCGTGAACGCCAGCGGCCAGCCCAAGTCCAAATGTCGCCGTAGAGCTGGCGGTGAAGATCGCGGAGGAACTGATCGGTCAGCAGTTCGTCAAGGGTGAGGTCGCCGTTGAAGACGTCCGTGATCAACCCCTTCGCCACGTCCTGCAAAACGGCCGATTCAAGGTCGAAGATGTCCGCTTTGCTGACCGGCGGTCCGAGTGTGTCGACCACGTGAGCAAGCAGCGCGTCAAGCTCGTCGCCCGAAGGGGGAGTTTCCCATATCCGGGCTGCAATGGCATCAGCGCTTACGTGCTTGGCGTTCGGCAAGCAGCTTTTTCACGCCTCTGGTACGGACATGCCCGGTCGGTACCGCGCGATTCTCAAGCCGTGTCGATGTGGAGGCGGCGCGAGCGGCGATCTTGGCTACTCGGGCTGCCTTCAGTGGTGCAACCTTCTTGACGGCGTTAGCCTTTGCTCGCTCCATCGCTGCACCTCCCTGTAAGCAATTGACCTTCCTGGATTTTACCGTTTCCGATCGGAGGACGTCGCCCCTGTCGATACGTCAGCGGCGAGCGGGAGCCGCGGTTGGTCACCCTTGTGCGAATCGCCGAAGAGCTTTACGTCAATGTCGACGACCTCGTTGCCGCGGAATCTCACTCCGTCGAGACGGCGCTGCGGATCGTTGCTCGGAGCACTTTCACCGAAGAGGAGAAGTCCCGGCTGCGGGAGGCTCTCGAGAGTGGGGCTCGGCCGTGAAGGCCCTCGCGGCGGATTTCATCGACGTTCTGCAGCGTGCGGCTATTTCTCAGCCTCTCGTCGGTGCGTTAGCGGACATGTCGCGGCGCGTCAGCGGTCTAACCCGCCCGCCGTACTCGGGTAACCCACTGTGGTTGGACAACACTCCACATCCCCGTCCGCGGACCTTCGGTCTCGATGCGAAGGTCCACTTCCTCAGGGCGGTCGCGGAGGACTTTCGCGGCGCTCTCGAACTTCCTCGTGCCGGCCTGGCCATTCAGCATGCTGATGTTGGCCAACGCCAGCAGATCGATGAGGCTGTTGCCGTACATCCGGCTGGCCTGCCGTATCGCGTCGACCTCGACCTCGATGCCCGCCGCCGCGGCGGCCCGCGCAAGTTCCCCACCGCCCTCGGACTCCGGGGCCAAGAGGTGTCGGCGCTCGTCCATGGCGGCGAAACAGCGGTCGTTGTTGCCGGTGTCGCCACCGGATTCGACGAACGATCGCAGCACCGCTCCGTTGAAGGCCGTCGTCTCGTCGGTGACGACGTTGACGTACACCCCGCCGGGCTTGAGGAACCGCAGGATGGCCCGCAGACTGCGCGCCACGTCGGTGGCGAAGTAGATCATGTGCAGACCAAGTGCCACATCGACGCTGCCCGGCTCGGGAAAGTCGCCGACGCCGCCGGTGGCCTCCTCGTCGAGCGCGTCGAGGCCCGCCAGGACGGCAGCGCCGCCGCGAAGGTGCGGTTGGCGCTCCAGAAAGCCTTGATAGGCAGCCAGATACGCGGGATTGGGCTCGGCGATCGAGACCATTGTCCCAGCCGGCACAGCATCGGCGATATAGCCGAAGGTCTGGCCGTCCCCGGCGCCGATATCGAAGATCTGGCCACCGGCCGGCACCTGCTCGGCCACGGTCCGCCGCAGTAACGGAACGAACAGGTCGCGCTGGTCGGTGCCCAACATCAGCACGCGCCCGAGCGGATCGGGCTTGAGTGCCCGGGCGAACGCGTTGTGGTAACCCCGGTGCGCATCGAGTCCGTCGAACTCGTTGCTTACGATCTGCAGCGCATCATCCAACTGCGGCGCGAGGTCCCGGGCCCTAGCCCGGTCGATCTGAATCGGCATCGTCTCTGCTCCTCATCCGCATCGTCCGACCCTAGCCGCCGGGCCGGAAGTCGATATCCCGGCCATCGGCAACGTCCCCGATTTCGATGAGTGCGACATCGCTTCTGCCGTTGAGGAACCGGCGCGCGCCCTCGTCACCGCTGGCCGCGGCCAGCGCCTCGGCCCAATGCGCGCGGCTCAGCTTCACCGGATGTCCGCGCTTGCCGCCGAAGGTAGCCGCCGCGATCGCCTCCGGAGAGTCACAGACTCGCCGGACTCCGTCGGCGGTCAGGCCCGGGAGGTCGACGAGTGTCACGATCACCGAGTCGATATCGTCCGAGCCTTCTAGCGCCGCCAGCCCGGTCCGCAGCGACGATCCCATTCCGTCCGGCCAGTCGTCGTTGATCACCACAACGGCATCCGGTACCTCGCCGACCCAGGCGCCGAGCACGACGATTATCGGCGCGCATCCCGCGCCTCGCAGCACCTGAACCGAACGGTCGACGAGGCGCTTTCCGTCGACAACGAACGGCGCCTTCGGCCCGCCGAACCGCACGCCGGCCCCGGCGGCCAGGACCAGACCGGCCATCGTCATTGCCGTCTCGCCGCGGGGCCGGCGAGGTGGATCGGCCCGGTGGTGCCGGTCAGGCGCGATCCCGATCCACCCCACCTGGCCGCGACGATCTCCGCGGCGATCGAAATCGCCGTCTCCTCCGGGGTCCGGGCGCCGAGGTCCAGGCCTATCGGCGAGTGCAGTCGATCGCACTCGGCGTCGGAGATCCCGGCGTCCTTCAATCGGGAGAGCCGGTCCTCGTGGGTGCGCCTGGAGCCCATCGCGCCGACGTAGCCGGCCTTGGACCGCAGCGCGACCCGCAGTACCGGCACATCGAACTTCGGGTCATGGGTGAGCACGGCGATCACCGTTCGTTCGTCGACCTGCTGGTTGCCCAGCCACCGGTGCGGCCAGTCCACGACGACCTCGTCGGCGTCGGGAAACCGCTTCCGGGTCGCGAAGACCGGGCGCGCATCGCAGACGGACACCCGGAATCCGAGCAGCTTGCCGACCCGCACCAGCGGCGCCGAGAAGTCGGCGGCCCCGAAGATGAATAGTTGCGCAGGCGGGGCGTAGCTCGTGACGAACACTTCAAGTTCCGGGCCCGGGTGCTCACCGTCCGGTCCGTGGTGCAGTGTTGCGGTGGCACCGGAGGCGAGCATCGCGATGGCCTCCGCGCGGATAGCGTCGTCAAGCCAGGCCGTGCCCAACGTGCCCTCGGTGCGGTCGGGACGGACCAGAAGCCGCCGGCCGACGAAGCGTTCGCCCTTGACGATGGTTGCGATCGCCACTGGTTCCCGCGCGGCGATGCTCGACGCGATTCCCTCGAGTTCCGGCCAGGTCGCGGAGTCCACCCGCTCGATGAACACGTCGATGATGCCGCCGCAGGTGAAGCCGACCGCGAACATATCGTCGTCGCTGACGCCGTAAGTCTCCAACCGTGGCACGCCATGGCTGAGAACCTCCTGGCCGGCAGCGAAGATTTCGGCCTCGACGCAACCGCCGCCCACCGAACCGACCACCTCACCTGAATCGGTGACCAGCATCGAGGCGCCCACGGACCGGGCCGTGGACCACCGGGTGCCAACAACCGTCGCGATCGCCGCCATCCCCCCGCGACGGCGGATCGCGATCAGTTCGTCGAGAACTTCACGCACTGGTCAATTGTGACGACATCGGGTCCTCTTCTCATCGCGGCGGGTCCCCACGCCAGGTGAAGCTGTTGACGTAGCGGCCCATGTCTTCGGCGATCTGCAGGTTCGCCCCGGACGGATGTCCGGGTCCGGAGTCCGGCCCGAACTCGCGGAAGGGACCTTCCGCAGAGGCGATCAGCGCCAGGTCGTCTTTCACCGCGACCATGACGAGGATCCGGATCCGGCTGTTGCGGGCGTTTGGGTTCTGTGGCCAGTAGTCGCCGATCTCGCCATATCCAGGTTGATAGCCCACCATCGCATTAGGAATCTCATAGGCGACCGTGGCATCCGGATAGGACTTCTTGACAGTCGCCTTGGCGATATCGCGGGGTGAGCGGCCGGCCGCGGGTTCGGAGAAGAACTGCATCACTCCGCCATCCCCGGAGGTCCACGTGGCAGTGACTCGGGTGGCTTCGGTGACGACGCGGTAGGCCGAACTGCCCGGGTAGCCCACCGAGAATTCGCCGCCGGCCGCTGTGAAGCGTGGATTGTTCTCGAAGGGGAGACTCGACAGCGGCCGGCCGCAATCCGGGGGGCATAGGTAGTTCGAGGTCTTGGGCGTGAGTGTGACCTCGATCGCACCGACCAGCAGAACAATCGCCCCCATCACCGTCACCCACCGGCCCACCACCCAGTCGGTGCTCGGTCGCCGCGACGCCGGATCCGATGCGACCATGGCCGCTCCGCACTCCGAACAGAACACCATCTCGGCGACCACACGCCCGCACTGTGCACACGTCAGCGACGCGGCCTCGTCGACCGGATCGTGGGCCTCGTGCAGCATCGCGATTTGCAGCGCGATCCGCAGCGCAACCAGAACGAGAAGCGTTATCGCCAGATGGATGACCAGTATCCAGACCTCGGTCAATCCCGGCCAGAAACGGCGGGTGACGTCGAAAGGCCCGAGCCCGGACTGAGCCAGTAACGCGCCTGCGACCAGCAGTGCCAGCACCAGGCGTACCCGGCCGGGGTGACCCGCGGCCGCGCCGCCGCTTGGGTGGCGAAACCACAGCAGGATTCCGGCAATCCCGCCGGTGGCCGCAACGGTGACCGGAACCGTCATGCCGATCAGGCCGGCCTGTACGAGAAGTCCCTGGACAGGTCTGTCATGGGCGACGAGCCCGCTGGTGAACTGCGGTGTCAGCCTTGCCATCGTCACGGCAGCGGTGAACGCTAGCGCACCCAGAGCGCCGATTGCAAACCCGTGCAACGACTTTCGCGTTCGCGATGGCCACACCCGCAGCACAATCGCGGGAACGATCATCAGTGCCAGCAGGAAGGTGAATTTGATCATCCGGCTCACCAGATCCTGCAGCGCCAGGTCCGTCGAAATCGGAACGGTGTAGCTGCGCGCAACCAGTTGATCGGTGACCAGTTCCCAACCGGCGCCCAGTGCGGCGCCCAGTGCCGCGGCCACGACCAGCGACGTTCGCGGGATGCTGCGGCCGCCGCTGCAGGCGCGCAGGTAGAGGACGAACAGCAGCGGCATTCCGAGCGCGGCAACGGTCATCTCAGCGGTGGAAAGCTTGAGCACCGCCAGGCCGACCAGCACGATGGCCCCGATGATCAGGGTTATCCGAAACGACGCGCGGGAGCGCCTCGGCAACTGGGGGAACAGCGAGCTCAGTAGATAGGGGCGAAGCACCCTCTCACCCGGCGCGAACACGAACGATCGGGGCCGAAGCAGTCGGACTTTCCCGCCGGCCGGTCCCCCCTGGTCGAAACCGCACAGTCCGCAGAAGTCACCGGCCGGGACGTCAGCGGCGCAGCAGCGGCACCGCATCCGGGACCACGCCCCCGTGCTCATCCCCAGCGCCGCAGCCGCTGCAGGTCGAGCACATTCTGGACAAGGTTCTCGACGTCGGGGCTGCCCAGGCCGGTGACCAAGTCATAGCCCGGCTGGGCAAGGTCGACGGCGTTGCCGCCCAGGGCGATGGTCCGAAACGCCGGCCGCGGCGCGCCCTCGGCTATCGCGTAGAGCATCGGGTTCAATTCGCCGAGTTGCCGGCCGCCGTTCTCAATGAGGTACTGGTTCATCACCGCCGCCAATCCGGCCCAGATGGGGGCGGACATCGAGGTGCCGCCGGCGGCCATCCGCTGCTGGCCGAAAACGATCGCGATGGCGTTGTCGGGATCTGCGACCGCGGCGACATCGGGAGTGAGCCGCCTGCCCTGGCCCTTGCCGACCGCCAGTCCCTCCTGCCAGGGCGGGCGCTCGAAGAGGGCGGACACCCCGCCGCCGGTGCCTTGCGACAGCGGAGCATCGAACCACGCCTGCTCGGAAATCCACCGCCCGTCCTTGTCGGTCGACAGGGTGGTGCCCCCGACGTTGGTCATCTCGGGTAACGACGCCACCGCGTCGAGTCCGATGTCGTCGGGACTCGGTGGCGCTGACCAGTTCTGCCCGCCCTTGCACTCCAGGCCGGCCAGATCGCCGCTGGCGTTGAACGCCGTGGTGCCGTGGCTCAGCGCGGTGGCCAGCGCCGATCGAACCGGGGCCAGGTCTGCGGCGGTGATCAGCTTGTCGCAGCCCCATCCGATGGAGAAACTCCACACCGCCCCGGGGAAGTCGCGGTCGGCCGACTCCATCATCCGCGCGACCTTCTCGTAGGAGCCGTCCGACTCGACGGTGGGTCGAGCGTTGATCAAAACTTTCTTCGCGTCGGGAGCGAGGGCATGGATGAGTTCCAGATCCATCGTGGCCTCGCCGCTTCGCTGGGACGCCATCCCCCCGACAACCTGGGGGGTTAGCGGCGGTAGGCCGAACTCGGCGGAATAGGCGTCGAGATCGGGTTGGTCGAACCCGTCGAAGGCGAAGACGACGACTGTTTGGCCCTTGCCGGTGTAACCCGCCTCCCGCAGCGCCCCGGAGTTGTAGATGTTGGACAGCAACGTGTCCCGCCGGTCGGGTAAGGGAACGTCCGAGCCGATTGTCGGCCGTGCCTCCCGGTGCGGGGTGTATCCGAGGACGCGGCCGAGTTCGGCGACCTCGCCGCGCAGTGCCGCAGGGACTTGGGGCTGATGCGGGGAGGCGTAGAAAACCTGGCCGAGGCGTCCTCGGTAATCCCGGACCGCGACACCGAACGCGCCCGCCACCGCCGCGGGCGTGCCCTCGATGATCGCCCAGTCGTCGCCGGGGCGCCAGCGCGCCGTAAGCCCGAGGCGGCTGGTCCAGCGGAGCAACTCCTTCGGCGAGGACGGCTGGGTCAGCGCTGCGGTCAGCTGTATCCGAGCCGAACGCGCCGGACCGAGATCGGTTGATGCCGCCAGCAGGGATGCATAGGGTCCGGTGATCACGCGGGGAATGGGCGGTCTGACTGACGCCGGCGCCACGGCGGCGGCCGCGGCGACGGCCACCGCAATCAGCGCTCTGCCGATCGCGTGCCGCATGGAACTCCCATCACCGTGAATCGGTGAAGCATAGAACTGCGATCGAGCCGATGCCCGTTGAATGCACTCCGCCGGTCGGCATTTTCACTAACATCGATGCACCACGGACAGGCCACCGGGAATCGACGGGAGCGGACAATTGGGCGCCCATCATTGGAGGGACCAGATCGGACTCGTTGCGGGCGGAATGGCGATCGTCGCCATGGGTATCCTGACCGCCTGCGGACCCGCTGCCACCGAATCACCATCAGCAACCACCACGCCGGCCTCGAGCTCGGTCACGCTGACGCCGGCTGAGAAGGGCACTCCGGTCCCGTTTTCCCCGACGGCTCTGAATCCACTCCCTTCGCTGATTCCGACGACCTGTGTTGGCGCTCCCGGTAACGGCTGTGCGGGGTAGGGCGGTTGAAAGGGATTTGACGTGGACCTCAACACCGTCGAGGACATCGTCCGCCGGCCACCGGAGTGGCCCGGCGCACTGTGGCGCGATGGCGATGCGTGGCTGGCCGGGGGGACCTGGTTGTTCTCCGAACCGCAACCTGGCCTGCGCCGTCTGATCGACCTGCCCGCGCTCGGTTGGCGGTCCCTCGAGGTCACCGATACCGGTCTGCGGATCGCGGCGACCTGTTCGATGGCGGAGTTGTACGCATTCGAGGCGCCAGCCGACTGGGCGGCGGGCGCCCTGTTCACGACGAGTTGCGAGGCGTTCCTCGCCTCGTTCAAGGTGCTCAGCTCGGCAACGGTCGGAGGCAACATCTGCCTGTCGTTGCCCGCCGGCCCGATGATCACCCTGACTGTTGCACTCGAAGCCGACTACACGCTGTGGGCCCCCGACGGCTCCCAGCGGACGGTGGCCGCGGTCGACTTCGTGACCGGAGACCACCAGAACGTGCTGCAGCCCGGTGAGGTGTTGCGCGGCATCGACATTCCGATCAGCGCTTTGCGGAAGCGCCACGCACATCGCCGCTTCACGCTGACCAAACTCGGACGGTCGACGATCTTCATGGTCGCCACCCGCTCACCCGATACCAGCGACTTTCTGCTGACCATCACCGCGGCGACCACTCATCCGATCCGGTTGGTGTTCAACATGATTCCGGATAGCGGCGTGTTGCAACAGGCCATCGACGCACTGCCCGACGCGGTGTGGTTCGACGACGCGAACGGAACACCCGACCATCGGTGTCACCTGGCCAAGCATTATGCCGAGGAGATCCGACTGGAACTTCTGGCCACCGGGGACCGGTGATGACCTATACCGTCAACGGCGAAACCGTCGAGCACGAACCACGTCCGGGCCAGTGCCTACGCACCTTCCTGCGCGCCCTGGGCTGCCACGGTGTCAAGAAGGGCTGCGATACCGGCGACTGCGGGGCGTGCACCGTCTGGCTGGACGGCCAGCCGGTGAACAGTTGCATCACACCGGCATTCCGTGCCGAGGAACGGGAGGTCACCACCATCGAGGGTCTCGGCACGCCCGACGACCTGCACCCGATGCAGCGGCAATTCCGCGACGCACCGGGATTCCAGTGCGGGTTCTGCACGGCCGGGATGATCATGACCGCGGCTGCTCTGACCGACGAACAGAAGGAGGACCTGCCGCAGGCACTGAAGGGAAACCTCTGTCGCTGCACCGGCTATCGGGCCATAGAGGACGCGATCAACGGTGTCACCGGTCTTGAAGAGGCGGCTCCCGGGCAGGCCGTCGGCGTCAGCGTCGGAGCACCGGCGGGCACCGCCGTCGTCACCGGGCGTGCCGAGTTCACCATGGACACCGAGATCGACGGGATGCTGCACCTGAAGGTGCTGCACTCCCCGCACCCGCACGCGCGCATCGTGTCCATCGACTCCTCCGCCGCCCTGGCCGTACCCGGAGTCCATCGCGTCTATACGTGGGAAGACGTGCCGCGCAAGCTTTACACCACCGCCATCCACACCGATCATCTCGTCGATCCCGATGACACCTACATTCTCGACAACGTGGTGAGGTTCGTCGGTCAACGGGTGGTTGCCGTCCTCGCCGACTCGGTCGGTGCCGCCGAGGAGGGCTGCCGCAAGGTCGTCGTCGATTACGAGTTGTTGCCGGCGGTGTTCGATCCCGAAGAGGCGATGACCGACGGCGCCCCGCAGTTGCACTCCGGAGCGGACCCGTTCGTCCATGATCCGGTACACAACATCCTGCTGGAGCTGCACAGCGAGATCGGCTCCGCGGACGAGGGATTCGCCCAGGCCGACGTCGTCCACGAGGGCACCTACTTTTCGCCGCGGGTCCAGCATGCGCATTTGGAGACACACGGGTCGATCGCGTGGATGGCCGACGGCCGGCTCAACGTACGGACCAGTTCCCAGTCGCCCTCGCTGGCCAAGGTCAAGTTGGCCTACCTGTTCGACCTTCGGCCCGACCAGCTACGGGTGTTCTGCAAGCGGGTCGGCGGCGGCTTCGGGGGCAAGCAGGAGGTGATCGCCGAGGACCTGGTCGCCCTGGCCGCGCTCGACACCGGGCGGCCGGTGGGTCTGGAATTCACCAGGGAAGAGGAATTCACCACCGCGTCGCCACGGCACCCGATGAAGCTGACAGTGAGATTAGGCGCCCGCTCTGACGGCACCTTGACCGCCATCCAGTTCCGCAATGTCTCCAACACCGGTGCCTACGGAAACCACGGCGGGGAGACGCTGTTCGCCGGGGGCCGCGCCATCTCTCTGTACCGCTGCCCGAACAAGAAGTTCGATGGCTACTCCGTCTACACCAACACCGTGCCCAGCGGTGCGCTGCGCGGCTACGGCATGACCCAGCCGGCATTCGCGATGGAGTCGGCTATGGACGAGTTGGCGATCGCCCTCGGAATGGATCCGCTGGAACTTCGGCGCCGCAACGTCGTTCGGCCGGGCGACGCGCTGCTGGCGATCGGTGACCGGCCCGACGATGTCATTTTCACCGAGGACGGCGCGCTGTCGTGCATCGATCTGGTGGACCAGCACCTGCGCGGCACGGGCAGCGATCCCGGACTCGGTGATGACTGGTTGATAGGGACCGGTGTGGCCAGTACGTTGCACGAGACGGCGCCACCCACCGAACACATCTCCGAAGCCTGGGCAACCCTGCGCGACGACGGTGTCTATGAGATCGCGGTGGGTACAGTGGAATTCGGTGAGGGAACCTCCACCGCGCACATCCAGATTGCTGCCACTGCACTGGGCACCACGCCATCGCGCATCCAACTCGTCCAGTCCGACACCGACCTGACCGGTTTCGACACCGGAGCCTTCGCCAGCGCGGGACTCTCCGTTGCCGGCAACGCCGTGGCGCAGGCCGCCTCCGCTCTGCGTGACCTGATCCTGCAGTTCGCGGCCCGATACCTGCGCGTCGACCCGGCCGACTGTTCACTGGAGCACGACGGCGTGATCTGCGGTGAGTGGCGACTGACGCTGAGCGACATCAGCGCCGCGGCCGGGGCCCGCGGCACCCGGTTGCGGGTGGCGCGAAAAGCCTACGGATCGCCCCGCAGCATGACCTGCAACACCCACGGATTCCGGGTCGCTGTGCACCGGATCACCGGCGAGGTCCGTGTGCTCGACAGCGTCCAGGCGGCCGACGCGGGTGTGGTGATCAACCCGGCACAGGTGCGGGGACAGGTGGAAGGTGCTGTGGCACAGGGCATCGGGTTCGTCCTGACCGAGAACTTCCATGTCGACGACGGCGTGATGACCAACCCGAGCCTGCGCAACTACCGGATCCCCACCTATGCCGACACCCCCCGTACCGAGGTGCTGCTGGTGCACTCCACCGACTCGGTCGGTCCGATGGGCGCCAAGGGTATCGCCGAATGCGGCATCAACCCGGTGGCCCCAGCGCTGGCGAACGCGGTCGCCCGCGCCACAGGTGTGCGATATCGCTCGCTGCCGCTGACTCCCGAACGTATCTATGACCGGCTCGGCGACGGCGGTCGGCTTCGTTGCCGTGGCGATTAGCGAAGAGCCGATCTTTTGTCCCAGGAATCCATTGCTGCCGGCGGGTGGCGGTCACGGGTGTACGCCTGCCTTGACTGTCAGCAGGTAGAAGACCACCGCCCAGGCTGCGTTGATCGCCAGGATCAGCAGAAAGCCCTTGACGTCGGTTGCGGGCTGAGGAGCCGATTCAGCCGGCGAGGTCCACCAGCCCATGATCTTGGTGACATAGAACTTCATGGTCAGATAGCTCATGACAAGGCTGGAGACCAGGTTTCCGACCAGCATTGCCAACCAGAACGGCAGGTTCAGTGGCGCCATCAGTAGCGTGAGCAGGACCACCGTGGGATACAGGCCCATCCAGACGGCGATCGCCGTCTTGAATTGCGGGTCTTTGGGTTTGAACCAGTTGCCGAACGGCTGGTAGGTCCTGCGGAGTTTGAACTCACCGAATCGGGCACCCTCGGCGAGCAGCTCGCTGCGTTCCTGCGACGCCAACCACGCATCGAGGTGCTCGACGGTATCGAACCGCAAGATGGTGCTCCATTGGTCCTGAACGCCCTCCACCGGCCGGAACAGCTCCGAGCCCAGGTATCCCGGGTATCGGCTTTCGGCCTCGACGATCTTTTGCCGCCAAACCAGGAAGGCCTCGACCTGATCGTCAGCGACGGGGTGGGTCACCACCACCGGAGGGCAGGGGTCGAGGATCTCGTTGCTGTCGGTGATCACCCGCAGGGTGCCGGGCCCGTCGAAAAGATCTGCTGCGGAATGGATCAGTTGCTGCCGGGTCGCACTGTTCAGCCAGTTCTGCGCATTCAGAGTTGAATCGAATCGGTATATCACCACCCAACTGGGTTCTCTGTCGCTGGGCGGTTTGACTTCCGAGCCGAGATAGCCGGGGTAATCGGCCGCGGCAGCGGCGACCTTCTGCTCCCAGGCCAGGTAGGCGTCACGACGGCCGTCCCGAATGCGCTGCTCGATGATCAGCAGCGCCGCGGTCTGCTTGTTGTTCACGGCAACCTACAGCGGGCTACCACCGAGCACGCTGCTCGGGTCGTAGCGGCGGCGCAGGGCGCGCAGCGGTTCCAGGTTGGCTCCGTAGGCACGTTCCACCTCTCGTTGCGTTTCATCGAATCCGGGCCGCAGTTCGACGCTGTAGCCGCCGATGGTGTCCTCGGCGAGCACATCCAGGGTCGCACGCGCCCACTCGTAACAGGCTTCGCCGTCGTCGGGGTTCGCCCAGACGGCGTTGAGCGGGATGTTCCACTCCGCGCCGCGACCCCAGAATGAGGTTGCGGTGTCGGCGATGTCGGCCAGGGCGCCGCCGGTGTGCTGGAAGTCGATGCGGCATGAGGTGGTCGGCGCGGATCGGATGGCATCGTCCAGTACCGCGGCGACCTTAGGACCCAGTGTTGGACCGGCGAACGGCGCCTTGCCGAGGAACCAGCCCCGGTCGGCGCCGGGTGGCGGCAGGGTGATTGGTGCGGGTTCCTCGCCGGCGGGTCCGGGGATCGCGAACTGCGGCAGGCCTTTCAGATAGCGGCCGCTCATTTCGGAACGGTAGCGCGGCCCGGCCGGTGACGCGGCTGCGACCGCCGTTGTCGCCGATCGGGCCGTTGCGATGTCGGCTTCGGCCTGGCTGCGGCACGCCGAGTAGAGAAAGAGCACCGGGTCTTCACGGTCATCGCCGGGCACCCGGCCCAGGACCGCGCTCATCGTCGTGTGCCGGGGCAGCTCGGGTGCGACCGCGAAGTATGCCGGTAACGCATCCATGTCGACCACCACGCGGTCGACGAATACCGGGCCCTGCTCGTGGGTGCGCAGGACCGCTCCGGTGACCACCCCAAAGCATGGAGCGCAGCCGCGAACCGCCCACCACAGTTCGGCCTCCTCGCCGGTGCTGTCCTCGCTGAGGTGGACGATGTCGCCGCTGGGCAGCACCATGTCGACCTCGACCAGGTGGTCCATGGTCAGCCCGAGGCTGCGGGTCAGGTACCCGATGCCGCCGCGGGTGACCATGCCCATCCCCGGCAGCCGGGCGACTCCCACTGGGATGACGCGTCCGGACGGGGCGAGCGCGTCCAATGCGGTTCCGACGGTGGCTCCTCCACCGACCCGGACCGAGCCGTCGATGGGCAGCGCCGAGCCGAGATGGGTGGACAGGTCGATCATCGCCGCATCGTCTGCCACGCAGTTCGAACTCAACCCGCCCCCGCGAACGGTCACGCGCCCACCAGATACCTGGGCGACCCGCAGCGTCCGGGAGATGTCGTCGACATCGCGAGGCTGGACCACACATAGCGGGATGCGGCGCGAGGCCTCGGGAAAGTGCACACCGTCGAGCGCTGTGCGGTAGGCGGACGTTTCCGGTAGATGAACACAAGCGCCGAGTTCGGCGGCCAGGTGGGCGGCGAATTCGGAGGACGTTTCGGTCACGGTGGTTGCCTCCTCGGCACGGACGATTCGCCGACGTGTCCGCCTCATCGGTGGCACTATCTTCGCAGGGAAGCCGATGTCGCGCTGCCCATCAGGCGATGTCCCGCCGCCGATCTTCATTGCGCACGCCGGGATCCGATACCACCGGACGGGAGTTCACCGCATGACCACCCACACCCACCTCGGGCATATCTTCCACATCGCCGGCGAGCCGAAAGTGACCGAGGCCGCGGCGGCCCTGGTATCGATTCCCGACGGCGCCCTGGTGCTTGATGACAGTGGGCGGATCATTTTCTGCGGCAACCGGACCGAGATCCCGGCGGCACACGAATCAGCCACCTTGTACGACCATCGGCCCGGGTTTCTGCTGCCGGGATTCGTCGACACCCACATCCACTTCCCGCAGACCTACGCCGGGGATTCCTACGGCGGCGGCCAACTGCTGGAGTGGCTGACCCTGTGCATGTTCCCGTCCGAGACGAAGTTCGCCGACCAGGAGTTCGCGCGGCAGGCCGCTGTCGAGTTCACCAACCGGCGTATCTCGGTGGGGACCACCGCCGCCATGGTGTTCGGTTCGGCGTTCCCGCATGCGCAGGATGCATTGTTCACCGAGACGCAGAGGGCCGGCTTGCGGATCGTCAGCGGCCGCGGAATTCAGACCGTGGGCGGCGAGACCGCCCAGCCGTTGATGACCTCAGAACAGGACGCGATCCGGCTCACCCGCGAGGAGATCGACAAGTGGCACGCCGCCGACACCGGCGATGTCGCCACCGCCTTGCTGCACGTGGCGATCGTCCCGCGGTTTTCGCTGTCGGTCACGATCGAGACCCTGAGGAATCTCGGCGAACTCTACGACGAGGTACGCGACCGCGGGGTCTACGTGCACTCCCACCTCAATGAGAACAACCGCCCCGGCACCGGCGAGGTCGACGTCACCAAAGAGGCCTATCAGGTGAACTCCTACCTCGACACCTACGACGGGAAGTTCCTGCCGGGTTCGGCGGTCGGCGGGAAGAGCCTGTTGGGCCGGCGCACCATCCTCGCGCACTGCGTGCACTGCCAGGATGTCGAACTGGAACGGATGGCCGAGACCGGAACGTCGGTCTCGCACTGTCCGGTTTCGCAGCTGTTCCTGGGATCGGGAACGATGCCGTGGAAGCGCACTGTGGCCTCCGGTGTGAACATCGCCGCGGGAACCGATTTCGGCGGCGGAGACGAATGGCTGATCCCACGGGTCCTCGGCGACGCGTTCAAGGTGCACATCACCGAACCCGGTGACGACGGGGTGTCCATGCATCCGGCCGAGATGCTGTTCCTCGGCACCCTCGCCGGCGCCCGCGCCCTGGACATGGAGAACCGGTTCGGCAACTTCGACGTCGGCAAAGAAGCCGACTTCGTCGTCATCGACCCGTCCGGTACGCCGGCACTCGACGGGCCGCTGCGCAACGCCGTTCGCGCCGCCGATCCGGGTCTTGCCCGCGACCAGACCCTGTTCGCACTGCTGATGGGGATCCGCGAGACGTCCATTGCCGAGGTGTACGTCAGGGGCCGACGGGTTAGGGCGAGTGGAGTGGCGCCGCCGGCGGTCTGATACCTCTGCTCAGCCATGTTGATCTCCCTCATGAACGGGAGCGACAAGGATCAGCGGCTCGACGGCTATCGCGTCGGGAGTCAGTCGCGGGCGCGGCGCCGACCCACTGCTCGCTGTCGGCGATGCCCTCTAGGGTTGGCGCTGAGTAAGGATTGGAAGGCGGCAGCCGATGCGTGGATAGCGCCGCGGGTCCGCTTGCGGGCCGCGGCATTTGACGGTGCTTTACGGTCGGTCGGCGCGAGGATAGCCTGGACACCCTCGCAGGGGTCTGTATCTGACCGTGGTGAGGTGGCAGGCGGTGCCGCGGCGCTCCCCGTCGCACACTTCCGCCCCGGTGTGAGCCGTGCCCCAGAGAATCGCCGATTCCCCGACGCGACGCGATCTGACCCGCGGGGCTGCTGGCCACCCCCCGACCTGCACGGCAGACTCAACAGCCATGGCGCAGTTGTGGATCGCGGCCAACCCGGACCCGGATTCCCGGTTGCCGTTCCTGGTGCGGGTGCCGCTGGCCGGCGGTGACTTGCTGTTCCGGACGGCGGGCACCTGGCCACGGGAGAAGGCGTTGTTCGCCCACCCGGTGCCCCTGGCCGACTGGCCTGAAGATCCGGTGATCGTCGAGCAGGTGGAGTTGCGGTCCTGCCAACGGCGCGGCGCGGCGATCGACGTCATCGCCGATCGGTCTCGGCACAACCGTTCCCAACTGGTGTTCACCCAGGCCCGTGGCCGCGATGTGGTGTTCTGGCAGTCCCCGCGGACCCGCAAACAGGCACGGCCGAACGTGCGAACCCCGACCGCCCGCGCCCACGGTATCGACGGCCTGCAGATCGTCGTCGACAGCCACGAGCAGTACCCGTACCGATTCGCCAATCAGCAGGTTGCGACGGTCAAGCGGGCCCTGCCGTGCGGGGACTACGGAATCGTCGACGACGGCCGCCTGATCGCCAGCGTGGAGCGCAAGTCGCTGGCCGATCTGGTCGCCGGGCTGACCGGCGGGAAGCTGCGCTATCAGGTCGCTGACCTGGCCGCCCTCCCGCGCGCGGCGGTCGTAGTGGAGGAGCGCTACTCGCAAGTGTTCAAGCTGAACTACGTCCGGCCCGCGCTCGTCGCCGACGGACTCGCTGAGTTGCAGGTCCGCTGGCCGAACGTGGCAGTGGTGTTCTGCGAAACCCGCCCGCTGGCAGAGGAGTGGACCTACCGGTTCCTGGCTGCGGCCCAGGCCTGGTCGCTCACTGAAGAAGCTGTCCTGCAACGTATCTCACCCACCACGGTCGAGCTGACCAGACCCGACGCCGCCGCTGCCGCATCCGAGCCGACGACCGCTGCGGTTCGCGACTGGGCCCGACGTGCCGGATTGGCGGTACCGGATCGTGGACGGTTGCGTCCGGAAATCTGGTCGGCGTGGTACGAGGCGAACCCCGCGCCGGCGGACCGAGGCAGCGCCGTCCGCAGACCGTCGATGCGAGATGGTTCGGCTCGAAGCTATAGCCGATCCGCGGCCCGCGAAGTGCGTACCTAAGCCTCGATCCACCGATGAGATAGGTTCCGGGCGGGTGTCGGAGTAAAGAAAGTGCCCTCTGAGCTGGGATGATTTGAGTTCTCAC
>LFFF01000036.1 GCA_001510415.1 Actinobacteria bacterium casp-actino6 | reverse complement strand
ACTCATGCCAGCCCACGGTGTAGAGCAATCGGGTGGTGTCGCCGCCGAGACCCCGCAGCAGCGCCTCCCGGGGGGCGCGCTTGACGGTGAACTCGCTGATACCGCCCAGCCGACGGCCGTCCCGATCCACGAAGTCGATATCGAAGACCTGCGTCTCGCCGTTTAACGGGCCGGCCTGCCAGCGGGCCCGGCAGAAGAACCGCCGCGGCAGCGCTCCGCGCAGTTCCACCTGGCCGTACCGCAGTGGCAGGAACAGATCGGCCACCCCGTGCTCGGCTGCCAGCAGCGCCGGGAACGCGGGGAAGGCCACACCGGTGCACAAGTCGAGCAGCACCGGGTGGACGGGTTCGCTGCCCAGGTGTTCGGCCAGTTCGTCGCCGACGGCGACATCGCCGATCGCCTCGCCAGCCCGGTCCCCAGAGCCGACCCACAGCGTCTTCAGCGATGTCGACCAGGTGGGCCCCCAAGCCAGTTCCATATCGTTGAAGGTGTCGAAAAGTTGCTGCGGGTTGATCCGGTTCAGCCGTTCGGCGGCCTCGTCGACCGGTTCCGCACCGACCGGTTCGCCGGCCTGCGTATCGGCGCCGGTGACGACACTGCCGTCCGCGTTCAGCGACCATTCCGCTTCGCGAACTCCGTAAGGACGGCTGTGCACCTGGAACTTCCAGCCGCCGCCGGCCTCCAGGGGGTGCATGGACAGCTGGACCTCGCGAGCGGCTTTCTCCGGCAGGATGATCGGCTCGTAGAAGAAGACATCCCTGACCCGCGCCGGTGCGCCGGCGGCGGCCAGTGCCATCGCGGCGTAGGTCGCACCCGGGACGACCACCGTTCCGTAGATGACATGGTGGGCCAGCCAGGGTTGGGTCCGGACCGACAGCACGGTGCTGTAGATGACGTCACCGGACGCGAGATCCTTGGCGCTGCCCAGGATTCCGGATACCCGCACACCGTCGGAGCCCGGACTGCTGAGCACGGACGGCTTGGGCCAGTAGCGACGGCGCTGGAACGGATAGGTGGGCAGTTCGAGCCGGTGCGCCGGCCGCCGGTATACCGCGGCGAAGTCCGGTCGGTGCCCGCAGACGTAGGCGGCCGCCAGTGCATCGCTGATCTGCCGCTGCGCGCCGGTCCCCTTGCGCAGTGACACGATCGCGCGGGGCGGAGCCGCGGTTTCGGGCCATATCTGCAGCGCGGCGGCGGTCAGGATCGGCTGCGGGCCGATCTCCATCAGCACCGAGCAACCGAGCGCCGCCACCGCACGGACACTTTCGGTGAACTGCACCGGCTGCCGGGAGTGCCGCCGCCAGTACCGGGCGTCCAGGGGAGTCTCGGTGGTGAGCACCGCGCCTGTTCGGTTGCAGACCAGCGGCAGGGTCGGCACGGCGTAGTCGAATTGCGCCGCGAAGGCTTCGAATTCGTCGAGCACCGGCTCGAGCAACTCCGAATGGAAGGCGTGCGAGGTCTCCAGCCAGGTGCAGCGGGTGCCGTCCTCGCTGGATGCCGCGACGATCTGCTCCAGATCGTCGCCGGGACCGGACAGCACCGTGTTGGATCCGTTGTAGGCAGCGACCGAAACCCGCGGGAATCGGGATGCGGAGCGTTCCACATCCTCGGGATCGGCGAATACCGCCACCATCCGCCCTCCCGCCGGCAGGCCGCCGAACAGCCGCCCGCGTTCGGCGATCAACCGCGCCCCGTCCTCGAGGCCGAACACACCTGCCACGCACGCCGCCGCGTACTGGCCCACACTGTGACCCAGCACCACATCCGGCTCGATACCCCAGGATTGCCACAACCTGGCCAGGCCCATCTCGACGGCGAAGATCGCCGGCTGGGCGAATGAGGTGTGCCGCAGCATCTCGGCGGCATCGCGGCCGGTGCCGAACAGCACGTCGAGCAACGGCCGCGGCAGCATCCGATCGACGGCGTGTGCGCACTGTCGCATGGTGTCGGCGAAAACCGGTTCGGTGTCGAACAATTCCCGGGCCATGCCGGGGTACTGGCTGCCCTGGCCGGGAAAGAACCAGGCGGTGGCCGGCGGGTCGCCGCATTCGCCGCGCAGCACGCCGGGACGCAGGCGGTTGGCCAGCAGATCGCCGAGCAGCATGGTCGCCTCGGATACGGAATCGGCGACCACCGCCGCGCGGTGCTCGAAGTGCGACCGGCCGGCGCCCGCGGTGAAGCACACATCGGCGATCGGGACCCCGGGGTTGGCCGCCAGCCAATCGGAGTACCGCTGTGCCAGATCCAGCAGTCCCCGGGGGGACCGGGCGGACAGCGGCAGCACGCCGTACCGCCCGGATGCGGGCACCTCGTCGGCAGGCTCAGCGGTGGCGGCCGGAGCCTCCTCGATCAGCACATGCGCGTTGGTGCCGGTGAACCCGAAGGAACTGATCCCGGCCCGGCGCGGCCGGCCGGCGGCATGCCAGGGCAGCGCCGTGTCCACCACCCGCACCGGCAGGGAGTCCCACGGGATATGCGAGGACGGCCGGTGGAAGTGCAGGTTCTGCGGAAGCAGATCGTGCTGCAGCGATAACACCACCTTGATCAGGCCGGCGATCCCCGCGGCGGACTCCAGATGCCCGATATTGGTCTTCGCCGATCCGATCAGCAGCGGCCGGTCCGGGTCGCGGCCCGCGCCGTACACCGCCGCGGCAGCCTGGACCTCGATCGGGTCGCCCAGCGGGGTGCCGGTTCCGTGCGCTTCGAGATAGTCGACGTCCCCGCCGCTCAGACCGGCCCGGGCCAGCGCAGAGCCGATCAGGCGTTGTTGGGCACCACCGTTGGGCACCGTCAGGCCGCTGGAGGCGCCGTCCTGGTTGACCGCGCTGGCCCGGATGACCGCGCAGATCCGGTCGCCGTCGCGCTGGGCGTCGCTTAGTCGCTTGAGCACCAGAACCCCGCATCCCTCGCTGCGGGCGTAGCCGTCGGCGGCCGCATCGAAGGTCTTGCACCGACCGTCCGGCGACAGCATCCGGGCGCGCGACGCGGCGACGGTGGACGCCGGGCTCAACAGCACGTTGACCCCACCGGCCAGTGCCATATCGCAGTCACCGGAATGCAGGGCCTGACTGGCCTGGTGGACGGCCACCAGCGAGGAACTGCAGGCGGTGTCAACGGCAACCGCAGGGCCCTCCAGTCCGAGGGTGAACGCGACCCGGCCCGCGATGGCATTGAGCGCGTTCCCGGTGATGAAATGCGCCTCGAGGCTCTCGACCGAATCCCCCGACAGCAGCAGAGAGTATTCGTTGGCCGCCACCCCGACGAAGACGCCGGTACGGCTGCCGCGGAGCGTCGCCGGCCCGTAACCCGCCCGTTCCAGTCCCTCCCAGGCGATTTCGAGCATCAGTCGCTGCTGCGGGTCGATCCAGACGGCTTCGCGGGGGGAGATGCCGAAGAACTCCGGATCGAATTCGTCAACCCTGTCGAGGTATCCGCCGCTGCGGGTGTAGATCTTGCCGGGCGTCTGCTGATCGGGGTCGTAGAACTCGTCGATATCGAAGCGATCCTCCGGGATTTCGCGGATGGCGTCGATCCCGCCGGAGAGCACCTGCCAGTAGGCGTCCGGATCGGGCGAACCCGGGAAGCGGCAGGCCACCCCGATGATGGCGATCGGCTCGTCGGCAGCCGAGGTGGCGAGCGATGCGGCCCGGGCGACGGTTCGGGCGGCCGCCCGTTCGTTCAAGCTCAGCACGTCGGTGAGCAGATAGTCGGCCACATCGGACAGCCGCGGGTAGTCCATCGCCAGGGTGGCCGGAAGTTCCCTGCCGACCGACTGCTCCAGGCGGCGGCGCAGTTCCACGGCCATCAGCGAATCCATGCCGAGATCGAAGAATCCGGTTTCGTCGCGAATCTCGGACACCTCGATTCGGGTGACCTCGGAGACGGCGTCGCGAAGGTGCTCCAGAACCAGTTTCCGGCGCTGCTGCACCGGGGCCGCGGCGAGGTCCTCGACCAGCCGGGTCCGACCCGGTGCTGCCGCGGCGGCGGACATCGACTCGGGCACCTCGGCGGCCACCTCGGCCAGCAGTGGGCGTGGTCCCGCCTGCAGGTAGATCGGCAGGAAACGGGCCCAGTCGACCCGCGCCACCACACCCTGGGCCGCTTCCGGCGATCCGGCGGTGACCATGACGTCGGCCATCCCGGCCAGCGCATCCGCGGGCGAGAGGGTGCGGATGCCGCGCCGATCCAGTTGTTCGCGGGCATCCCGGTCGGCCATACCTGCCGCCCAGGGCCCGAAGTTGATACCGATTGCGGCAATACCCTGCTCGCGCAGCCGCCAGGTCAACCCGTCGAGGAAGGCGTTCGCCGCACTATAGGCGCTCTGTCCGAAGCTGCCCCACACCGAGGAGATCGAGGAGGTGGAGAGGAAGAAGTCCAGTGCGAGTCCCGCGACCGCTTCGCTGAGATACCAGGCGCCCCAGACCTTCCCGGCGAACACCCGGTCGACCTCGGCGGCGTCCAGTGCGGTCATCGGGGCGGTGCTGTTCTCGCCCGCGGCGTGGACTACTCCCGCCAGCGGCGGACATTCGGCCTGCACGGCTGCCAGCAGTCGGGCGACGTCATGCGGGTCGGCGATATCGGCCGCGGTCACCCGGACCGTGCAACCGTGCTGCTGGGTCAGGGCATCGATGCGACGCTGTGTGCCGTCGTTCGGTGCCCGGCGGCTGGTGAGCACCAGGTGCCGGGCACCGTGTGCGGCCAGGTACCCGGCGATCTCAAGTCCGACCGAACCCAGCCCGCCGGTTACCAGATACGTGGCCTCGGAGCGCAATTCCAAGGGCTGCGGATTCGGCAGCCCGGTGCGCCGCACCAGCCGGGGGACATGGACGGTACCCCCGCGCAGGGCGATCTGGTCTTCCCCCGACGACGCCGACGCGGCCCGCCTGATCAATTCCAGCCACTCGTCGGCAGCACCCTCGGACAGGTCCGCGAGCCCACCCCACACCTGCGGGTACTCCAACGCGGCGACGCGGCAGAACCCCCACAGGGCGGTCTGCTCGGGTCGCACCTGATCCGAGTCGGCAACCCGTTGCGCCCCAAGGGTTACCGCCCAGATCGGGGTGCGCAGTTCGGCTGCGGCCGCGGCGCGGAAGAGGCGCTGAGTGCCGCCCAGGATGCGGTGCTGCATCCGCAGCAACGATCGCATCGACGGTCCGCCTCCGTTCTCCGGCGCCGCGATGTGAAGAATGCGCAGCGTCGGTTCGTCGCGCGCGGCGGACCGCAATTCGGCCACCAGTCGTTCCTCGTCGGCGTCGGACACCGGCAACCCGAGGAGGCGGTGCCGGTGGCCGGCGGCGCCGAGAGCCGCGAGCAGCGGTGCCGGCACGTCGGAGCCGTCGGCGATCACCAGCCAGGCGGAGTCCTCACCGGCGGGAGCAGCCGGCAGGTCGGCGGCCTTCTCCCAGCGGATCCGGTAGCGGATATCGGCGATGGATTGCGCATCGCGCTGCCGGTTGTGCCGGGCGGCAAACTGGGCGAGCACCTCGGCGGTCGTCCGATTTGCGGTCGCCCCGTCAAGCAGCGCGGCGAGTTCCTCGATCCGGCCGTCCTCGAGCAGTTCGATGGCTTCGGTGCGGGTGGTGCTGTCCCGCACGGTCGGCTGGGCGGTAGTGCCGATGTTGTCCGCGTACCAGTACCGGCGGTGTTCGAAGGGGTAGGCCGGCAGGTCGACGGGGTGGGCCGGCACCCGCAGCGCGGCGGCGAAGTCGGGCAGATGGCCGGCGACGTAGGCGCCGGCCAGCGCTTCGGTGATCTGGCGCTGGTCGGCGACGTTGCGCCGCAGCGACGGTACGGCCCGGGGAGCGGTCGCCGGGTCGGGCCAGGCCCGCAGGGCGGCGGCGGTGAGTACCGGTTGCGGGCCCACCTCGAGCAGCAGTGTGCAGCCCAACTCGGCCAGGGTGGCGACACTCTTGGCGAATTCGACCGGCTGGCGGGCATGTCGGCGCCAGTACGCGCCGTCGAGCCTGGCGTTCCGCCCGAGGACCGCCCCGGTCCGGTTGCACACCAAAATCCTTTGCGGCGAGCCGAATTCGACACGGTTCGCAACGGCTTCGAAGTCGTCGAGAGCCGGATCCAGCAGGGCGGAGTGGAACGCGTGGCTGGTGTCCAGGCGGTCACAGCGGACACCGTCGGCGGTCAACCGCTCAAGTGCCCCTTCCAGCTCCGCCGCGGGCCCGGAAAGGACGGTGTTCGCGCCGTTGTAGGCGGCCACCGAAAGGCTCGGGAACTCATCGGTGAGCCGCTCGACCCGGTCCGGTTCGGCGAAGATCGCCGCCATCCGGCCGCCCCCCGGCAGATCACCGAAAAGCCGGCCTCGTTCGGCCAGCAGGCGGGCGCCGTCTTCGAGGCTGAACACGCCGGCGACGCAGGCCGCCGCGTACTGTCCGACACTGTGCCCGAGGACGACGTCGGGTTCGAAACCCCACGACTGCCAGAGCCGGGCCAGACCCATCTCCACGGCGAAGATCGCGGGCTGTGCGTACCGGGTCTGTTGCAGGGTTTCGGCCCCATCCGAACCGGAGTCCGTATCGAAAATGATCCCCAGCAGCGGCTTTTCGAGCACCTCGGCGACGGCCTCGGCGCACCGGTTCATGGTGTCGGCGAATACCGGTTCGGAGTCGTACAGATCCCGGGCCATCCCCGCGTATTGACTGCCCTGCCCGGGGAAGAGCCACGCCGTCTTCGGTCGGTCGGTGCAGTGTCCGCGGACCAGACCCGGCGCCGGCCGGTCGTCGGCCAGGGCGGCGAGCAGACCGCGGGCGGATTCGGCCGAGTCGGCCACGCACGCGGCCCGGTGTTCGAAGTGCGCGCGTCCCGCCCCGGCCGTCAGACAGACGTCGGCCAGGCTGGCCTCCGGGTGCTCCGACAGCCAGTCGCGGTAGTTCGCCGCGGTCCGGGCCAGGGCGGCCGGGGTGCGTGCAGACAGGGGCAGCACCATGAACCGACGGTCGTCGGACGGTCCGACCGGGGCGCTGACAGGCACGGTCTGCGGCGCCTCTTCGATGATCACGTGTGCGTTCGTCCCGGTGAACCCGAACGAACTGACTCCGGCGATCCGTGGCCGGTCGGAGCGCTCCCAGGCCAGCGCCTCATCCACCACCCGAACCGGGATGCGGCCCCACGGGATGTGCGGTGACGGGGTCCGGAAATTCAGATGCCTGGGCAGTTCGGCGTGCTCAAGGGAGAGCACCACCTTGAGCACACCGGCCACGCCGGCGGCAGCCTCGAGATGTCCGATATTGGTCTTGGCCGACCCGATCAGCAGTGGCCGGCCCGCGTCGCGGCCCCGGCCGAGGGCGGCGGCCGCGGCTTGGACCTCGATCGGATCGCCCAGTGAGGTGCCGGTCCCGTGCGCCTCGAGGTAGTCGATATCGCCGGGGGACAGGCCGGCCCGGTCCAGAGCCTCGGTGACCACCCGTTGCTGGGCGACGCCGTTCGGCACAGTCAGACCACCCGATGCGCCGTCCTGGTTGACGGCGCTACCGCGGATCACCGCCCGGATCCGGTCGCCGTCGCGGATCGCGTCATCGAGGCGTTTGATGACGATGACACCGCAGCCCTCACCGCGGACGTAGCCGTCGGCCGCGGCGTCGAAGGTTTTGCACCGGCCGTCGGGGGCGAGCATCCGGGACTTCGAGAAGGTGATCATGGTGGCCGGACTGAGCAGGACGTTGGCGCCGCCGGCCAGTGCGAGGTCGCACTCGCCCAGGCGCAGCGCCTGACATGCCTGATGAATCGCGACCAGCGATGAACTGCAGGCGGTGTCGACGGTCACCGAGGGGCCGTGCAGTCCCAGCCGGTAGCTGATCCGGCCGGCTCCGGCGGCACCGGCGGTGCCGATTGCCATATAGGCCTCGACCTCGTCGTAGGTCAGGGCATCGGAGGCCATACCCAGGTAATCGTGGGTGGACAGCCCGACGAACACGCCGGTACGGGTGTTCGCCAGTGCCGTCGGCGCGGTGCCGGAATGCTCCACCGCCCGCCA
Organism: Actinobacteria bacterium casp-actino6; assembly: GCA_001510415.1. Lineage (GTDB taxonomy): Bacteria > Actinomycetota > Actinomycetes > Mycobacteriales > Mycobacteriaceae > Mycobacterium. The sequence continues at coordinate 12,441 of LFFF01000036.1, read as the reverse complement.
GGCGGTCTCCAGTAGCAACCGGTGCTGGGGGTCCATCCAGATGGCCTCGCGGGCCGAGATCCCGAAGAAGGGAGCGTCGAAACCGGCAACGTCATCGACGAAACCGGCGCGGCGCGTGACGACCTTGCCGGGTGCGGCCGGATCCGGGTCGAAGAATTCGTCGGCATCCCACCGGTCAGCCGGCACCTCCGACACCGCGTCGCGGCCGCAGTGCAGCACCTCCCAGAACCGGTCCGCATCCTCGGCGCCGGGCAGACGTGCCGCGTAGCCGATGATCGCGAAACGGGGCGGTTGCCCCGTCGGATGTTCGGCGATTGCCATGAGGTTGTACTCCCCGCCCGGGCCGATGAAGTTGCGGTGCCATGCGGGAAACCTCGTCACGGCCGGGAAGACGTCGAGCCGCCACGGACCCGGCCACAGCCGGCTCATCTCCCGGCGGCCAGTATGGCATGTGGGCTGCCGACGGCCGGGCCGCCGGTGGCGCGGTTGCCGCTGTGCCGCAGGGGCTATGTTGGACTGGCACCAGTGTGTTGCTGGCTCTGCTTTCGGCTGTGTCCCACCACGGCCCGCAGGAGTCGGGAGGGAAATCTTGCAGATCGGGACGATCACGGTCGGCACAATCGATGATTGGGCGCCGAGCCCGGGTGTGGTGACCTCCTGGCACCCGACCAGTGCGGCCGTCGGGAAGGCTCGACTGGCTCCGGTCAGCGCGGTTCCGGTCAGCTATATGCAGGCCCAACACATCCGCGGCGTCTACCAACAGGACGCCGCCGGGCTGGACTATTCGCGCCAGATCATCGCCACCTGTGAGGTGCCCGGCCAGTGCGATCTCGGCGCAATGAATGTGGCGATCAATGCCTATCTGCGCCGCCACGACACCTACCGAAGCTGGTTCGAATACGCCGGTACCGGCGATATCGTCCGGCGCAGCATCGCCGATTCCGCCGATATCGAGTTCGAACCCGTCGATCAGGGCGAGATGACGGCAGAGGACGCCCGCAAGCACATCGTCGATATCCCCGGCCCGTTGGAGTGGGGATGTTTCTCGTTCGGGATCGTCCAGAGTGATGACCACTTCAATTTCTACGCCAGCATCGATCATGTTCACGGCGATGCCGCCCTGATCGGGATCACCATGCTGGAGGCGCACGGAATGTATTCCTCGCTGCTGGCCAGCGGGCAACCGGTGGACCTGCCGGCGGCCGGCAGTTTCGACGATTTCTGCCGTCAGGAGCGGGCCTTCACCGCGGAATTGACCGTTGATTCCCCGGAGGTCCGGGCCTGGATCGAGTTTGCCGAGAACTGCAACGGCAGCCTGCCCGAGTTCCCGCTACCGCTGGGTAATCCGTTGCAGCCGACCGTCGCGGATATGGCCGGTGTGATGCTGATGGACGCCGAACAGACCGACGCATTCGAGTCGGCCTGCGCGGCGGCCGGCGCCCGGTTCGTCGGCGGTCTGTTCGCCTGCGCCGCCCGGGTCGAGCACGAGTTGACCGGCGCGGCGACCTATTACGGACTTACCCCGCGGGACACCCGCAGGACATCGGACAACTTCTCGACCCAGGGCTGGTTCACCGGACTGGTCCCGATCACCGTGCCGATCGCCGCGACATCGTTCGGCGAAGCCGCGTGGACGGCGCAGGCCTCCTTCGATTCCGGCCTGAACCTGGCCCGCGTCCCGTACTACCGGGTGCTCGAACTGGCGCCGTGGCTGGACGATCCTCGGCCGAACTTCCCGGTCTCGAACTTCCTGCACGGCGGCGCCGCCCCGCTCAACGCCATCCTGGCCGCGGCCGATATGGGCTACTCGAACAATATCGGGATCTACTCCGACGGCAGGTTCTCCTACCAGCTGACGATCTACGTGTTCCGATACCACGGCGGCACCGCGATGTCGGTGTTGTTCCCCGACAACCCGATCGCCCAGAAATCCGTCGCCCGGTACATGGCGGCGATGAGGTCGGTGTGTGCCCAGATCGCCGGCAACGGGAATTGGGGCCGGGTTGCCTAGCCGAGTTCCCCACCGGGAACCCGGGGTGGACGCCGTATGCGGCGACTAGCAGACGTCATCGTGCGGTGGCCCTTCGCGGTCATCATGATCTGGATCGCGATGGCCGTCGCGCTGCCGCTGTCGATGCCGAGCCTGACCGAGATGGCCCAGAAGCATCCACTGGCCATGCTGCCCGGCAACGCACCGTCGAACGTCGCGGCCCGGGAGATGACCGAGGCATTCCAGGAATCGGGCACCGACAACCTGCTGCTGGTGGTGCTGACCGACGAGAGCGGTCTGGACCGTCCCGCCGAAGCCACCTACCGGACCCTGGTGGAGGCACTGCGTCGCGACCAGCGCGATGTCGTGATGGTGCAGGAATTCATCGGAACACCCTCTCTGCGTTCGTTTCTGACCAGCGAGGACAACAAGTCCTGGGTGCTGCCCGTCGGTCTGGCCGGTGCGCTGGGCACCCCGCAGTCCTATGCGGCTTTCAACCGGGTTTCCGATGTCGTTGAACGCACCACCGCGGGCAGCGCACTGGACGTCCACCTGGCCGGGCCGGCAGCCACCGTCGCCGACCTGACGGTGGCCGGCGAACGGGATCGCAGGCCCATCGAGATCGCGATCGCGGTGCTGGTTCTGCTCGTGCTGCTGGTGGTGTACCGCAACCCGGTGGCCATGCTGCTGCCGCTGACCGGGATCGGGATATCCCTGGTGATTGCCCAATCCGTGGTCGCCGGGTTCTCCGAGTTCACCAGCCTGGGGGTGTCCAATCAGGCGATCATCCTGCTCAGCGCGATGATCGCCGGTGCCGGAACGGATTACGCGGTCTTCCTGATCAGCCGCTATCACGACTACGTGCGTCGCGGGGCGGGCTCCGATGACGCGGTCCGGCAGGCGTTGACCTCGGTGGGCAAGGTGATTACCGCCTCGGCAGCCACCATCGGGGTCACCTTCCTGGCGATCAGCTTCGCCCGGATGGGGGTGTTCTCCACCGTCGGGGTGTCCTCGGCGATCGGTGTCGGGGTGGCCTACCTGGCCTCGATCACGCTGCTGCCGGCCATTCTCGTGGTGGTCGGGCCGCGCGGGTGGATCAGGCCGCGGCGGGAACTCACCGCCCGGTTCTGGCGGCGTTCGGGAATCCGGATCGTGCGCCGGCCGCGGGCCCACCTGTTGGCCAGTGTGCTGATCCTGGTGCTGCTGGCCGGTTTCGCCGGAGTCACCAGCTACAACTACGACGATCGCGAGGCGGTGTCACCGTCGGCCCCCAGTTCGATCGGCTATGCCGCGCTGGAACGCCATTTCGACCTCAACCAGTTCGTCCCCTCCTACGTCCTGATCCAGTCCCCGCGCAGTCTGCGCACACCGGGATCCCTCGCGGACCTGGAGCAGATGGCCGAACGGATCGGCCAGTTACCCGATATCGGGATGGTCAGCGGTATCACCAGACCGCTGGGTGAGGTGCCGCAGGAGTTCCGGGCCACCTACCAGGCGGGCTTGGTCGGTGAACGGCTCAGCGAGGGCTCGGCGATGATCGCCGACAATATGGACGATCTCGATCGGCTGGCCGGTGGGGCCGACACCCTGGCGGTCGGACTCGGCGACGTGCGGGGTCAGGTCATCGAGATCGCCACCGGCGTCGAGGGGATGATCGAGGCCTTCGCCGCGATGAGAAGCCAGTACGGCGGCGAGAAGCTGGTGCGCAACGTCGAGGTCGCGGCGAAACTGGTCACCGCGATCAACGAGCTGGGGAACTCCATCGGTGTCAGCTTCACCGCGGCCAGGGACTTGTTCGCCTGGGTGGGCCCGGTGCTGATGGCGCTGCACGGCAACGTGGTCTGCGATCTCAACCCGTCCTGCAGCGAAACCCGGGCCAACTTCCAGCGGTTGGTCGATGCCCGCAGCAACGGAAGCATCGACCGAATCAACGATCTGGCCCGGCAACTGGAGTCGTTGCAGGACAAGCAATCTCTCAACGCAGCGCTGAGTGACCTCGGTGCCGCGTTCACCGACCTCACGAGGATCATGAAGACGTTGGGTCTGGACACCCCCGGCGGAGCGGAGAGCACCCTGGTGGATGTCCGTCAGGGCGCCGATCGCGCCGCCGGCGGCAGCCGGGACGTGTCCGCCGGGGTGGACCGGGTCGTCGAACAGATCGAACTGATCCGCACCGGACTCGACCAGGCGTCGGCGTTCCTGCTGTCGATGAAGTACGACGCGGCGGGGCCGGCGATGGCGGGGTTCAACATCCCGCCAGAGGTACTCGAGCTACCCGAGTTCCAGGCGGCGGCAAAAATGTTCATCTCGCCGGACGGCCGCTCCGCGCGCTATCTGGTGTTCACCACGCTCGACCCGTTCAGCACCGCGGCAATGGATCAGGTCGGCGCCATCGCCGACACCGCGCGGGCGGCCCAGCCCAACACCACCCTGGCCGACGCCTCGATCTCGATGGGGGGCTATCCCGTCGCGCTGCGAGACACCCGCGACTACTACCAAAAGGACATCCGGTACATCGTCGCCGTCACCGTCATCGTCGTGCTGCTGATCTTGATGCTGCTGCTGCGTTCGATCGTCGCGCCGTTGTATCTGGTTGGCTCCGTGGTGATCTCCTATTTCGCGGCGCTAGGCATCGGCATCCTGACCTTCCAGTACGGGTTCGGCCAGCAACTGCACTGGACGGTGCCACCGTTGGCGTTCGTGGTACTCGTCGCGGTGGGGGCCGACTACAACCTGCTGTTCGCCTCACGGTTGCGCGACGAGTCGCCGCACGGCACCCGGTTCGGCGTGATTCGGACGCTGGCCTCGACCGGGGGTGTCATCACCGCGGCGGGTCTGATCTTCGCCGCCTCGATGTGGGGCTTGCTGTTCTCCAGCATCGGCACCGTGGTCCAGGGCGGTTTCGTCATCGGTGCCGGAATCCTGCTGGACACATTCCTGGTACGGACCGTGCTGGTTCCATCCTTGGCTACGCTACTCGGAAAGGCGAACTGGTGGCCGTCACGACCGGCAGCACAGGGGAGCCACGCGAGAACTCGCAGGGGAGTGGCATGAAGACGCTACTGGCCGTACTCGGCACCGCGATGGTGGTGGTTGCCACCGGGGGAGTCGCGGTCGCCGACGAGGCGCAACCGGGTGGGGCTGCCGCGGACTCGGCACCGACACCGCTGGGCACACCCGGCCGGGGGTACGCACTGGGCGGTGCCCACGTCCTGGGCATTCCCTATGACGAGTACATCCGGCGCACCGGTGCGGACTGGTTCCCCGGTTTGGACCGGCAGATCGTCGACTATCCCGCGGGCCAGGTTCAGGGCCACACCCTGGAACGGTTGTTCCCGGGCATCGGCCGGTTGGATGACGACCTGCCCGGACTGGGTATCGACGGGCCGAGTGTCGGCGAGTCGGTCGACGAGGGTGAGGTGAACCTCGCGACCGCGATCCGCGAAGGTGGCCCGGGGACCGCAATCGGGCTGTCCGAGGGGGCGTTGGTCCTCAACGCCGTCCAGGCCCGTCTGGCCGCCGATCCGACCGCTCCGCCTCCGGGGGACCTGTCCTTCGCGACCTATGGCGACCCGGTGGCGCGGCACGCCTTCGGCGAGAGCTTCCTGACCATGAACTTCCCGGTGGGCAGTGTGGTTCCCTCCCTCGATTACCGGATCCCGGCGCCGGTGGAGAGCCAGTACGACACCCATATGTTCGTCTCGGCCTACGACAGCATCGCCGACTGGCCGGACCGTCAGGACAACCTGATGGCCGTGATGAACGCGATCGTCGGCTTGGCGACCGGTCACACCGCGGTGGCCTTCACCAACCCGAGTATGGTTCCGGAGCGCAACATCAGGAGGACCGTAAACTCCCGGGGCGCCACCACGACGACGTATCTGATTCCGGAGCAGCACCTTCCGCTGGTATTGCCGTTCAAGTACCTCGGCGTCGACCAGGACACCCTGACCCGCCTCGACGCGGTGCTGCAGCCGATGGTCGATTCAGGCTATTCCCGAAACGACGATCCGTTGACCGCTCCGATCACGGTGGATCCGGTGAACGGCTATGACCCGGCGGCCGTCACCGCACCTGCCACCCAGGCGGCCTTCGGCGGCGGTGCCGATCCGGTGTCACAACTGCTCGCCGGTCTGCAGTACGTGCTGGACAACAACTCGCTGGGCACGCCCTAATTCCAGCGGGGCTCAGATTCCGGCCAGCCCGATACCGATCAGCACGATGCCCACCACCGCCAGCAGTGCCGCTACCCCGCGCCGGCCCCGGGCGCGCACCCAACCGTGCAGGGCGGCCATCGCCGCCCGGGTGCGCTGCGGGGCCACCAGGTGGGCCAGCAACGCGATCTCCACCAGGGCGAAAGCCGCCACGGTGAACAGCAGCAGTGCCGCCAACCGGGTGCCGGGGGACACCCCGGCGGCGGCGATGACGGCCAGCGCCGCCAGGTAGTCCACCGAGGGCAGCGCGATGCCCAGACCGGCGGCGCCGGCCACCCACAGCGACCGTCCGCCGTGCAACCTGGTCAGCCAGCCCGGAGGGGTGCGGGTGCCGCCTCCGGTGGCCGCCACGGTCGCGATCCCGGCCGCCGCCAGCAGGGCCAGCGCGCCGATGCCGATCTGCACCCTGGGCAGGGTGACGTGTGCGGTATCCGGCAGTCGGGGGGTGAGGACGAACAGCACCACCGCGCCCACCGACAGTCCCATCAGGAAGCCGCCGCCGAGGAACGCGGCCAGTTGCAGGCGCGGGCGGGGCCGGTTCATCAGCACCACGCACATACCGACCCGGAACGGCTCCAAGCTGACCGCGGCCGCCATCACCAGCAGGGTGATCCACATGACCGGCCGGCTACCCGTCGGCCGTGTGCCGGCCCGCCCGCACACGGGCGCGTGTGAAGATGGACGCGTTATGGGCAATACGGAGCTGAGCCCCGCCGCACTGCGTGATGCGTTCGGTCATTTCCCGTCCGGAGTGATCGCCGTGGCCGCGGAAGTCGACGGCAGCCGGGTCGGCCTTGCCGCCAGTACCTTCGTCCCGGTATCGCTGGACCCGCCCCTGGTGTCGTTCTGCGTGCAGAACACCTCCGAGACCTGGCCCCGGCTGGAGAAGCTGCCGGCGCTGGGTATCAGCCTGCTGCACGAGGGCCACGACAGCGCCGCCCGCACCCTCGCCGCCAAGACCGGCGACCGGTTCGCCGGGCTGACGACGGTGGCCACCGAGACCGGCGCGCTGTTCATCGACGGAACCTGCGTCTGGTTGGAGAGCGAGATCGAACAGCTGGTACCGGCCGGCGACCACACCATCGTGATCATGCGTATCCGCGAGATCACCGTGCACGATGCGGGCGCGCCGATCGTGTTCCACCGCAGCAGGTTCAAGCGGCTGCGCTGAATCCGGTGAGCGCTAGCCGCCGCGTTTGAACAGCTTGTTGCCGAGCCAGACCACCGGGTCGTACTTGCGGTCGGCCACCCGTTCCTTCATCGGAATCAGCGCGTTGTCGGTGATCTTGATGTGTTCGGGGCACACCTCGGTGCAGCACTTGGTGATATTGCAGAAGCCGAGGCCGAAGTCCTCCTGGGCCATGTCCTTGCGGTCCATGGTGTCCAGCGGGTGCATGTCGAGTTCGGCGGTGCGCATCAGGAAGCGCGGGCCGGCGAAGGACTTCTTGTTCTCCTCGTGGTCACGCACCACGTGGCAGACGTTGTTGCACAGGAAGCACTCGATGCACTTGCGGAACTCCTGGGAGCGCTCCACGTCGATCTGGGCCATCCGGTACTCGCCCGGCTGCAACTCCTTGGGCGGTGCGAACGAGGGGATCTCGCGGGCCTTCTCGTAGTTGAACGAGACATCGGTCACCAGGTCGCGGATCACCGGGAAGGTACGCAGCGGGGTGACGGTGACGGTTTCGGCCTCGTCGAAGGTCGACATCCGGGTCATGCACATCAGCCGCGGCCGGCCGTTGATCTCGGCCGAACAGGAGCCGCACTTGCCGGCCTTGCAGTTCCAGCGGACCGCGAGGTCGGGGGTCTGTTGGGCCTGCAGCCGGTGGATAACGTCAAGGACCACTTCGCCCTCGTTGACGTCGACCTCATAGTCGCGCAGTTCACCGCCGTCGTCGTCGCCGCGCCACACCCGCAGGTTTGCCTGGTAGCTCATCTAGCTCCTCCGTCCGGGATGTTGCTCGAGCTCTTCGTCGGTGAAGTACTTGCCGAGTTCTTCGATCTCGAACAACTCCAGCAGATCCTCCCGCATCGGGGTCTGCTCCTCACGGGTGGCGGTGATCGTCGGCATCACCGGATCGTCGCCCTCGGTGCGGCACACCACCAGGGCGCGCCGCCAGCGGTTGTCCATCTGCGGGAAGTCGTCGCGGGTGTGCCCGCCGCGGCTCTCGGTGCGGGCCAGCCCAGAGCGGGCCACGCACTCGCTGACCATCAGCATGTTGCGCATATCCATCGCCAGGTGCCAGCCCGGGTTGAAGGCGCGCTTACCGTCGGACTCGATGTTGCGGTAGCGGACCTTGAACTCCTCGATCTTCTCCAGCGCCTGCTGCATCTCCTCGCCGGTGCGGATGATGCCGACCAGGTCGTTCATCGTCTGCTGAAGTTCGGCCTGCAGGGTGTACGGGTTCTCCGGCTTGGCCCTGCCCTGCGGCCCGTTGAACGGCTCGAGGGCGATGGTGGCGGCCTCCTCCAGCGCCGCCTCCGACACCGCCGGTCGGTTGGACAGCGCGCGCACGTAGTCGGAGGCGCCGAGGCCGGCGCGGCGACCGAAGACCAGAAGGTCCGACAGGGAGTTACCGCCGAGGCGGTTGGATCCGTGCATACCGCCAGAGCATTCGCCGGCGGCGAACAGCCCCGGAGTCGCGGCCGCCCCGGTGTCGGGGTCGACCTCGATACCGCCCATGACGTAGTGGCAGGTCGGGCCGACCTCCATCTCGTCCTTGGTGATGTCGACCTCGGCCAGTTCCAGGAACTGGTGGTACATCGACGGCAGCCGGCGCTTGATCTCCTCGGGTGTCATCCGGGACGCGATGTCGAGGTAGACGCCGCCGTGCGGGGTGCCGCGGCCGGCCTTCACCTCGGTGTTGATGGCGCGCGCCACCTCATCGCGGGGCAGCAGGTCAGGGGTGCGCCGGGCCTTGCCGTCGGCCGATCCTGTTTGCTCAGCGAGCCACTGGTCGGCCTCCTCCTCGGTCTCCGCGTACTGGCCCTTGAACACCGAGGGGATGTAGTTGAACATGAACCGTTTGCCCTCGGAGTTCTTCAGAACCCCGCCGTCGCCGCGGACACCCTCGGTGACCAGGATGCCCTTCACCGACAGCGGCCAGACCATACCGGTCGGGTGGAACTGGATGAACTCCATGTTTACCAGCGACGATCCGGCGCGCATCGCCAAGGCGTGGCCGTCGCCGGTGTACTCCCAGGAGTTCGACGACACCTTGAACGACTTGCCGATACCGCCGGTGGCCAATACCACCGCGGGCGCCTCGAACAGGATGAACTTGCCGGTTTCGCGCCAGTAGCCGAACGCCCCGGCTACTCGTTTTTCGCCGGTGGAGTCATCCAGGATCAACTCGGTGATCGAGCATTCGGCGAAGATCTTGATCCGGGCGTCGTAGTCACCCAGTTCGGCCTTGTCCTCCTGCTGCAGCGAAACGATCTTCTGCTGCAGAGTGCGGATGATCTCCAGACCGGTGCGATCACCGACGTGGGCCAGCCGCGGGTAGGTGTGGCCGCCGAAGTTGCGTTGGCTGATCCGGCCGTCCTTGGTCCGGTCGAACAGCGCGCCGTAAGTCTCCAGTTCCCACACCCGGTCGGGGGCCTCCTGGGCGTGCAGTTCGGCCATCCGCCAGTTGTTCAGGAACTTGCCGCCACGCATGGTGTCGGCGAAGTGCACCTTCCAGTTGTCCTTGGAGTTGGCGTTGCCCATCGCCGCCGCGCAGCCGCCCTCGGCCATCACGGTGTGGGCCTTGCCGAACAGCGACTTGGACACCACGGCGACCTTCAGGCCCCGCTGGCGCGCCTCGATGACGGCCCGCAGACCCGAGCCACCGGCGCCGATCACGACGACGTCGTAGGAATGCCGCTCGATCTCAACCATCTGACCTCACTAAAACTGTCGGTGTAAGTGGTGCTCAGCCAATGAATCTCAGGTCGGAGATGGTGCCACTGGCCACCAGCATGACGTAGAAGTCGGTGAACATCAGAGTGCCCAGGGTGATCCAGGCGAACTTCTTGTGGTGCACGTTCAACTCGCTGATTTTGGTCCATGACCAGTACCGAACCGGATGCTTGGAGAAGTGCTTGAGCCGTCCGCCCATCACGTGCCGGCACGAGTGGCAGGACAGCGTGTACAGCCACAGCAGCACGACGTTGGTGACCAGGACGATATTGCCCAGGCCGAATCCGAAGCCGGACGGGGAGTGGAAGGCCTGGATGGCGTCCCAGGTGTTGATCAGCGAGATGATCGCGGCGATGTAGAAGAAGTACCGATGCAGGTTCTGCAGGATCAGCGGGAAGCGGGTCTCGCCGGTGTACTTCGCGTGCGGTTCGGCAACCGCGCAGGCGGTCGGGGACTGCCACACCGAGCGGTAGTAGGCGCCGCGGTAGTAGTAGCAGGTGATCCGGAACAGCAGCAGGAATGGCAGCGACAACAGTGCGTAGGGCAGCAGCGACAGCGGGCCGGTCCCCGGCAGGATCTGCGGCCAGAACTCACTGGCCTCCCCGCACTTGACCGATAGGCATGGCGAGTAGAAGGGCGTCAGATAGTGGTACTTCTCGACGAAGAAGTGGTCCCGCTGGAACGCCCGGACGGTCGCATAGATGACGAACGCCGCGAACCCGAGATCGGTGAGGATCGGGGACTTCAGCCAATTGTCGGTGCGCAGAGTCTTCTGCGCGATTTGGGCCCGGCCCGGCGAGAAGACGCCGGTGGCACGCCGATTGGCCGTGGGTGCGCTCATCTGCAGTGATCCCCTTCGAGTCAACTGCTTTCGAACACTACTCAGGAAACCGCCCTGAAATGAAGCCGGGTCAGCGCCGGTTATGCCCGCCCACACCCTCGTCGTCGATACCGGCCCAGAACTCGCGGTCGTACGGGGTGTCGGGTACTGGGATCTTCTCCCCGGAGCCCACCACGGTGTGGGTGGCGAACTCGAGCTCCCCGGCATCCATTTCGAGAATTTCCAGGTCACCGACGATTCGTTCGGTGTCGAGGACCACCCGGCGCATGGCCGGGCTATCGCCGTAGCGGTGCTGCAGCGAGGTCACGCACTGGCGCAGATTGCCGATCAGATGGTGCAGTTCGGCGAGTTCGGTGGCTTTGGACATCGGGGCTCCTCGGGGGCCGGAAGTGTCAGGAATCACACAATTGATTCGATGTTAGCCCCGTTCGGGCTCAGCGGCAGGCGGTCTGGCCGCCGTCCGCGGGTGCGCGCCGCGGAGATCAGCCCGTGGATAAATCCGAACTCGGCGGGAGCGCGGACAGGTCTTTCACATCAAGTTTGCTGGAAAAAGCAAATAACGGGCATCTGCTGAATGGACAGCTATCTCCGGAACACCCTAGGCTCAGCTCAACTGCAGCCCGGAGGGGGCGGCCAGCGGGAGGGTTGCGGATGGTGCTCAACGTCAACACAGCAACGGTCGAGGTGTCGGCTGCCACCGAATCGGGCATCGGAGCGGCGCTGACCGTTGCGACCTCGGCGGCGGCCGCGGTGCTCACCGGGGCATTGCCGATGGGGGCGGATCTGGACTCTGCCCAGTTCGCGGCGGCCTTGAATGCGGCCGGCGCGTCCTTCGTCGGTGTGGCGGGAGGGCATATGGCCAACCGCGAGATGTTCGCCGGCGCACAGCAGATCGCAGCCGCGACGTATACCGCCACCGACGTCGTCAACAACGCGGCCCTGTCGCTGTAGGGCTTTGTCATGCCGGATCCCACCTGGCCGTCGTCGCCGCCCGAGGTCAACTATCTGCGGTTGGCCGGAGCGGGCGCGGGCGGCACCGCGACGACAATGGCCAGCGCAGCCGCGTGGCAGGCACTGGCGGTCGGCAACGAAGCGGCTGCCTCCGTCTCCACGCTTAACACGGTTGCGACGGCAGTGAACTTCGAGGGTGTGGGCGGGACGAGTTCCGCCGCCACCGTCACCGGGTTAAACGCGTCCCTGCATCTGCTGGCGGGCTGGGCCCAGGAGAAGTCACCGATCGCGATGAGTGCGGTGGCGGCCTACGAGACCGCGGTCTCGTCGATGATCCCGGCCGAGGTCTCGATGGCGAACCGGGCTGAACAGGCGGCTGATGTCGCGTTGAACCCACTGGTCCTGGGTGCTTTGACGCCGATGATCGTGGCCCTGGATGCCGAGTACTTCGGGGAACACTGGCCGCACAACGCGAGCGCGGGCGTCCTCTACGGAACCGCGCTCGCGGCGCTTGCGGCGGCCCTGGCGGTTCCGCCGCCGGTCC
>LFFF01000035.1 GCA_001510415.1 Actinobacteria bacterium casp-actino6 | reverse complement strand
GAAAAGGCCAGCACCGGGTCGGCGATCGTGGGCCGATCGCTGATGAAACGCACCGAAATGCTGGAACATGTCGCCGAAGAGGTCAACCACTCATTGGTGCTGCCGCACGACATTTCTCTGGTCGGGGCGCAATGCGGCGAAGAAAACGCATTCTGGAACTACGCCAAGAAGACGATCACGATCTGCTACGAGGATGCCAATCTTAGCGTGCGATTGTTCAAGGAGGCCGGTGATCCCGACCCGATCGCCGCGGCGTTCAATGCCGAAGTTACCGCTTTTTACCACGAGCTCGCCCACGCGGCAATCGATTCCCACGGGCTTCCGTTCACCGGACGAGAAGAAGACGTCGCCGATCAGCTCGTTGTGTACATGCTTCTCGAGCCGCATGCGGGTGGCCACTCGGTACCAAACGCTGAGCAGGCTGTCAGGGATTACGCCCGGTTGTTCGAGTTATATGCCGCCCGCGACAAAGGCATCACCGAGGATGATTTCGCCGACAAACACTCGATGAATCAGACGCGCGTGTACAACTTGCTGTGCTGGATGTACGGTCACGACGTGGCCAAACACGGCGATCTCGTCGCCGATGGGCTACTGCCCGAAGCCAGAGCGGTCGGCTGCGCGGAGGAGTACAAACAATTGGCCCAGGGCTGGTCGGAGCTACTGGAACCGCATGTGAAACCGCACGCGTAGCACGACTGACGCGCGCCCGAAGCGTCGCCAGGGAACCGCGCCTTAGAGGCGGCCCTCCCGGCGCAGCAGATCCTGGGCGCTGACCCCGCCACCCTTGGTGCCGCGGGCATTGAGCTTCTCGGTCGCCACCTCGGTGTCGGCGGTCTCCGGCCGGCTCACCGGGATGGCCCGGGTCTCATCGGCCGGGATGTGCTCGGCCGGGCCGGCCACCGTCGGCATCGCCGTGGTGGCGTCCGCCGACGCCGGGGAGGCGATGTCCTGGGTCGGCTCAGCCGATGGGCCCGGGATCACCGTGGTCGGCTCGCCCGAGTTGGTGGCCTCGTCCGTCCGTCGGGACGTCTTGCGGCGCAGTTCGCCCAGCCAGGAACCGATATCCCGGTCGTCCGCCGTTTTGGCGGCTTTGAAGCGGGTGGTCGGCGCCTCGCTGGCCGGTGCGCTCACCGGTTCGGTGACGGCGGCCGGGGGCCCACCGGCGGCACGTTGGCGCGGGGTGACGTCACCCGGATTGATGGTCGCCGGCACCGCGCGGCCACCACCGGCCGGGGCGGCGCCGGCGAGTGCCCCCGCCGGCTCGGGTACCGCGGCGCGTTTACGTTCGGCGGGCAGCGTGGTCTCGCCCATGCCGATCTTGTGCTGCAGCCGTTTCATCCACTTCGGCGCCCACCAGCAGTCGTCGCCGAGCAGTTTCATGATCGCGGGCACCAGGAACATCCGGACGATGGTGGCGTCCAGCAGCAGGGCGATGAGCAGACCGAACGCCAGGTACTTCATCATCACGAGGTCGGAGAACACGAAGGCCCCCGCGACGACGGCAAGAACCAGCGCGGCCGCGGTGATGAGCCGACCTGTGGTCGCGGTGCCGATCCGGATCGCCTCGGTGGTCGACATGCCCTGTTCTCGGGCCTCGACCATCCGCGACACCAGGAATACCTCGTAGTCGGTCGACAGGCCGTAGATCACCGCGATGATCAACCCGATCATCGGCGCCATCAGTGGTTGGGGGGTGTAGTTCATCAGCCCGGAACCGTGACCGTCGACGAACATCCAGGTGAGCACACCCATGGTCGAGCCGAGCGTGAGGGCGCTCATCAACGCCGCCTTGATCGGCAGCACCAGCGACCCGAACGCGAGGAACATCAGGATCGTCGTCGTGGTGATCAGCAGCAGCACCATCAGGGGCAGCTTGGCGAACAGGCTGTGGATGCTGTCCTGTTCCAGCGCGGGCGTTCCACCCACGTACAACGACAGCCCCTTCGACGGGACGATATCGCGTAACTCGGTGATCTTCTTGGCCGCGTCGTTACGGGTGACCAGACCGTTCTGGATGACCCGTACCGAAGGATCCTTGGACGCGCCGTCCAGGTAGGGCCGCTCCCGCCACATGGCGTCGGGATTGTTGTCCGGGTCGGTGAAGCCGCTGATGCCCATCGCCTTGTTGCGCACCTCGGCGACCTGTTGATCGGTGACCGGTTGGCCGTTGTCGCTCTGGATGACCAGGGTCAGCGGTTCGGTGCGGAAGCCCGGGAAGATCTTGTCGAACTCCTCCTGGGCCACCCGGACCGAGTTGTTCGGTGGTAGGTACTTCTCGCTGATGCCGCCGAGCGACAGATGGCCCAGCGGGATGATCAGCAGGATCATGAAGACCAGGATCGGTCCGGCGAACAGGACGGGCCGTTTCATCACCTGGTTGACGAGTTTGCCCCAGAAGCCGCTCTCGACCTCTTCGCGGGTTTTGGTCTTCTGGGTCTTCTCGGCGAACCAGTCGATGATCCTGCGGGAGAACGTCCAGTTCCGCAGGAACGGGACCCGCAGTAGGGTGCGCACACCGAGGGCGTCGACGTTCGGGCCGAGGATGGCCAGGATGGCCGCCAGCACGGTGATCGACAGGATGGCCGCCATCATCACCGAGGCGATGATCGCGTAGGTGATCGACTTCAAGAAGCCCTGCGGGAACAACAGCAGTGGCAGCGAGGACGCGACGATGATCACCGCGGAGAACACCACGGTGCGCCCGGAGGTCATCACGGTGCGCCGCACCGCGGTCTCGGTGTCGTACCCCTCGGCGAGTTCCTCCCGGAACCGGCTGACGATGAACAGGCCGTAGTCGATGGCGATACCCAGGCCGATCAGCGTGACCACGGGCTGGGCGAAGAAGTGCACCGGGGTGATGTCGGCGACCAGTCGCATGATGCCCAGCGAGGCGAGGATGGACAGACCGCCGATGATGGCCGGGAGGCTGGCGGCCACCACGCCGCCGAACACGAAGAACAGCAGCACGGCGACCAGGGGAATAGCGGCCACCTCGGCGCGTTTCTGATCCTCGCCGATGGTGCCGGTGAGCTCATTGGCCAGCGGTTGCAGCCCGGCCAGTTTCACGTCGACGCCGTCGATGGCGAAGCTGTCGGCGACCTTCTTGTAGTTGTTCAGGATGGTGTCGTCGTCATCGCCCTTGAGCTGGATCGACATGAAGGCGTGCTTCTTGTCGGCGTCGGCCATGTTCGACAGCATCTCCGGGCTGCGGAAGTAGCCGATCGACCGCAGGATCTCGTCCGGGTGGTCTTCCTGGGCCCGGTCGAGATTGTCGACGATCTTCTTGGTGAAGCCCGGATCATCGACGGTCTTCCCGTCGGGTGCGGTGTAGATGGCGATGATGTGGCCGGAGGTGTCACGGCCGTAGGCGGCATCGGCGAGCAGTGAGGCCTTCACCGACTGGCTGCCCTCGTCGTAGAAGCCGCTCTGGGTCACGTGCTGGCCCAGGCTCATGCCGAAGATACCGCCGCCGATACACAGTGTGACCATGAGACCGATAACGATGTATCGATACCGGTATACGGTTCGACCCCACCAGGCGAACACTCGATCTCCTTACTAAGAACTAATGCCGTACCAGGACTAACGCCGTTTGTGACCCTGCCGCCGGCTACAGCCGCGAGGTCAGAAGCGAGGTGAGCGGCCGGAACGGCTGGAGCCACGCACCTTGCTCCGGCAGCGAGTCCAAGCCGATTCTTGGCAGGGGCTCGCGGAAAACACCGGGAATGTCCTCCAAGTCGACGAAATCCAAGGTATCCGACGCTAACGCCCAGCTGGCATGTTCGCGAAATCCGACCACCCACACCGGGGTGCCCGATCGCGCGATGTCCTCCAGCGGAGTCCGGAAGGCCTGACCGTCGGCCGACGCCACCACGACGCCGGCCAGCCCCTCGCTGCGGCGCAGGGCGATGTGGGCCAGCATGTCGGCGTCGACGTCACTGTCCTCGCCGATCTTCGGTTTGGCGAAGACGGCGAAGCCCACGTTGCGCAGTGCTTCGACCCAGGGCCGGACGACGTCGGCGCTGCCAGGGGCGATATTGGTGAACACGGTGGCTTCGGGCTCGACCGAGAGGTCCGGGTATCCGGCGGCCAGCTCGGCGGTCTGGTTCAGCAACCAGCGCCCGAGGGCGTCGAATCGCGGCCGGTGCGCCGCGGTCGGTCTCCCGCCGAGGATGGCACCCAGCCCCATGTCGAGGTTGGGGGCGTCCCAGACCAGAAGAACTCGCATGACCGTCGGGTCGGCATCCGGCTCGGTCGGGGCCGGCGGCGACTCCGGGGTGGTCTCATCGATGACGGTCATGCTGTTCTCGCTCACTCGCTCATGTCCGGCGTCTGATCCGCAGTAGACCTGATCCAGAGGAACTCGGCCACCGTGCTGCCCGCGTGGTGGGCCTTGGTCTCGTATTTGGTGGTGGGCCGATCCGTGGAGATCGGCAGCGGTTCACCCGGTCGCACCCGGCGCAGCGTCGGTTCCGAGTCGCCGACTTCGGCGATCTGTTCGGCGTAGCCGGCGTGGTCGGTCGCCGCATGCAGCACACCCCCGGGCCGGAGCCGATCGGCGATCAGCGCGAGGGTCGCTGGTTGCAGGAGTCGCCGCTTGTGGTGGCGGGACTTGGGCCACGGATCGGGGAAGTACACCCGCACGCCGGTCAGTGAGCCGGGCCCGACCAGGCTCTCCAGCACGTCCACACCGTCGCCCCGGATCAGTCGGATGTTCGGCACGCCCTCGCGGTCGATGGCGCTGAGCAGCTGTGCCAGGCCCCGACGGTAGACCTCGACGGCGATGACGTCGATATCCGGCTCGGCCTGGGCCATCGCCAGCGTCGAGGTGCCGGTGCCGCACCCGATCTCCAGGACCAGCGGGGCGCGCCGGCCGAACCAGGACTCGGCGTCGAGGGGTGCCACCGGATCGGCCGCCTCGGTCCTCGCCTGCCGGCCGAGGCTGGGCCACAGCCGCTCCCAAACCTCCTGCTGCGCGTCGGTGAGAGCGGCGCGGCGGGACCGGAAACTGGTCACCCGCCGCGACGGCTGCGCTGCGGCCCCGGGCGTGGCCGAGCCACGTTCGCGCTGCGCCTGCATTGATCCATGGTGGCCCATGAACATTGCTTCGCCCCCATCGCGATGCAGATTGATACCCAACAGTTGCCATTGGTGCCACGCCCAACAGCGGGGATCGGGGTGACTCGCGCGGCACCGGTGCGGGTGTCAGCATGGCGCCGTGGTTGATGGCCCGGTCGATGGGGCGGTCCAGGTGTTGCTCACCGCTGCCGCCGGTGTGCTCGACGATGCGGTGCTGCGGAAACTCGCCGGCCGGCTGGGGGAGGCGGACCACGAGCCGGCGCCGATCCGCTACCGACATCTCGTCGATACGCTGGACGGGCTGGCGGTGGCCGGTGCGGACGGGGCGCGGGTGGCGCACTTCCTGTCCGGGGACGCGGTGGTTCTGGCCCGGATGGGCGCCGCGGTCGAGGTCATGCGCGCCGCCGGGTTCGAGGTCGGGTCCACCGGCGGGGCGGCCGAGCAGCTGAGCCGGGCGGTGCACTGGCGGCGGTTCGCCGACGGGCCGGTCCCGGCCGTGCACCGACGCTGTGCCACCGATATCGCCCGGGGCGCGCTTCGGCTGTGGACCCGGGCGCACGGCACACCGCGGTCGGTGGCGGAACTGCCGATGCGCAACCGGGGGGCGCGGAATCGGCAGGCGGCTGTTGTGCAGGTGCGCGCTCAATCCCAGCTGGCCCGGGTTCAGCTCAGCGCCCAGGCCCGCGCGATGTGTGCGGCCTTGCGTACCGACCTGGGCCGGGAGGCCGCGGAGCTGTCCCCCCGCGGACTCGGCGCGTTCGAGGACCGGGTGCGCCGGGAGTCGCTGCGGGTGTCCACTGAATTCGACGAGCGTGTCAGCCGGCGACTGGCCGACCTGGCGCAGACCGCCGGCACGCCCGCAGCCGGTCTGATCGATCACCCGGGCCCGGCAGGCGATACCCGACTGCCGATGCGCCGTTCGCCGCGGCTGGAGAACCGTCTGACCGCACTCTTGGGTGTGGGGTTCGGGTTCAGCGTGTCCCTGACGACCGGGCGACTGGTCGGCGACCTTCGCCCGGACTGGACATCGGCGGCCGGCGTGGGCTGCGGGGCCCTCGGGCTGGTGTTGACGCTCTGGGTGGTGGGGGCGCGCCGGCTGCTGACCGAACGGGCCGCAACCGAGCGCGGGGTCGTCGACGCGGTCGGCTCTCTGCGGGTCGCGATGGAGGAGCGGCTGCTGACCCGGGTGCTGGCGCTTGAGTCCGCGCTGGTCGCCGATTCCGTCGACCCGGTTTTGGACCGGCGGCCGCGTGCGGTGGGCGATACTCCCAATTAACAGTCGGGGTCGGGCCCGCGTTAACCTTCAATGAGGATGACGGCTGTCTCCGCGATTGAGTTGAAACGGCCTGATCCGGGCAGAGAACCTACGCGGGAGATACCGATGACCTCAGCGACCATCCCCGGTCTGGACAACGCACCCACCATGCACGCCGATTTGCTCGCCTGGATTCGGGAGGTCGCCGAGCTCACCGGCCCCGACCGGGTGGTCTTCGCCGACGGCTCCCAGGAGGAGTACGAGCGGCTCTGCGAACAGCTGGTGGCGGCCGGCACCTTCACCCGGCTCAGCGACTCCGAGACGCCCAGCTCCTACCTTGCCCGCTCGACCCCTTCGGACGTCGCCCGCGTCGAGTCCCGCACGTTCATCTGCTCCGAGCGCGAGATCGATGCCGGACCGACCAACAACTGGATGGCCCCCGACGAGATGCGGGCGACCATGACCGAGCTGTACCGGGACTGTATGCGCGGCCGCACCATGTATGTGGTGCCGTTCTGCATGGGTCCGCTGGGCGCCGAGGATCCGAAGCTCGGGGTGGAGATCACCGACTCCGAGTACGTGGTGGTCTCGATGCGCACGATGACCCGGATGGGCAAGGCGGCGCTGGACAAGATGGGCGACGACGCGTTCTTCGTCAAGGCGCTGCATTCCCTCGGCGCGCCGTTGGAGCCCGGTCAGGCCGACGTTCCGTGGCCGTGCAGCGACACCAAATACATCACCCACTTCCCGGAGACCCGAGAGATCTGGAGCTACGGCTCCGGATACGGCGGCAACGCGCTGCTGGGCAAGAAGTGCTACTCGCTGCGGATCGCTTCGGTGATGGCCCGCGACGAGGGCTGGCTGGCCGAGCACATGCTGATCCTCAAGCTGATCTCCCCGGAGGACAAGGCCTACTACGTCGCCGCGGCGTTCCCGTCGGCCTGCGGCAAGACCAACCTGGCGATGATCCAGCCCACCATCCCCGGCTGGCGCGCCGAGACCCTGGGCGACGACATCGCCTGGATGCGGTTCGGCAAGGACGGCCGGCTGTACGCGGTCAACCCGGAGTTCGGATTCTTCGGCGTGGCACCGGGTACCAACTGGAGCTCGAACCCGAACGCGATGAAGACCATCGCCGCCGGTAACACCGTGTTCACCAATGTGGCGCTCACCGACGACGGTGGCGTCTGGTGGGAAGGCCTGGAGGGCGAACCGCAGCACCTCATCGACTGGAAGGGCGAGGATTGGACCCCGGAGTCCGATCAGCCCGCCGCGCACCCGAACTCGCGCTACTGCACGCCGATGTCCCAGTGCCCGACGCTGGCGCCGGAGTGGGACGACCCCCAGGGCGTGCCGATCTCGGCGATCCTGTTCGGCGGCCGCCGCAAGACCACGGTTCCGCTGGTGACCCAGGCTCGCGACTGGCAGCACGGGGTGTTCATCGGCGCGACCCTGGGCAGCGAGAAGACCGCCGCGGCCGAGGGGCAGGTCGGCACCATTCGCCGTGATCCGATGGCGATGCTTCCGTTCATGGGCTACAACGTCGGCGACTACTGCCAGCATTGGATCGACCTGGGCAAGAACTCCGACGAGTCCAAGCTGCCGAAGATCTTCTTCGTCAACTGGTTCCGCCGTGGCGGTGACGGCCGATTCCTGTGGCCGGGCTTCGGCGAGAACAGTCGGGTGCTGAAGTGGATCATCGAACGGGTCGAGGGCAAGGCCGGCGGCACGTCCACCCCGATCGGGATCGTGCCCGATGCCGGCGCCCTCGATGTGAGCGGTCTGGACGTCGATGACGCTGATGTCGCCGAGGCGCTGGCCGTGCGCGCCGACGAGTGGCGGGCCGAACTGCCGCAGATCGAGGAGTGGTTCGAGTTCATCGGCGAGAAGCTGCCGACCGGGGTGCGTGACGAGTTCGAGGCGCTCAAGCAGCGACTCTCGGAGGCCTGATCCCCGGGCGGTATCTTCCATCGCATGCAGATTCGCGAGCATGCCGAGGCCGATCCCGACAAGCCCGCGGTCATCCTCTATCCGTCCGGGACGACCGTCACGTTCGGTGAGATGGAGGCGCGGGCGAATCAACTCGCCCACCTGTTCCGCCAAGCCGGTCTGCGCGAGGGCGACGCCGTCGCCATCCTCATGGGGAACAACGAGCACTACCACACGGTGATGTGGGCGGCCCGGCGCGCGGGCCTGTACTACGTGCCGATCAACACCCACCTCACCGCCGCCGAGGCGGCCTACATCATCGACAACAGTTCCGCCAAGGCCATCGTGGGATCGGCGGCGCTGCGCCCCGTCCTGGAGGGGCTGGCCGAGCACCTGCCCAACGGCCTTCCGGAACTGCTGCTGATGGCTGAGGCCGATCGGTCGGCGACGGAGGTCTCCGGCGGGACTCTCGAGGACTGGCTCCCCTACCCGGATTGCGTTTCCGGTCAATCGGTCGATCCGATCGAGGACGAGATCGAGGGCGACCTGCTGCAGTACTCCTCGGGTACCACCGGCCGGCCGAAGGGCATCAGACGCGAACTGACCCACCTGCCGCCATCGGAGGCGCCGGGCCTGATGACGGCACTGGTGTCGTTCTGGGCCGACCCCGACGGCGTCTACCTGAGTCCGGCTCCGCTGTACCACACCGCACCCTCAGTCTGGTCGATGAGCATGCAGGCCGCCGGCATCCCGGTGGTGGTGATGGAGCGTTTCGACGCCGAGGGGGCCCTGGACGCCATCGGCCGCCACCGGGTCACCCACGGGCAGTTCGTCCCGGTGATGTTCACCAGGATGCTGAAACTGCCTGAGCGGGTGCGCAACTCCTATGACGTGTCCAGCCTCACGCGGGTGATGCACGCCGCCGCGCCCTGCCCGGTGGAGATCAAGAAGCAGATGATCGACTGGTGGGGTCCGATCGTCGACGAGTACTACGCCTCCTCGGAGGCGATCGGTTCGACGCTGATCACCGCCGAGGAGTGGCTGGCCCATCCCGGGTCGGTGGGCCGTCCGATGGCCGGCAATCTGCACATCCTCAACGAACAGGGCGAGGAACTTCCGCCCGGTGAGCCCGGCGAGGTCTACTTCGAGAGCGCCAGCACCTTCGAGTATCTCAACGACGCCGAGAAGACCGCCGCGTCACGGCATCACCGGGGCTGGATGACCGTCGGCGATATCGGTTATCTCGACGAGGAGGGCTTTCTTTACCTCACCGACCGCCGCCACCACATGATCATCTCCGGCGGAGTGAACATCTATCCCCAGGAGGCCGAGAACATGCTCGTCACCCATCCCCGGGTGATGGACGCCGCGGTGTTCGGCATCCCCGACGAGGAGATGGGCCAGTCCGTCAAGGGGGTGGTACAACTCGTCGACCCCGCCGAGGCGTCCCAGGAGTTCGCCGAGGAACTGCTCACCTGGCTGCGGGATCGGTTGGCGCACTTCAAGTGTCCCCGGACGATCTGCTTCGAGGCGCAGCTTCCCCGGACCGACACCGGCAAGTTGTACAAGCAGAGCCTGATCGAAAAGTACGGTTCGCCTGCGGGCCTCTAGCGCCGCATCAACGGAATCGCCGCACCCGGGGTGGCACGGTCCGGCATGCCGCATGCCGCATGGTCAAAGTCTGCCGGCGGGTGCGTCCGGGCCAGGTCGGTGCGAGTGACGTGGGCTTTGCCTTCTGGTGGTGGGCGAGTATCCTCATCTGCTATCGCCAGACAGGCGAACGTAGCGGGTCGGGGTCCTGATGATTGTGGTCGGCAAACGTGGTGTGCGGGTCGGGGCGGCTGCGATCGCGTTGGGTTTGTCGCTCGCCGGGCCACAGGCGGTCGGGATCGCGGCGGCCGACAGCACTGAAGCGGATTCGTCGTCGGTTTCGGCGGGTGGAACTCCCAAGCGCGAGACGCGTGGGGCGGTGGCACGGACAGCGCGAACCTCTGCCCGCAACGCCGACGCCTCCCCCTCCCGTGGTTCAGGCGACAGCTTCCCGTCCGTTGCCGAGGACTCCGAATCTGAAACCGTGGTCGCCCCCGAGCCCGATCTTGAGTCGCCCAGCGCGCTCGGTGACCGGGTTTGGCAGGAAGCCCCCCGGCCGGGCCCCACCCGACGCGCCGGCGCGGCGGCCGTGCCGAAGCCGGAGGTGCTCCGGATCGACGACATCGAAATCGCAACGCACGGTAGGGTTTTCGCGGTGGACGTTCCAGTGGTGGCTGAGGTGCCCGGCTCGCTGGGGGTATCGGAGGCGGCCTCGGCGGTTGAGCCGCCGGTGGTGTCGGTCATCGCACCGCAGACCCCGGTGATGACCGCGGCTGACCCGGCGGCGGTGTCCGCACGGGACGAGGTGAGTGGGTTGGGCAGCGATCTGTCGTACTGGCTGGGTGCCGGCGGCCGGGGTGATGCCCCGGCGGCGGCCCCGCTGATGTGGGCGATGGCGGCGGCCAGTCGCCGCGAACTAGGCACAATCCCCAGCACGGCCAAGCCGGCAGCAGCGACCACCAGCGGTGAGCCGCCGGCCGGATCCGTGGTCGGCACGCCGATCGCAAACCCCTTGCAGGACTTCATCCGGATCTTCATCGGGGACGGCACGGCGGCGAACCCGAACGCCGGGCTGTTGATCGGCACCGGCTACTCGTGGACGGCCCAGACGTGCAACCAGGGTGCGGCCTGCACCGGCGGGAAGGCCGGCGTGCTGTGGGGTTCGGGGGGCAGCGGCTTCAACGGCGGCAACGGGGGATCTGCCGGGCTGCTGGGCAGCGGAGGCGCGGGTGGCACGGGCATCGCGGAAGTCAACGGTGGCGCCGGGGGCGCTGGCGGGCGGGGTGGTTTGCTGTGGGGCAACAACGGTAGCGACGGGGCGAACTGGGTCGCTCCGGTGTTCACCACCAGCAACCAGCTACCGGTCGGCGGAACAATCCTGGCCCTGCCCATCGCGTCGACTGAAATCGGGGTGTTACGCAGCTTTCTGCAGTCGGTACCGGGGGTCTCCCAGAGCTACATAGACGCGTCAAAGGGTGGACTCGACTTCACCCTGGACGTCCTGGAGGTGCCCGAGGGTACGTCGTTCTACAAGGCGTTGAAGATCCCGCCGTCGGGGTTGTTCCCGCAGGACGATGTCCTCAATACCTTTGCGGTGAGCACGAACTGGTACAGCAGCCTCGAGGTCGCCCAGGCTTACGCCGATTCACCCTGGGGTCAGAGCCAGGGCTATCAGGTCGTCGCCTTCGAGGCCCCCAAGCCGCTGAAGTTGATCGACCTCGGCGACGACGACACCCTCGGTTACGTCTGGGCCGGCCTTGAGTCAGATATCCGCTGGACCGAGGCGCAACTGGCACGACTGCAGGGCGAGGACCCTCCGACGACCAATCCGGAGGCGATCGTGGTTGTGTCACAGCAGCTCGCCGAGCTCCGGCAGGACATGGCGATCGTGCAACTGACAACGGGCTACAACGCGTCCTACGCCACGCAGCTTGAACTTCTCCTTGAGTACGGCGACGCCATCACCAACGACTTCTCCTACAACCCCGCCACTGAGATCGAGAACCGGGGAATTGCGCCCGGCGACACCTTCATCGTCGAGGTCGCCGAGATCGCGAATACCTGGCAGCCCGCCACCTTGGTCACCGGGTTCGCCACCGATCCCGGCGGTGCGGTGACGTGGGGAGCAACGGTCGACGATCTCAACCGGATCAGTTTCACGACAGCGATCGACAAGGAACTCACATCGATCATCGGTACCTATCTCAACGTCGACGGGTACTACGCCGGGGAACTGCCCAGCCTCTTCCACCGCGATGGTCGATTGATCGAGGAGATCGCGCTGTTCATCCCGCGCGACAGCACCGCCATCGTGGCGCAGGCCGCCTGATCACGGCCCAGGCGGTCGGTGGGGCTGGTCTCAGATCCCGCCGCGGGCCACCAATTGCGCGGCGATGACATTGCGCTGGATCTCGTTGGTGCCCTCGCCCACGATCATCAGCGGGGCGTCGCGGAAGTAGCGTTCGACGTCGAACTCGGTGGAGTAGCCGTACCCGCCGTGGATCCGCATCGCGTTGAGGGCGATCTCCATCGCCACTTCGGAGGCGAACAGCTTGGCCATCCCGGCCTCCATATCGCAGCGCGCGCCGCTGTCGTAGCGGTCCGCTGCGTAGAGGGTGAGTTGGCGGGCGGCGGTCAGCTTGGTGGCCATATCGGCCAGGTGGTTGCCGACGGACTGATGTTTCCAGATCGGCTTGCCGAAGCTCTCCCGCTGCTGGGCGTAGGCCAGGGCGTCCTCCAGCGCGGCGGCGGCCACCCCGAGTGCCCTGGCGGCAACCTGAATGCGGCCCGTCTCTAGGCCTTTCATCATCTGAGCGAACCCGTGTCCGGGCTCGCCGCCGAGCACCGCCGACGCCGGCACCCGGCAGCCGTCGAACACCAACTCACATGACTCGACACCCTTGTAGCCCAGCTTGGGCAGATCGCGGGAGACGGTCAGTCCCTCGGCGGGGGACTGGACGAGTAGGACCGAGATGCCGGTGTGCCGCGGCGTGGCGTGCGGGTCGGTCTTGCACAGCAGGGCGATCAGCCCGGATCGGCGGGCGTTGCTGATCCAGGTCTTGGACCCGGTGATCACCCATCCGTCGGCGTTGGGTCGCGCCACGGTTGACATGTTCTGCAGATCCGATCCGCCGCCGGGTTCGGTCAGCGCCATGGTGGCCCGCAGTTCTCCGGTCGCCATCAGTGGCAGGTAGGTCTGCTTCTGCTGCTCGGTACCGAATTCCTCCAGCAGTTTGGCCACCACGGTGTGCCCGCCCATCGCGCCGGCCAGGCTCATCCAACCGCGGGACAGTTCCTGGGTCACCTCGACATAGCAGGGCATCGAGACCGGTGAGCCGCCGTAGTGCTCGCTGATGGCCAGCCCGAAGATGCCGATCCGCTTCATCTGCTCGATCCACGCCTCGGGGTAGGTGTTGGCGTGCTCGACCTCGCGCACCGTGGGCTTGACCTCGCGGTCGACGAAGGTACGCACGGTCTGCACCAGCAGGGCCTCTTCGGCGGTGAGGTCGGTGTTGGGTCCGGGCATGTCCCCACGGTGTCACACTGGTCAACTGTGAATCTGTACGGCCACGTTGGTGGTTCTGAACCCGGCGGGCCCTTCTTCGACGACCTGGTGGTCGGTCAGGTGTTCGACTGGGCGCCGTCGATGACGCTGACCTCCGGCCTCGCGGCGGCCCACCAGATGATCGTGGGGGACCGGCTGCGGTTGGCGCTGGACGCCGAGTTGGCCCACGCGGTGACCGGAGCGCCGGGGGCGATGGCCCATCCGGCGCTGGTCTGCGATATCGCGATCGGCCAATCCACCCTGGTCACCCAACGGGTGAAGGCCAATCTGTTCTACCGCGGACTGGTCTTCCACCGCTATCCGACGATCGGGGACACCCTGTTCACCCGGACCGAGGTGGTCGGCCTCAAACAGAACAGCGCCAGGGCCGGCCGCGTCCTGACCGGGCTGGCGGCGCTGCGGATGACCGCCATCGACGAGGTCGGCAGGCTGGTGCTGGACTTCTACCGGTGCGCGATGCTGCCGCTGAGCACCGGCGCCGGTGAGACCGGTCATGCCGACGACCTGGCCAGCATCGGTGCCGGCCCGGCCCCGGCACTCGACCCGGTCGAACACTGGGATACCGAGGCGTTCCGCAGGCGGGTGCCGGGCCCGCACTTCTATCCCGATATCGCCGGGACGGTGCTGCGCAGCACCGGCGACGTCGTGAGTTCGGCACCGGAATTGGCCCGCCTGACCCTCAATATCGCCGCGGTCCATCATGATTCACGCGCCGGCGATCCGGGGGACCGGGCGCGCCTGGTGTACGGCGGGCACACTATCGGCCTCGCTCTGGCCCAGGCCACCCGGCTGCTGCCCAACCTGGCCACCGTGCTGGCCTGGCAGTCCTGCGACCACACCGGCCCGGTGTACGAGGGGGACACGCTCTACAGCGACCTGCACATCGAGTCGGCGCGGGAGCTGCCCGGTGATCGGGGCGGTGTGCTGAGCCTTCGGTCGGTGGTGTTCGCCGTCGCCGATGGCGGCGCGGACCGCCCGGTTCTGGACTGGCGGTTCAGTGCGCTGATGTTCTGACCGGTGCAGTACCGGCCGGTAACCTGGGACGAGGACGAAAGGACCGTGCGAGCCGGATGACGACCGACGAACTCGTGGTCGAGACGACCTATGGACCCGTGCGTGGCGTTGACGACGGCGTGGCGATGGCCTGGAAGGGGATCCGTTACGCCGCGCCGCCGGTTGGTGGGTTGAGGTTCCGGGCGCCGCAGCCGCCCCAGCCGTGGACCGAACCCGTCGACGCCAGCGCCTTCGGGTCGGTCTGCCCGCAACCGCCGGTGCCGAACTTCCCGATGAACCTCGGCGCCCGGCCGGACGAGGACTGCCTGATGCTCAACGTCTGGGCTCCGTCTGGGGCCGCGCCGGGTGACGGCAAACCCGTCATGGTGTGGGTGCACGGTGGCGCCTATGTCCTGGGCTCCGGCAGTCAGCCCTATTACAACGGCCGGCGGCTGGCCTACGGCGGTGATGTCGTCGTTGTGACCCTCAACTACCGACTTGGCGCCTTCGGTTTCCTCGATGTGCCCGGCTTCGACTCCAATGTCGGACTGCGTGACGTGCTCGCCGCGCTGGGCTGGGTGCGCGACAACATCGCCGCTTTCGGCGGTGACCCCGACCGGGTGACGCTCTTCGGCGAGTCGGCCGGGGCCGGGATCGTCACCACGATGCTGGCGGTGCCCGCGGCGGCGGGCCTGTTCGCCGGGGCGATCGCGCAGAGTTCGCCGGCGACCTCGGTCTATGACCGCAGCCGAGCGGAGTTGGTCACCGCGCAGGTCCTGGAATTCCTGGAGATTTCCGCTGGCGACGAGCACCGGCTGGCCGAGGTGCCGGTGCCGGCCCTGATCGCCGCCACCAAGAAGGTCTTCGACGAGGTGCCGGTACGCAACCCCGGCAGGCTGGCCTTCGTGCCCATCGTCGACGGCGAGGTGCTGCTGGACTATCCGGTGACAATGGCCCGCAACGGCCGGACCCATCCGGTTCCGCTGATCATCGGCACCAACAAGGACGAGGCCGCGCTGTTCCGGTTGATGCGCTCGCCGCTGATGCCGATCACCCCGCGGGCGATCACCTCGATGTTCGATCAGATCGCCGGTGAACAGCCCGACCTGCAGTTGCCGACCGAGGAGCAACTCGGCTCGGCCTACGGGGAAAAGAAGGGCACGACCCGCGGGCTCGGCATCGCCAGTGACGTCGGGTTCCGAATGCCGTCGGTGTGGCTGGCCGAGGGGCACAACGCGGTGGCGCCGGTGTACCTGTACCGCTTCGATTACGCCTCGCCGGTGATGAAGCTGCTGTTGGTGGGCGCCGCCCATGCCACCGAATTGCCCTACGTCTGGGGCACTTTGGGTGTCCCGCAGGATATGACCCTGAAACTGGGCGGTGCGAAGACGGCCAAGGCGGTCTCCAAACGGATCCGCACCCGATGGGTCAACTTCGCCGCCGCCGCCAAACCCATCGGGCTGCCCGGTGAGCCGGAGTGGATGCCCTACCAGGACAGCGACCGGGCCTGCCTGATCATCGACCACCGCGATCGGATCGTCCACGATGTGGACGCCGAGATCCGGACGGCATGGGGCAGCGCCCCGGTACACCTGCGCTGAACTACTGGTCACCCGAACCGGTGGGCAGGTCCCGGAACGGCGTGTCCTTGTACGGTTCGGGTTCCTTCGGCAGCCCAAGCACCCGTTCCCCGACGATATTGCGCTGAATCTGGTCGGTGCCGCCGCCGATCGAGGTGAAGTAGGCGTTGAGGGTCCGGAAGGTGACGGCGTCGCCGACCGGGTTGTCCGGGCCGGCCAGCATCGACTCCGGTCCCACGATGTCGGTCTGCACCCGGGCGGTCTCGTGCAGGATCCGCGACATGGCGATCTTGCCGAGTGAGAGCAGGGTGGCCGCCTCGCTCCGGTCCCGGGTTGCTTTGGCGCGCTGGGTGTTCCAGCGGTTGACCGCGGCGTACCCGTCGACCAGGCCGATCTGCTGACGGATGGCCGAGTCGCCCAGCCTGCCCGCCGACCTCGCCATCCCGATCAGGCTCTCGGCATCCGGCTTGAGATCACGGCTGGACTTGGAAGTGCGGGCCAGGTCGCCCATCAGGCGGCGTTCGTAGGCCAGCGCCAGTTGCAGCACCGGCCAGCCGCCGCTGGGTTCGCCCACCAGATTGGCGTTGCTGACCCGGGCGTCGGTGATGAACACCTCGTTGAACTCCGATTCGCCGGTGATCTGGTGAATCGGGCGGACCTCCACCCCGGGTTGGCGCATCGGGAAGATGAAGAAGCCGATTCCCTTGTGCTTGGGCACATCCCAGTCGGTTCGGGCCACCAGCAGCCCGTAGTCGGCGGTCTTGGCGAACGATGTCCAGACCTTCTGCCCGTTGACCACCCAGTCGTCGCCGTCACGGTCGGCTCGGGTGCGCAGACCGGCCAGATCCGAGCCGGCGCCGGGTTCGCTGTAGAGCAGACACCACCGGGTCTCGCCCCGGACCGACGGTGGGATCAGCCGGTGCTTCTGCTCGTCGGTGCCTAGGTCGTGGAGGGTGCAGGCGAGCAGATCCGAGCGGTCCTGGCCGGTGCCGCGCGCTCCGACGGCGGCGAATTCGGCTGCCACGATCCGGGATTGCGGCTCGGTGAGTTGGCGCCCGCCCCACTGCGGTTCCCAACTGGGCGCCGACCAGCCGGCATCGAAGACCCGCCGGGCCCACTCGGCGCGGTCGAGGCTCGGATCCCAGTTCTCCGCCAGCCACCGCCGGACCTCGGTGCGGATCCCTTCGTCGGCGGCGCTCATGAATCCTCCTCCCGCAGAGCCACATACCGTTCCCGGTGCCAGTCCGGGCTCCCGACGATCTGCGCATCGCCGCGAGCCCGGCGCAGGTAGAGGTGGGCCGGGTGTTCCCAGGTGAAGCCGATCCCGCCGTGCACCTGGATATTGGTGGCGGCGGTGAACACGTAGGCATCCGAACAGTAGGCCTGGGCCAGAGCCAGATCGGCGCAGCGGTCCGGTTCTGCGGCATCGAAGGCCGCGGCGACGTGCCGGGCGGCCGACACCGCGGACTGGGCTTCCAGCAGCATGTCGACACACAGGTGCTTGACCGCCTGGAAGCTGCCGATCGCCCGGCCGAACTGGTACCGGGTGCGGGCATAGTCGGTGGCCATCGTCGTGACATGCATGGCGCCACCGGCCTGTTCGGCGATCAGCGCGATCGCCGCCCGGTCCAGCGCCGTGTCCATCGCCCGGGTTGCGGTTCCGGGGTCGCCGATCAGCCGGGCCGGGGTGCCGGCCAGGGTGATCCCGCCCAGCCTGCGGGTCCGGTCGACGGTGTTCAGCGGTGTCACCGACAGGCCGGGCGCGTCCCGCTCGACGGCGAAAATCGCGACCCCGGAGGGGGATTGAGCCGGCACGTAGAAGCGTTCGGCGGTTGGGGCATCCAGCACGTAGGTCTTTTCACCGGTCAGCAACCATCCGCCGGCGGTGGTGGCCGCGGTAGTGCTCGGGTGCGCGGGTGGCCGGGCCGATCCCGCTCGACCCGAGTGGCCGGGGACCGCGTCGTCGGCCTCGGCGAAGGCCACCGTCGCGATCAGTTCACCCGCGGCGATGCGCGGCAGTGCCTCGGCACACTCGTCGGCGTCACCGAGGCTCAGCAGCAGATGCGGGGTGAGCACCGCGGTGGACAGGTACGGGCCCACCATCAGCGCCCGGCCCATCTGCTCGCTCACCACGGCCAGTTCGGCCGCTCCGGCGCCCGACCCGCCGAATTCCTCCGGAATGACCAATCCGAGCAGGCCCATCGCCGCCAGGTCGGCCCAGATGTCCGGGTCGTGGCCGGCCTCCCCGGCCATCAGCCGACGAACCTGGGACTGCGGTGAGCGTTTGGTCATCAGGTCGGCGACGGCGTCGCGCAGGTCGGTCTGCTCCGGGCTGAGTGCGGTCGACATCGCCGGTCAGCCGCCCAGCGCCATGGCCTCGCGCAGGCGTGCGCATGCGCCGTCGAAATAGGCCTGGGACACGGAGGTATTCGGGGCGAGTTTGTCGAAGCCGTGGAACGCCCCCGGCACCTCGTGCACCTCGCATCCGACGCCGGCCTCAACCAGTCGCCGCGCGTAGGTCAGGCCCTCGCGGTGGAACAGGTCGAGGGTTCCGACCCCGAGCCACGCGGGTGGCAGGCCGGCGAGATCGCCGCGACGCGCCGGGACCGCGACGTCCGGATCGGCGCCGCCGAGATACGAACTCCAGCCGATCCGGT
Organism: Actinobacteria bacterium casp-actino6; assembly: GCA_001510415.1. Lineage (GTDB taxonomy): Bacteria > Actinomycetota > Actinomycetes > Mycobacteriales > Mycobacteriaceae > Mycobacterium. The sequence continues at coordinate 1,873 of LFFF01000035.1, read as the reverse complement.
TGCTCGCGGTGTTCCACAGCCGGAAACCGCGGTGGTCCAGTGCGGGATCGGTGCTGCGGTCATCGAGCATGGGATAGGACAGGACTTGCAGCACCGGGCTGATCTCACCGCGGTCACGGGCCAGGAAGGCCAGGGCGGCGGTCAGCCCGCCGCCGGCGCTGGCGCCGCCGATCGCGATCCGGCCGGCGTCCACCCCGGGCAGTCCGGCCAGCCAGGTCAGGACGTCGTAGCAGTCCTGAACAGGTATCGGATAGGGATACTCCGGGGCCAGTCGGTAGTCCACCGCCGCCACGACGATGCCCAGTCTGTCGGCGAAGGCCCGGCAGGTGTCATCGTCCTGGGCCGCACCGCCCAGCACGTATCCGCCGCCGTGGATCCACAGCAGCGCCGGCAGCCGATCGTCCGCTCCGTCGGGCCGGAACAGCCGCACCCCGACCCCGGAGGGAAGGATCAGCGCTTCGGGCCGGTGATTGCCCGGCGCCTTCGCGGTTGACGCTTTCCGCAGCAGCGGGATCGACCACCGGTAGACGATCTGCCGGGGGATGAACCGGGCGATCCGCCGCAGCTCCGGATGGATGGCCCCCGGGTCGATGTCCTGGGCGGTGCTGGCGTTGTAGGCGTTGACGTCGGCGGGGGGCATGACCGCCATTATGGAACGAACCGGTGCGGGCCCGCGGACCCGCACCGGTTCGTCGCCTTCACGGCCGGCGGTTACCGGCTGATCGCGATGTGAGCGCACCACGCTGATGTTCCGGCCGATGTTCGCCCTGCGCGAACTACCAGACGTCGCCGTCCCGCCAGTCGCAGGCCAGGTCCAGGTCCGGGTCGATATCCGCCCCGACCGGCAGGACGAAGACCGATCCGTCGTCGTCGGGAGTCCGGATCGGCCCGCTGGGAGCGAGCACCGAGGTGGGTCCCCGCCAGCACAGCCAGCCGCGTGGCCGGTAGAGCCGTTGTCCCGCCCCCGAGGCGCTCAGCGCGCCGATCTGATACGCACCGCGGATGACCTGCTCGATGGCGTCCATCACCGCCGCACCCAGCCCCTGGCCGCGCCAATCCTGATGCACTGCAACGCCTTCGACGTAGCCGCAGCGTAGTGCGAGGCCTCGGTGCAGGAGACGGCGCTGGACCACCGCGGCGTGGGCGATCAGCATTCCGCGGTGGCCGATGATCGCGTGCATGCCGCCGAGGGTGTGTTCCCAGTCGGCGTCGGTGAACTCCCCGCCATAGGCCTCGACGAGCAAGTGCCGAGCGTTGTTCAGGGTCTCGGCGTCGAGGTCGCTGGTGTGGACCAGTCGGGCGGTGTGGACTTGCCGGGGGGACGGGAAAGATGACGTCGTCGACACCCTCTCAGCTCTACCAGCCTGGCGTCGCCGGCGCGGGGATACGGGGCCGGTCCCAGTGCAGCCGGACCGGCTGGCCCGGCCGCAGCTGGGCGAGCAGGTCGGTGTCGGAATCGGCGACCACACCGATGACGGGGTAGCCGCCGGTGACCGGATGGTCGGGCCCGAGGATCACCGGCTGGCCGTTGGGCGGTACCTGGACCGCGCCGCGGGTGGCGCCCTCGCTGGGCAGCTGGCGATCCGGCCACCGCAGCCGCAGCGGCGGGCCGGCCAGCCGGATGCCTACCCGGTTGCTGTGCTCGGAGGTCACCCAGGGGGTGCCCACCAGGGCGTCGGGGTTGGTGAACCAGCCGTCGCGCGGTCCCGGGATCACCCGCAGCGCCACCGGCCCGTTGTCGAGCGGGGCGATGGGGGCCTGATCGATCTCGGGGAAGCTCCCGGCCGGCCCGCCCACCGGGAGCGTGTCGCCGGCCCGCAACGGCGGCGGCCCGAGTCCGGACAGGGTGTCGTAGCTGCGTGAACCCAGTACC